>NZ_JBJGYT010000017.1:0-99790 GCF_054050135.1 Geodermatophilus sp. SYSU D00705 | reverse complement strand
CGGTGCAGAACCTCTCCCCGCCCACGGCGTCGAGCTCGACCCGGGCGGTGAGGCCGCCGTCGGCGTGCCGGGCGAGCCACACCGCGCGGGCCTCGGTGGGATCGGGCTCGGCCCCGTCGGGCTCCAGCCGGGCCAGGTAGTGGCCGACCACCCGCCGCAGCACGGTGTAAGGCCGCGTGGCGGCCACCCCGGCCAGGACCCCGTCCACCTCGGCCAGGTCCACGCCCTGCTCGACGGCGGCGGCCAGCCGGTCGTCCTTGGTGATCGGGGCGATGACGGCGACCTGCACGGCGCTGACGTGCCCGTCGGCGCACGCCGCGGCCACCGCCGACAGCTGGACCAGGGCGCGGCCGTTGCGCACCACCCGCCCGGCCTCGGCCGGCGACAGCCGCCCGTGCCCGCGCAGCCACGACTGCATGCTCGTCAGCCCGTCGTGCTCCGCCGCCCCGCTCACCTCGCACGCCCGCACCGTGCGGACGACCTCCGCCGCCAGCCGGTTCGACGCGACCAGCAACCCGCGCAGCCGGTCCAGCAACTCCGCCGCGCCCAGCGGCGCCAGCTCCTCACCGACCACGGCGTCGAGCACCGACGGCAAGCCGTCCACGACACCTCCCACCTTCGATCAGACGTTCGAAGTCTACCGCCGCAGGAGACCCCTAACCACCTGAATTCCCAGTTCAGAGCGCTGTCCACAGATCGGTAGGGGGTCTTGCCGACGCGAGGAGCCGGGTCCATGACCCCCCGCAGGGGCTGCTGCCCATGGAGCGCCGACGGAGCTCGTCGGCGAGACGCGTCTCAGCGACCGGGGGCCGCGAGGGGCTGCTCCACGGCGGCTCGAGGCGCCGGCTGCGGGCGGGACGGAGGTCAGGCGGCGGCCGCGAGGCGCTCGTCGAGGAGCGCGTCGACCGATGCCCGGTCCTCCTCGACCAGCCGGGTGTTCTCCGCCGACGGGCAGTACGCCTCCGCGCTGCGGGCCACGCCGAGGGCGATGTAGGCGACGGCGATCTCCAGGTCGAGGTCGTCGAGGTTGGTGACGGTGCGGGTCATGGTGACCTCCCCTGGGACTCGCTCCCGTGCCGGGACGCCTCGCACGCTAGGCCGGGGGTACGACAGGAACCGCACCCCCGACCCGGCGTGCGCGGCTCACGCCGTGCGGCTCTCCCGGTCGTAGTTCTTGCCCAGGAACGCCGGCACCCGCGCCCAGCGGAACGCGAAGATCATCACCAGCAGGGTCGCCACGTAGGGCACCACGAGCAGCACCTGGCTCGGGATGCCGACGTCGCCGACCTCGGCCCGCAGGGCGATGACGTCCATCGCGGCGAAGAACAGCGCGCCCGCGGCGATGAACTGCGGCCGCCACCCGCCGAAGAAGGTCAGCGCGATCGCCAGCCACCCGCGGCCGCCGACGATGCCCTCGGTGAACGTGCCGGTGTAGACCATGGGCAGGTAGGCCCCTGCGATGGCCATGAGCGCGCCGCCGGCCGTCGCCGTCCAGATGCGGGTCCGGGCGACCGGGATGCCGAGACTGTCGGCCGCCTTCGGGTTCTCCCCCACCGCGCGCAGGTCCAGGCCGGCCCGCGTGCGGTACAGGAAGAAGTACAGCCCGACCGCCACGAGCGCGGCGAAGTAGACCAGCAGGTTGTTCGAGAACAGCACGGTGCCGAGCACCGGGATGTCGCTGAGCAGCGGGATCTCCACCCGCGGCAGGGTCTGGATCAGCGGCTGCGTGCCCGACTGCCCGACGACCACCCGGAACAGCAGCCCGGCCAGCCCGGTCGCGGCGAAGAACAGCGCCAGGCCGATGACGAACTGGTCCAGCCGCAGGGACGTCGTCGCCCAGCCGAGCACGAGGCCGAACAGCGCCCCCACGGCCGCGGCGCAGACGATGCCGACCGTGTTGCTGCCGACGCCGTAGCTGACGAGGAAGCCGACCGAGGCGCCCAGCACCATGACGCCCTCCTGCGAGACGCTGAAGACGCCGGCCAGCCCGCCGAGCATCGTGCCCAGCGAGGCCAGCAGGTAGGGCACCGTGGCGATCACGGTGAGCTGGGCCAGGGTCTCGAACTCGGTCATGCGTCCTCCTCGCTGGCGCTCGTCGGCCGCACGACCGCCGGTGCTCTGTCCATGGGTGAGCTCGCAAGCTCGCTCACGTCGCGGCCCTCCGCGCGAGTCGCCCGGCGATGACGTCGGACAGGAGCAGGAAGATCAGGATCAGGGCCTCGATGATGAGGACCATCTCGGCCGGCACCCCGACCGTGCGCTGCATCGAGCTGGCGCCGACCTCGAGGATCGAGATCCCGAAGGCGACCACCGGCACCCACAGCGCGTTCCCGCGGGCGATGAGCCCGACGATGATGCCGAGCAGCAGGTAGTTGGCCTGCATCCCCTCGATGGCCCGGCCGTGGACGCCGGCCACCTCGATGGCGCCGGCCAGCCCGGCCAGCGCCCCGCCGACGACGAGCGCGACGACCGCCACCCGCCCGACACGGATGCCGTTGATCGCCGCCGCCCGCGGGTTGGTCCCGGCGGCCCGCAGCTCGAAGCCGGCCGCCGTCCGCCGGGTGACGACGATGCTCGCCAGGCTCACCACCACCGCCAGCAGGATCCCGGCGTGCACGCCGGGGGGCCCACCGAGGACCGGCAGCTCGGCCGACTCCCCCACCGTCCGGGTGGCCGCCACGCCGGCGGCGGGGTCGGCCCACACCTCGGTGGCGGCGTAGTCCAGCACCTGGAAGGAGACGAAGTTCAGCAGGACGGTGCTGAGGATCTCGTTCACCCCGAACCGCGCCATGAGCAGCGCGGCGATCCCCGCCCAGAGCAGCCCGGCGAGCACGCCGGCGAGCAGCACCAGCGGCAGCAGCACCGCCGTCGGCAGGTCGGCGTACACGATGCCGACGCCGGCCGCCGCGGTGCCGCCGACCAGCAGCTGGCCCTCGCCGCCGATGTTGAACCGGCCGACGGCCAGCGGGATGGTGAACGCCAGCGCCAGGAGGACGACGGTGACCCACTTGGTGAGGGTCTCGGTGAAGCCGAACGTCGTCTTGAACGACGTCGTCAGGATCGTGGTGAACGCGCCGAGGGCGTCGTACCCGAGCACCGCCATGACCACGCCGGAGACGAGGAAGGCGAGCACGAGGGCCAGCACGTAGGGCAGCAGGTCGCGCAGCACCCGCAGTCCACCGTGCAGCGGGACGTCCGGCACCTCGGTCTGCGCCGGTGCCGTGGGGGCGGTCATGCATCCTCCCGGACGCCGGCCATCAGCCGGCCCAGTGCGTAGGCGTCGAAGTCCCCGCGGGCGCGCTCCCCGACCACCCGGCCGGAGTAGAGGACCACCATGCGGTCGGCGAGCAGGCTCAGCTCGTCGAGGTCCTCGGAGATGAGCACGACGGCGCAGCCGCGGTCGCGGGCCTCCTCGACACGGTCGTAGACGAAGCGGGTGGAGCGCAGGTCCAGGCCGCGGGTGGGGTTCTGCAGCACGAGCACCGCGGGCTCGCGCTCGAACGCCCGGGCCAGCACCAGCCGCTGGATGTTGCCGCCGGAGAGGTTGGCGGCCGGGGCGTCGGGGCCCGGCGTCCGGATGGCGTAGCGCTCGATGGTGCGCCGGGCGTGCTCGCGCACGCCCCGCCAGTCGATCAACCCGGCCCGGCGGTGGGCGCGGTCGCGCTGGGAGCCGAGCAGCAGGTTGTCGGTGACCGACGCCGCGCCGAGGATGCCGTCGCGGTGGCGGTCCTCCGGCACGTAGGCGACCCCGGCGCCCAGCCACCGCAGCGTCGGCCGGCCGGCCAGCTCGGCGCCGTCGACGGCCACGCTGCCCGACCGCACCGGACGCACGCCGGACAGCGCCTCGGCGAGCTCCACCTGGCCGTTGCCGGCGACCCCGGCGACCCCCAGGACCTCCCCCGCCCGGACGGTGAGGCCCAGGCCGTGCAGCGCCGGCACGCCGTGGTCGTTGTCGACCTCGAGGTCCGTGACGGCCAGCCGCACCGCGGAGCCGGCGGTCGCGTGCTCCGGTGCCTCCGCCGCGACGGCTCCGACCTCGGCCAGGCCGAGCGCGGCGGCGACCTCGGTGGACTGCTCCGCCGCCAGCTCGCCGACCATCAGCCCGGCCACGCCCGCGGCGTCGGTCTCGTCGCGGCGGACCGTGGTGAGCCGGCGGCCGTCGCGCATGACGGAGATGCGGTCGCAGATGGCCAGCACCTCGCGCACCTTGTGCGAGATGAACACGACGCTGGTGCCCTCGGCGACGATCTCGCGCAGCGAGGCGAACAGCGCGTCGACCTCCTGCGGGGTCAGGTTGGTCGTCGGCTCGTCGAGGACGAGGATCCGCGCCCCGCGGTAGAGCACCTTGAGGATCTCCACCCGCTGGCGGGCGCCCACCGACAGCCGGTCGGTGCGCGCCCGCGGGTCGACGGCCAGGCCGAAGCGGTCGGAGAGCTCGGCGATCCGCCGTCCGGCCGCGCGCAGCCCGCCCGAGCCGCCGCTGGTGCCGACGACGACGTTCTCCACGACCGTGTACGCGGGCACCTGGAGCAGGTGCTGGTGCACCATGCCGATGCCCAGGCCGATCGCGTCGCGCGGCGACCGCACGTGCACCTCACGGCCGTCGACCCGGATGGTGCCCGCGTCGGGCCGGTACAGCCCGTACAGGACGTTCATCAGGGTGGTCTTGCCGGCGCCGTTGCCGCCGACCAGGCCGTGCACCTCGCCGGCGGCGAGCTCGAAGTCCGCGTCGACGAGCGCCTTGACCGGCCCGAAGGACTTGGTCACGCCGCTCATCGACAGCGGCACCCGCCCCGCGGGCGGGGGCGCTGCCTCCCCCGCCCGCGGCTGCTGCCCGGCCGTCACTCGACCGGGGTGACGTCGCGCTCGACCTCGATCTCGCCACTGGTGAGACCCGCGACGACCTCGTCGACCTGGTCGATGACGGCCTGGTCGACACCGGCCGGCGGCTGCAGCGAGATGCCCTGCTCGAAGGTCATGCCGAGGTAGCCGCCGGTCTCGCCGTCCTGCACCTGGCCCAGGATCTCGTCGAGCATGACCGAGAAGTCGTAGAGCACCGAGGTCAGGTAGTGGTCGGGGGCCAGGTCGGACTTGTCGGTGTACTTCGCGGTGATCCGGACGGCGCCCGCGGGCTCGGCCTTGACCGCCTCGAACGCGCCGACCATGCCGAGGTTGAGCGAGCCGAGGACGACGTCGGCGCCGCCGGCGATCAGCTGGCTGGTGAACTGCTGGCCGCGGGTGGGGTCGTTGAGGTCACCGGTCCACACGGGGGTCAGCGTCGCGGTGCTGCCGACGTCGGCCAGCGCCTGCTCGACCGCGTGCACCTCGGAGTAGCTGAACGGCAGGGTGGCCCCGCCCAGGTAGGCGATCTGCTGGCTCTGCGTGGTGGCCGCGGCCAGCACGCCCAGCGGGTAGAAGGCCAGGTGGAAGTTCCGGTCGAGCACCCACACGTTCTCGGGGACGTCGGCGGGTTGGGTGTCCTGCTCGGCGATGAAGACGACGTCCGGTGCCTCCTCGGCCACGGCGACGGTGGCGTCGTAGAACTGGCTGCCGTGGGTCCAGATGACGGTGTAGCCGTCGGCGACGTACTCGCGCAGGACCCGCTGCGCGTCGGGCACCGCCACGCTCTCGGAGTAGGTGGTCTCCGCGCCGTACTCGCTCTCGGCCGCCTGCAGCGCCTCGAGGCCGAGGAAGGTGTAGTCGGCGTCGGTGGTGGTGCCGGAGAAGACCGCGGCGACCCGCGGCGCCTCGCCGTCCCCACCACCTCCGCCGCCACCACCACCGCCGTCGCCGTCCCCGCCACAGGCGGTGGCCGTGAGGAGCAGCGCGGAGCAGAGGGCGGCGGAGCGGAGGAACATCCGGGTGGAGCGCATGAGCGGGCACCATCCTCGTCACGGGGTCGGGTTCGGGGAGCCTGTCAGCCCCGGGTTTCGGGGGCCGGTGCACCGGGACCAGTCGCAACCGAATCGATACCGACCACCGCGCGGCCGAACCGGTCCGCCCACTCGCGCAGGAGGTCCCGCAACTCAGGCGGCCCGACCACGGTGAACTCCGCCCCGAGCGACCCGAGGGCGAACGCGGGCCAGTCCAGGGCGTCGGTCTCCAGGTACACGCGGCTCGACCGCGGCCCCTCCTCCACCACCCGCGCCCAGCGGCCGATGCGGTCGCGGACCTGCTCCGCGGGCGCGGCCACCACCGCCTCGACCGCCACCGGCGTCGCTCGCGGTCCCATCGCCGCGCGCACGAAGGCCGCGGCGTCCTCGGCCGGCAGCCGCCGCGGCGCGAAGCGGGCGCCGGTGGGGCGCGGGGCGGTGACCCGGTCCAGCCGGAAGCTGCGCCAGTCGCCGCGGCCGAGGTCGTAGGCGACCAGGTACCAGCGGCGGCCGAGCGGGACCAGCCGGGCGGGCTCGACCTCCCGCTCGGTGGGGGCGCCGTCGGCCGCCGTGTAGCCGAACGCCAGGCGCTCGGTGTCGCGGCAGGCCTGCGCGACGGTGGTCAGCACCTCCGCGTCGATGTCCGCCGGGACCCCGCGCCAGCCGGCCGGCTCGGTGACCGCCCGCAGCGCGTCGGCCCGGCGGCGCAGCCGGGGCGGCAGCACCTGCACCACCTTGGTCAGCGCGCGCACCGACGACTCCGCCGTCCCGGCGATCGCGCTCTGCGCCGCCGCCTGCAGGCCGACGACGAGGGCGACGGCCTCCTCGTCGTCGAGGACCAGCGGCGGCAGCGCGGCACCGGGCGCGAGCCGGTAGCCGCCGTCGACCCCGGGCTGGGCCTCGACCGGGTAGCCGAGGTCGCGCAGCCGGTCGACGTCGCGCCGCAGCGTGCGCAGCGAGACGCCGAGCCGCTCGGCCAGCTCGGCACCGGCCCAGTGCCGCCGGTTCTGCATGAGGGAGAGCAGCCGCAGGGTGCGGTTCCCGGTGTCGCCCATGCGACCAGATTGTCGGGCATCGAGGACAGGAACTGGCACCAATGGCCCCTAGCGTCGTCCGTGACGGATCCACCGGGACACGGAGGGCGGAGACCATGACCACCACGACGAGCACCCTCACCGGGGAGCGGGCGGACCTGCTGGAGGCCCTCGCCGCCCACCGGTACTTCCTGCGGTACACCGTCCAGGGCCTGACCGACGAGCAGGCCCGGCAGCGGACGACGGCCAGCGAGCTGACCCTGGGTGGCCTGGTCAAGCACGTCGCCGCGCAGGAGGCCGGCTGGGTGCGGTTCATCCTGGAGGGCCCGGAGTCGATGCCCGGCCCGGACGACCCCGAGCAGATGGCGAAGTGGGCCGAGGAGTTCCGGATGGGGCCGGACGAGACGCTCGAGGGCGTCCTCGCCCGCTACGAGGAGGTCGCCGCCCGCACCGACGAGCTGGTGCGCACGCTGCCCGACCTCGACGCCTCGCACCCGCTGCCGGAGGCGCCCTGGTTCCAGCCGGGTGCGCGCCGGTCGGCCCGGCGGGTGTTCCTGCACATCGTCGCCGAGACCGCCCAGCACGCGGGGCACGCCGACATCCTGCGGGAGTCCCTCGACGGCCAGAAGACGATGGGCTGACGGCCGAGGGATCCCCAGGCACAGGAAGCGACACCCACGTCGGCCGCCCGCTGACGTGGGTGTCGCTTCCTATGCCTCCTGGACCGCGGCGGCCACCTGCTCCAGCGCGGCGAGGCTGTGCCCGCTGACGAAGGCGTCGCACAGGGGCAGCGCCGCCGCCATCCCGCCCACCAGCGGGGCGTAGCCGGGCGCGGCCTTGCGGGGGTTGACCCACACGATGCGGTGGGCCAGCCGCCGCAGCCGCCGCATCGCCTCGGCGACGTCCTCGGGGTCGTCGGTGGCCCACCCGTCGGAGAGCACCACCACGACCGCGCCGCGGGCCAGGCCGCGGCGGCCGTGCGTGGCGACGAAGCCCCCGATCCCGGCGGCCAGGCGGGTGCCGCCGGCCCAGCCGGACTCGGTCGCCGCGGCGCGGGCCAGTGCCCGGTCGGGGTCCCGGACGGCGAGCTGCCGGGTGAGCCGGGTCAGCCGGGTGGAGAAGACGAACGCCTCCGCCCGCGCCCCGGCCACCGCGCCCTGCAGCAGCGAGAGGTAGACGCGGGTGTAGGGCTCCATCGACCCGGAGACGTCGCACAGCAGCACCAGCCGGCGTGGCTGCGTCCGCCGGGCGGCGTGCACCAGTCGGACCGGGTCGCCGCCGGAGCGCTGCGCCGCCCGCACCGTCCGGCGCAGGTCGAGCCGGTCGGCGCGGCGCCGGGTGGGCCGCACCCGCCGGCTGCGCCGGTCCGGCGTGCTGAGCACGATCCGCCGGACCAGCTCGCGCACCCCGGCCAGCTCGTCGGGGGTCAGCTCGGCGAAGGAGGTGTGCCGCAGCCGCTCGTCGGCCGACGCCGCGGCCAGGACGGCGTCCCGCTCGCCACCCGCGCCGTCCCCGGGGAGCGAGACGCCGGATCCTGCCGGCGCCTCCCCGGGCGGACGGCGATCCGGCGGGGCGGGGCGCACCCGCGGCTCGGACCCCACGGGCGGGGGTGCGGTCGGGTCCCCGCGGGTGTCGGCCGGGTCGAGCCGACCGTCGAAGACGGCGGAGAAGACCGCGTCGAACACCGGCAGCTGGGCGCGGTCGGTGACCAGTGCGACCCGGCAGGTCCAGTAGAGAGCGGCGCGGTCCACCGGGGGCACCAGCTGCAGCGACCGCGCGAGCCCCGCGGCCCGCTCGGGGGTGGTGGGCAGCCCCGCCCGGTGCAGCGCGGTGGTCAGCCCGACGGCGAGCGGTCCGGGCGCGACCGGCCGGCGGTGAACCCCCGGCCGGCGGTCGGTCCCCGGCCGCGGTTCAGGCACCGGCCAGCCAGGCCGCACCCCGCGTGCGGGCCAGCTCCTGGTCGTCGCGGTTCTTGAGCACCGAGCCCCAGGTCGCCGCCACCGCCGGCGGGTCGAGGCGGTCGACGCCGAGCACGTCGAGGGCGGCGACCCAGTCGATGACCTCGGCGATGCCCGGCGGCTTGACCAGGTCCAGACCGCGCAGCCACCCGACGGCCGACGCGGCGGCGACCGCCAGCGGCTCGCTGCTGCCCGGCACCCGCCGGCGGACGATCTCGGCCACCCGGTCCGGCGCCGGGAAGTCGATCCAGTGGTAGAGGCAGCGCCGGGTCAGCGCGTCGTGCAGGTCGCGGGTCCGGTTGGAGGTGAGGACGACGACCGGCGGGTGGGCCGCCCGCACGGTGCCGAGCTCGGGCACGGTGACCGCGGCCTCGGCCAGCACCTCGAAGGTGAACGCCTCGAACTCGGCGTCGGCCCGGTCGATCTCGTCCAGCAGCAGCACCGCCGGCCGCGGACCGGGGTGCTCGATGGCCTGCAGCAGCGGCCGCCGCAGCAGGTACTCGGGGCCGAAGAGGTCCTCCTCCCCCAGCGGCGCCCCGGCCGCCTCGGCCAGCCGGATCCCCAGCAGCTGCCGCGGGTGGTTCCACTCGTACAGCGCCTCGGCGGCGTCGATGCCCTCGTAGCACTGCAGCCGGTACAGCGGGGTGTCCAGCACGCGGGCCAGCGCCTTGGCCGCCTCGGTCTTCCCGACGCCCGGCTCGCCCTCCAGCAGCAGGGGCTGCGGCAGCCGGACGGCGAGGAACAGGGCCGTGGCCAGGCCGGGGTCGGCGAGGTAGTCGACGCCGTCGAGCGCGGCGGCCAGGGTCGCGACGTCCGGCACCCGGTCGCGGACCTCCTCCTCCGCCCCCGTCCGCGCCGATGACACGGCGTCAAGCGGGGGCATACCGGGCCGGGTCCACGGTGAACGCCGTCCGGCAGCCGTCGCAGCAGAACCAGGTCGTGACCCCGTCGACGGTGACGTGCGGGCTGGCCTCGACGGCGGCGACGCCCATCCCGCAGACCGGGTCCACCGTGCGGGCCGACGCCGGGAGCCGGGGGGAGGGCAGGCGGACCTCGGCGGCCCGCCGCTCGGCGACCACCTGACCCCAGATCGACAGCGCGATCTCCGCCGCGGTGCGGGCGCCGATGTCCAGCCCGGCCGGGCTGCGGACCCGGGACCGCTGCTCGTCGGTCACGTCGAGGGCGGCGAGCACCGCCGCGCCGCGGATCCGGCTGGCGACCAGCCCGACGTAGGGGACGCCGAGCCGCAGCGCCGCGGTGAGCGCGGGCTCCTCGCCCCGGCCGTGCGAGGCGACCACCAGCGCCGCGTCGTCGGCCGCGGGGGCGGCGTCCACCCCCGGGACCCGCTCGACGGCGAACCCGAGCGGCCCGCCGAGGGCCGCCAGCGCCTCGGCGACCGGGCTGTCGCCGACCACCAGGACCCGAGGCGCCGGCACCCGCGGCTCGAGGAAGATCTCCACCGAGCCGCCGGACAGGCACGGGTTGGCGACGGTGACCGCGCCCTCCTCGGCCGGCCCCGGCCGGCCGCCGGGCACGATCCGCAGCAGCAGCGGCTCGTTGGTCGACAGCGTCATCAGCCCGTACTCGCGCACCGAGGACTCCGCGCAGGTGCCCCCGACGAACCCGTCGATGACACCGTCGGCCCGGATCAGCGCGGTGTCGCCGGCGTGCGCGCTGGCCGGGCGCTGCGCGCGCACCACGGTGGCCTGCACGAACGGCACCCGGCTGCGGACCAGCTCGGCCGCCCGGTCGGTCACGGCCATCAGATCGGTGGGGTCGGCCGGCCCTGCATGGCCTCCCACACGCGGGCCGGGGTGCACGGCATGTCCACGTGCCGGACGCCGAACGGGGCGAGGGCGTCGACGACGGCGTTGACCACGGCCGGGGGCGAGCCGACGGTCGCGGACTCCCCGATGCCCTTGGCGCCGATCGGGTGGTGCGGCGAGGGCGTGACGGTGTGCCCGGTCTCCCAGTCCGGCACCTCCATCGCGGTGGGGATGAGGTAGTCCATGAACGAGCCGCCGAGGCAGTTGCCCTGCTCGTCGAAGCCGATGAACTCCATGAGCGCCATCCCGACGCCGTCGGTCAGGCCGCCGTGCACCTGGCCCTCGATGATCATCGGGTTGATCCGGGTGCCGCAGTCGTCCACGGCGACGAACCGGCGGACGTGCACCTTGCCGGTGCCCCGGTCGACGTCCACCACGCAGACGTAGGCGCCGAACGGGAAGGTGAGGTTGGGCGGGTCGTAGGTGACCTCGGCGTCGAGGTTGCCGTCGACGCCCTCGGGCAGCGCGACGGTGCCGTGGGCGCCGAGCGCGATCTCGGCGATCGTCTTCCCGGCGCCCGGGTCGCCCTTCACGTACCAGCGGCCCTTCTCCCACTCCAGGTCCTCGGGGCGGGTCTCGAGCATGGCCGCGGCGATCGCCCGCGCCTTGTCCCGGACCTTGCGGGCGGCCAGGGCCACCGCTCCCCCGCTGACCGGGGTGGACCGGCTGCCGTAGGTGCCCAGCCCGAACGGGGTCTGGTCGGTGTCGCCGTGGACGACGTCGATGTCCTCCGGCGGGATGCCCAGCTCCTCGGCGAGGATCTGGGCGAACGTCGTCTCGTGGCCCTGGCCCTGGCTCTGCACCGACAGCCGGACGACGGCCTTGCCGGTGGGGTGCACCCGCACCTCGGCGCCGTCGGCCATGCCGAGCCCGACGATGTCCATGTGCTTGCGCGGGCCGGCGCCCACGGTCTCGGTGAAGAACGACAGCCCGATGCCCATGAGCTCGCCGCGGGACCGCTTCTCCGCCTGCTCGCGGCGCAGCTCCTCGTAGCCGGCCATCGTCAGCGCCTTGCGCATGGTCGGCTCGTAGTCACCGGAGTCGTACTCCCACCCCGTCTTGTTCTGGTACGGGAACTGCTCGGGGCGGATGAAGTTGCGCAGCCGCAGCTCGGCGGGGTCCATCTCCAGCTCCGCGGCGAGGACGTCGACCATGCGCTCGACCAGGTACACCGCCTCGGTGACCCGGAACGAGCAGGCGTAGGCGACCCCGCCCGGCGCCTTGTTGGTGTAGACGCCGGTGACCGAGCAGTGCGCGGCCTGCAGGTCGTAGCTGCCGGTGAAGATGGAGAAGAAGCCGGCCGGGTACTTGGTCGGCTGGGCGGTGGCGTTGAACGCCCCGTGGTCGGCCAGCACCTGGGTGCGGACGGCGAGGATCTTCCCCTCGCGGGTGGCCGCCACCTCGCCGCGCATGACGTAGTCGCGGGCGAACGAGGTGGACATGAGGTTCTCCGAGCGGTCCTCCACCCACTTCACCGGCTTGCCGGTCACGATCGAGCCGACGACGGCGAGGACGTAGCCCGGGTAGATGCCGACCTTGTTGCCGAACCCGCCGCCGATGTCGGGGCTGACCACCCGGATCTTGTGCTCCGGGATGCCGGCCACCATCGCGAACAGGGTGCGGTGGGCGTGCGGGGCCTGGGTGGTCTCGTAGAGGGTGAGCTTGCCGTCGACCGGGTCGTAGTCGGCGACCGCGCCGCAGGTCTCCATCGGCGCCGGGTGCACCCGCGGGTAGACGACCTCCTCGCTGACCACGACCTCGGCGGAGGCGAACACGGCGTCGGTCTCGGCCCGGTCGCCGGCCTCCCAGTCGAAGATGTGGTTGTCGGTCTGGCCCTCCTTGTCGTCGCGGATGACCGGGGCGCCTGGGTCCAGCGCGCGGCGGACGTCGACGACCGGCGGCAGCTCCTCGTACTCGACGTCGATCAGCTCGAGCGCGTCGCGGGCGGCGTACCGGTCGTCGGCGACGACGAAGGCCACCTCCTGCCCCTGGAAGCGCACCTTGTCGGTGGCCAGCACCGCCTGGACGTCGGCCGACAGCGTCGGGGCCCAGGCGAGGTTGAGCCCCTCGAGGTCCCGGCCGGTGATGACCGCGTGCACCTTGGGGTGGGCCAGCGCCTCGGTCGTGTCGATCGAGACCAGGCGGGCGTGCGCCAGCGGCGAGCGGAGGATGGCGCCGTGCAGCATCCCGGGGAGCACGATGTCGTCGACGTAGCGGCCGCGCCCGCGGATGAACCGGGGGTCCTCCTTGCGCTGGATGCGCCCGAAGCCGATCGGCCGGTCGGCCGAGGTGGCCGCCGGGTTGGCCGGGTGGGCCGGGCGCTCCTCGACGGCGGTCATGCCCGCACCTCCTCGGCGGCGGGCGGGGCGGCCGGCTCGGGGATGACCGGGGCCTCGGCAGCGGCCTGCGCCTCGGCGCGGGCGGCCCAGCGGATGGAACGGACGATCGTCGCGTAGCCGGTGCACCGGCAGATCTGCCCGGAGATCGCCTCGCGGATCGTCTGCTCGTCCGGGTCGGGGTCGCGGTCGAGCAGCGCGCGGGCGGTGAGCATCATCCCGGGGGTGCAGAACCCGCACTGCAGGCCGTGCTCCTCCATGAAGCCCTGCTGCACCGGGTCCAGCGTGGCGCCGTCGGCGAGCCCCTCGACGGTGCGCACCTCGTGGCCGGCGGTCATCGCGGCCAGCGCGGTGCACGACTTCACCGGCTGACCGTCGACCAGGACCACGCAGGTGCCGCAGTTGCTGGTGTCGCACCCCCAGTGGGTGCCGGTCAGGCCGAGCGTGTCGCGCAGGAAGTGCACGAGCAGCTGCCGGGGTTCGACGTCGCGGGTGACCTCGGCCCCGTTGACGGTCATGGTGACCTGCATGGTCAGCCTCCGGTGGTGGCGGTCAGGGCGCCGGCTCCGGCGCGCGTGGCGGCGGTGCGGAGCACCCGGCGGGTGAGCTCGTCGGCGAGGTGGCGCTTGTAGTCGACCGGACCGCGCTGGTCCTCGACCGGGGAGCTGGCCGCGGCGGCCAGCCGCCCGGCCTCGGCGAAGACCTCCTCGCTGGGGTGCGCGCCGAGCAGGACGGCGGCGGCGTCCACCGCGCAGCCCTCGAGGCCGAGCGCGGTGAGGCCGACGGTGGCGTCGGCGACGGTGCCGTCGTCGGCGAGCACCAGCTGGGCGCCCGCGGCGGCGACCGCCCAGTCGCCGACCCGGCGCTCGACCTTCTCGTAGGCGCTGCCCGCGCGCGGCCGGATCGGGAACCGCACCTCGGTGATCAGCTCGGACTGCTCGCAGGCGGTCTCGTAGGGGCCGCGGTGGAACTCGTCCATGCCGATGACCCGCTCGCCGCCGCGACCGGTGACGACGACGCGGGCACGCAGCACGTCGCACACGGTGGTGAGGTCCTCGGCGGGGTCGGCCTGCCCCAGCGAGCCGCCGATCGTGCCGCGGTTGCGGACCACGGGGTCGGCGATGACCCGCTCGGCGTCGTGCACGATCGGGAACAGCTCCCCCACCAGCGGCGAGGACAGCAGCGTGGCGTGCCGGGTGAGCGCCCCGACCCGCAGCCAGTCGCCGTCCCGGGTGACGTGGTCGAGCTCGGCCACGTCGTTGATGTCGATCAGCCACTCGGGGCGGGCCAGCCGCAGCTTCATCATCGGCAGCAGGCTGTGCCCGCCGGCGACGACGCGGGACTCGGGGCCGTGGCGTTCGAGGAGGTCCAGGGCGTCGGCGACGCTGGTCGCCCGCACGTAGTCGAAGGGGGCCGGCACCTGCACGGGGAACTCCTTCCCGTGGGGGCCTCGACGGTGGGGCCCCTGGTGGCGCAGGAGCTTGTGACGCGCGCCACAGAGCTGTCAAGATCGCGATAAGCGATCCCTTAGGACGGGTGCCGACCGTGACGTTCACGCAGCTCCGCGCCTTCGCCCTCGTGGCCGAGCTCGGCTCGCTGCGCGCCGCGGCGGCGGCACTGGGGGTGAGCGAGCCGGCGGTCTCCGCCGCGGTCGCGGCCCTGCGCGTGGACCTCGGCGACCCGCTGTTCGTGCGCGCCGCCGGCGGGATCGAGCTCACCGCCGGCGGCCGCGCGCTCGCCGTCCGGGCCCGCGAGCTCGTGCGGCTGGCCGAGCGCACCCGGCGGGAGGTGACCTCGGCGGGGACGACGGGCCGGCTGCGGGCGCTGGCCACCGCGGCGTGCGCCGAGCACGTCGCGGGCCCGCTGGTGGCCGCCTTCGCCCGGCGCTCGCCGCGCACCGAGGTGCTCCTGGACGTCGTCGCCGCCGAGCGCACCGCCGCGGTCCTGGCCGACGACGAGGCCGACATCGTGCTGGGCGCACGTCCGGTCCCGGCGGCCGGGCAGGCGCTCGTGGCGGTGCCGTTCCTGCGCTACCAGCGGGTGGTGGTGGCCGCGCCCGGGCACCCGCTGGCCGCCGAGCGGAGCCGCGTGCCAGTGGCCGAGCTCGGCCGGTACGCGTGGCTCGCCGGACCGGCCGGCATCGAGCCCGGCACCGAGGAGCGCCGGTGGGCCGGGCCGGCCGGGCACGCGCTGGTGCAGCGTCTGGCCACCGAGGCCGACGCGCTGGACGCCGCGCGCGACGGCGCCGGGGTGCTGCTCGCGCTCGGGCACGCCGTCCGCGACGACCTGCGGACCGGCCGGCTGGTGCGGCTCCCGGTGGAGGGCACGCCGGTGACCGGGATGTGGTGGGCGGGGGTCCCCGGTGAGGGGCGCGCGGCCGCAGGGGCCGCCGCGCTGCAGCGCTTCCTCACCACCCCCGACGCGACCAGCGCCCTGCTGGCCCGGCCGGCCCCGCGGGACCGGGCGCGGCCGACCGTCCGCGTCGGGATCTGGAGCTAGTGCTGTGACCGCGGACATCCGGCCTGCGGCGCGGGTCGTGCACTCATCGTGGCGTCGGGCTCCGCCAGGGCACGATGAGTGCACAACCCGCGCGGGATGGGCTTCACCGGCAACCCTCGTGGGGAGCTGACTCAGCCCTCCGGCCCGCCGGCCACCCGGTCCGACGCGCGGGCGCCCTGCTGGGACTGCGCGCCGCCGGAGACGCCCTCGGGTGCGGCCGGCCCGGCGCCGGTGCCCCCGCCCGGGGTGCCCTCGCCGAGCACGACCTGCCCCTCGGTCATCTCGGGGTCACCCGCGCTGCGCTCGACCGGGGCGGTGCCGGTCGTCGCCGCCGTCCCCTGGTCGTGCACCTCCTGGACCGAGCTGCCGCGCTCGGCGACCTCGATCGCCTCGGCGACGTCGGCGCCGCTGCGGGAGTCGTCGGGCGAGGTGCCCTCGGTGGCCGGTTCCTCGTTCACGGGCGGACCTTCCCGTCGGCGGCGTGGGTGGGGCGCAGTCTCGGCCCCCGGCGGCGCCACGGCAAGGGCCGGGTCAGCCGTCGCCCTCCAGCTCGGTGACGTGCTCGAGGGCCCGGTCGCGGGCGGCGGCGGCCTCGGTCGCCCGGCGCTCGGCGGTGCGTCGGTGTCGCTCGGCGCTCTTCAGCTCCTCCGCGGTCTCCGCCGCCTCGCGCTCGACGCGGGCCAGTTCGTCGGCGAGCTCCTCGACCCGTGCCTGCAGGTCGGTCCGGCGGGCGTCGAGGTCGTCGACGCGGTGCCGCTGCTCCTCGGCGGCGGCCCGGGTCTCGGCGGCGACGGCAGCGGCCTCCGCCGCGGCCCGCCGGGCGTCCTCGAGCTGCTCGCGGCGCCGCTCCTCCTCGGCCCGGCGCGCCTCCTCCTCGCGACGGCGGGCCTCCTCCTCGCGCTGCCGCCGGCGCTCGGCGGCGTCCGCCCCGCGCGGCCGGGCGGGCGCCGCCGGCTGCTCCGGGCGGGCCGGCGGCACCAGCCGCAGCGCCGGGCGCACCCCGGTCGTCCCCATGCCGCTGTAGGACATCGGGGAGGTGAGGCGACCGGACAGCAGCGCCTCCCCGGCCTCGGGGTCGGCCATGGCCGCGCGCAGCGTGTCCTCGACCTGCCCCTCCACCGAGCTGCTCACCCGGTGGCCGCGCTCGCGGGCGAGCGCGGCGGCCTGCCGGCTCAGAGCGGCGAGCAGCTGGGAGCGCTGCCGGTTCAGCGCCTTGAGCGAGTCGCCGGCGAGGCTCTCCTGCGCCTCGCGGAGCAGCCCGCCGAGCTCGACGAGGCCCTCGATCTCCTCGCGGTGCTCCCTCACGAGCAGGTTGCACACCCACGCGGCCGCCGACGGCTTGGGCAGCGCGCCGATCGCCTTGGCCAGCGGCCGGTCGCCGCCGTCCCTCGCCTGGTCCTGGCGCTCCTTGCGCCGCGCGGTGAACTCCTCGGGCGGCACCTCGTAGAGCTCGTCGGCCACCTCGTCGAGATCCACGGGGCGACCCTGCCACGACCCCGGAACGGTCAGCAGCAGGTGGCGACGCAGGCGCCGTCCTCACCCGGCACGCAGCAGCTGTCGTTCCCGCCGACGGCGGAGAGCTCGAGGGACGTCTCCCCCTCGAGGTCCGGGCGGGCGTCGCCGGTGACCGTGTAGACCTCCCACGGCTCTCCACCGGGACCGGTCACCCACACCTTGTCCTGGACCGCGTAGCAGCAGGTCGTCTGCTCCTCGACGCGCGTGGCCAGGCCGGCGCCGGCCAGCCGCGCGGTGGCCGCGGACACCTCGCCGCGGGAGGGGACCTCGACGCCGAGGTGGTCCATGCGGGTGGGCTCCCCGGCGGCACCCTCCAGGAGGACGAGCTTGAGCGGCGGCTCGGCGACGGCGAAGTTGGCGTAGCCGGGCCGGCGCTTGGCCGGGGTGGTCGCGAACAGCCGCGAGTAGAAGTCGACGGCGGCGTCGAGGTCGGCGACGCGGAGGGCGAGCTCGATCCGGGACACGGGGACCTCCTGAGGGGGTGGGACATCGACGGGCGTCGATGTCTGGGCTCAGGTGACCACTATGCATCGATGCTTGTCAATACGATGGTCGTCATTACGATGGGCGCCGATGTCCGACCGGAGGAGACGACCCCGATGAACGACCCCGACCTCGCCTGCTGCACACCGCTGACCGGAACGGCCATGTCCGCCGAGCAGGCCGAGCAGGTCGCGCCCCTGCTCAAGGCCCTGGCCGACCCGGTGCGGCTGCGCCTGGTCAGCCTGATCGCCTCCAGCACGTCCGGTGAGGCCTGCGTCTGCGACCTCAACGAGGCCTTCGACCTGACCCAGGCGACGATCAGCCACCACCTCAAGGTGCTGCACTCCGCCGGGCTGCTCGACCGCGAGAAGCGGGGCGTGTGGGTCTACTACGCGGTGCGCCGCGACGCGCTTGCCGCCGTCGCCGGGCTGTTCGACACCGCGGTGGTCCCGGCGTGAGCGACGCCGTCCGCGAGGTCCCGGTCGCGGGCCCCGAGGCCCCGGTCCTGCAGCGCCTGTCCACCCTCGACCGGTTCCTGCCGGTCTGGATCGTCGCCGCGATGGCGCTCGGCCTGCTGCTGGGGCGGTGGGTCCCGGGTCTGGACGACGCGCTGTCCGCGGTCGAGGTCGGCAACGTCAGCCTGCCGATCGCCGTCGGGCTGGTCCTGATGATGTACCCGGTGCTGGCCAAGGTGCGGTACTCCGAGCTGGACCGGGTCACGGGCGACCGCCGGCTGATGGCCGCGAGCCTGGTGCTCAACTGGGTGGTCGGCCCGGCGCTGATGTTCGCCCTGGCCTGGCTGCTGCTGCCCGACCTGCCCGAGTACCGCACCGGCCTGGTCGTCGTCGGGCTGGCCCGCTGCATCGCCATGGTGCTGATCTGGAACGACCTGTCCTGCGGTGACCGGGAGGCCGCCGCGGTGCTGGTGGCGGTCAACTCGGTGTTCCAGATCCTCGCCTTCGCCGCGCTCGGCTGGTTCTACCTGCAGGTGCTGCCCGGCTGGCTGGGCCTGCCGACGACCTCCGCGGAGTTCAGCGTCTGGGCGATCGTGCTGTCGGTGCTGGTCTTCCTCGGCATCCCGCTGCTGGCCGGCTTCCTGACCCGGACGATCGGCGAGCGCCGGAGGGGCCGCGACTGGTACGAGGGCCGCTTCCTGCCGCGCATCGGCCCGGTCGCCCTCTACGGGCTGCTGTTCACGATCACCGTGCTCTTCGCGCTCCAGGGCGAGGCGATCACCTCCCGGCCGGTGGACGTCGCCCGCATCGCCCTCCCCCTGCTGGCGTACTTCGTGCTGGTGTTCGGGGGCTCGTTCCTGCTCGGGATGCAGCTGCGCCTGGGCTACGCGAAGACCGCCACGCTGGCCTTCACCGCGGCCGGCAACAACTTCGAGCTCGCCATCGCGGTGGCGATCGGCACCTTCGGCGTCACGTCGGGCCAGGCGCTGGCCGGCGTCGTGGGGCCGCTGATCGAGGTGCCGGTGCTCGTCGCGCTGGTCTACGTCGCCCTCTGGGCGGGGCGCCGCTGGTTCGCCGGCGACCCCACCGCCCCCGTCACCGGGAGGAGCCGCACGTGACCACCTCCTTCGACGGGATCCGCGGTCTGACCTCCGCGGACGCCACGCTGACCCGGGTGGCCGACGACCTGGCCCGCCGCTTCACCGGCGTCTTCGCCCGGGAGACGGTCGACCGCTACGTGCACGAGTCCTTCGTCGCCATGGCGAGCGCCGCCACCGTGGGCGCGCACCTGGCGGTGCTGACCGAACGGTTCGCGACCGAGCGCCTGACCGCGCTCGCGCAGGCGAGCGGCGCCGTCGGGAAGGACGCCTGCGAGGTGCTCTTCGTGTGCGTGCACAACGCCGGGCGCTCCCAGATGGCCGCCGGTCTCCTGGCGCGCCACGGAGGGGGCCGGGTGCACGTCCGGTCGGCCGGGTCGCGACCGGGCACCGGCGTCGCCGGCGTCGTCACCGAGGCCATGGCCGAGGTCGGCGTCGACCTGGCCGGCTCGTTCCCCAAGCCGCTCACCGACGACGTCGTCCGCGCGGCGGACGTCGTGGTGACGATGGGCTGCGGCGACGCCTGTCCGGTGTACCCGGGCAAGCGCTACCTCGACTGGCCGGTGCCCGACCCCGCGGGTCGGCCGCTCGAGGAGGTCCGGGTGGTCCGCGACGACATCGACACCCGCGTCCGTGCGCTGCTCGCCGAACTCATCTCGGCACCCACCCCCAGCTGAGCCACCCCCGGAGGAACGCCGTGTCCGACACGCCCAGCGTGCTGTTCGTCTGCGTGCACAACGCCGGCCGCTCCCAGATGGCCGCCGGCTGGCTGCGGCACCTGGCCGGGGACGCCGTCGAGGTCCGCTCGGCCGGCTCGCTGCCCGCCGACCAGGTGAACCCCGCGGCGGTCCAGGCCATGGCCGAGGTCGGCATCGACATCACCGCCCAGCGGCCGAAGGTGCTCACGACCGCGGCGGTCGAGGCCTCCGACGTCGTCATCACGATGGGCTGCGGCGACGTCTGCCCCGTCTACCCCGGCAAGCGCTACCTCGACTGGCAGCTGGCCGACCCGGCCGGCAAGGGTGTCGACGCCGTCCGGCCCATCCGCGACGAGATCGAGGTCCGCGTGCGGGCGCTGCTGGCGGAGCTGCTGCCCGCGTCCACCTGACGTCGCATCTGGCCGACGGCCGTCAGCGGTCCTCACGCGCGCAACCGCCCCGGAGCTCACCCCGGTCGAGTTCGGCAGCGAGGGTGCGCCGGGGGTGAGAGAGCCGGCGAGGGCGTCCCGGTCGTGGTCGAGGACCGACGGTCACGACCACAGCCCCCGTGAGCGGCCGGCGGCGACCCTGGCGGCGACGGCGACGAACCGCTGCGGGGGCATCGGGTCGAGCCGGCGGCCGTCGCGCAGGTCCACCGCCACCTGCCCGGCGGCGGCCTCCCGCTCGCCCACCACCACCCGGTAGGGGACGCGGGCGAGCCGGGCGCGGCGGATCCGCGCGCCGAGCGGCTCGGCCGCGTCGTCGACGTCGACCCGCAGGCCGGCGGCCCGGGCCGCGTCCACCACCTCGACCACGGCCCGCGCCTGCACGGCCGAGGACGCGTCGACCGGCAGCACCACGGCCTGCACCGGCGCGAGCCACACGGGCAGGTTGCCGCCGTGCTGCTCGAGCAGGAACGCCAGGCACCGTTCCATGCTCGAGAGCACCGAGCGGTGCAGCACCACCGGACGGCGAGGGCCGTCCGGGCCGGCGTAGCGCAGGTCGAACCGCTGCGGGAGGAGGAAGTCCAGCTGCACCGAGGAGAACGACTCCTCCCGTCGGCCGCGGCCGGGCATCTGGACGTCGATCTTCGGGCCGTAGAACGCCCCCTCGCCGCGCACCGGCTCGTAGGCCACGCCCAGGTCGTCCAGGACGCCGGCCAGCACCTCCTCGGCCCGGTCCCACCGCGCCTCCTCGGCGCCGTACTTGTCCCCGTCCCCGCGCAGCGAGAGCCGGTAGGAGTGGCCGGCCAGGCCGAGGACGGCGTAGGCGTCCTCGATCAGGCCCACGACGAGCGCGACCTCCTCGGCGACACGAGCGGGGTCGCAGAAGTGGTGGGCGTCGTTGAGGACCATCGCACGCACCCGTGAGAGCCCGGACAGCGACCCGGACGGCTCGTTGCGGAACATCGCGCCCAGCTCGGCGATCCGCAACGGCAGCTCCCGCCAGGACCTCGGCCGGGACCGGTAGGCGACGATGTGGTGCGGGCAGTTCATCGGGCGCAGCACGATCGGGCCGCTCCCGCCGTCCTCGATCGGCGGGAACATCGCCTCGGCGTAGTGCTCCCAGTGGCCGGAGATCTCGTACATGGCCTTCTTGCCCAGCGGCGGTGAGTAGACGTGGGCGTAGCCGGCGGCGCGTTCGACCTCGACGACGTAGCGCTCGAGCTCACCGCGGATGACCGCCCCGGCCGGCAGCCAGACCGGCATGCCGGCGGGCAGCAACGGGTCGGAGGCGAACAGGTCCAGTTCCCGCCCGAGTCGGCGGTGGTCGTCGGCCGGTAGCGACTCGGCCGGCCCGTGCTCGCGAGGGTCGACGGAGGCGGGCAGGGCGGGGTACGGCAGGGCGTTCACGAGGTGCTCCCTGGGGTGGTCGGAGGAGCTCCCGGGCAGCGAACCGGCCCGAAGACGACGCCGGCCCCGGGGAGCTCCCGGGGCCGGATGGGTGGTGGATCGGGGCGGCGCTGGTCAGCGCGCCCGCGGGTTCACGGCGCCGGGAGGTCCCGGCGTCGTGGTGCAGGACCCGCGCGCTGCCATGGCCTCAGTGTGCTCGCCAGCGCCGCGGGAGCAACGGGTTTCCGGAGCCGGCCGTGGCCGAACCGTGGGAGGTCCTGGCCGTTGGGTGGTCGCCACGCGCACGCGTCGTCCCGGGACGCAGAGGTGTGCCGTCCGCTCGGCCGATCGGTCGTACCGTCCCGCTCGTCCGAGGTCCGGGCGCATTCGCCCGGGCGCCAGTGCGTCACCGGGGAGGTCCGCGTGAGCATCGTCGTGCGTTTTCCGGTAGTCGGCTTGACGCGTCAGCAGTACGACGAGGTGAGCCTCCGCCTGGAGAAGGCCGGACTGTGGCCCCCGGACGGGATGCAGATGCACGTGCTGTTCGGGACCGACGGGGACCTGAAGGTCAGCGAGATCTGGGACTCCCCTGAGCAGCTCGCCGCGTTCGGCGAGCACCTCCTACCGGTACTCGCCGAGGTCGGGGTCCAGGCCGCCGGCGAACCGGAGGTCTTCGAGCTCCACAACCTCGAGTTGCCGCGGACGACGGCGTAGTCGGCGGCGCCTGAGCCGGCCTGCCGGCGGCCGCTCAGGCCGGCTCAGGGACTCCCCCCGGGTCTCCACCGGGGTCGTCGGGCGTCGCCTCGATCGGCGGCGGGGGCAACGGTTCCGAGGCGTCGGGGAGCAGTTCGGCCGGATCGTCCGGCACGGGCTGGTCCGGATCGATGGGCGGTTCCGGCTCCGGGAGTGGCACGGTCATGCCCGGAGTCAACAGGCTCCGCTCCGGGTGCGGCCACTCCTGGATCAGCTGTCGAGACGGCTGAGCAGCTCCTCCAGCAACTCCCTCGCCGCCCGGACCCGCTCGGCGTCCTCCCGGTCGATCGTCGCCACCCACGTCCTGAGGAGGCGCTCCGGGTCTGCAGCGGCATCGGCGCCCCGCGGGACGAGGGCCTCCGCTTCCTCCATGACCTCGCAGCACAGGCGGACGCACGCGTCGCAGATGTACACCCCCGGACCTGCCACGAGCTTCTCGACCTGCCCGTGGCTCTTGCCGCAGAAGGAACACTGCAGTGACGTCGCGCTGCCGGTCATCGACGGTCCCCTTCCGGACGCACGTGCCGGGCGACTCGGGCAACGCGTGACCCGGGCCCGAGGGATGACAGGGTCGGCATCACGGGGGCGGTTCGCGGTCCGCTTCGGCCGCGGCCCGGTCACGGTCGTCCTGCTCACGGTCGGCGCGGGCGGCTGCACGGTCCCGCTCCGCCGCGCGCCGGTCCTGCTCCGCCGCCCGGCGGTCGGCCGCGTCGACCGCTCGGTCGGCCTCGGCGCGCGCCCGGTCGTCCTCGGCCCAGCCTCGGTAGCTCGTGTCGACCTCGGCGTCGATGGCCCGCTGCTGCTCGGCCGCGTCGTCCAACAGCCCGCCGGCCGGAGGAGGCCGGTTCGCCCGCCGCGCCTGGTCGGCCCGACGCTCCTCGGCAGCCGCCTCCCGGCGGCCCGCTGCCTCGCCGCGCTCCCGGGCCCGCAGGTCCCGCTCCGCGGCCACCTCGTCGCGCAGCTGCGCAGCCTGCTCGCGTTCCACAGCCGCCTCGTCCCGCCGGTGAGCGGCCCGATCGCGACGCCGGGCCGCATCGTCCAGCGCCCGGCCGGCCGCGATCCGTCTCTGCTCGGCGCGCACCTCGTCCGTGGGATCGGAGATGGTGTCCATGGGCCACCGATGCGCCCGCAGACGCTCGTGCTCGACAGCCTGCAGCGCCGCCGCCGCCTCGCTCAGCAGCCCCCGCGCATCCTCGAGACGGCCCTCCCGCAGTGCCCGTTCGGCCAGGGTGAGGTTCGTGGCGGCGACGCCGCTCTCGGTCACGGCCACCGCCGCGGCACCCCGGCTCAGCCGCTCCCGGAGCCGCCGGACGTCCTGCCGGAGGCGCTCGGAGGCCTGCTCGGCTCGACGGCGCTGCTGCTCCCGGCGCGTCCGCTCGCCCGGCATGAGCTCGTCGGCGGCCCGCTCGTCGGACCCGTTCATGCGTCGAGCGTTCTCCCGACGGAGGCCACGGACAAGAGGCGGCTGCGGCACTCCAGCACGTGCGCCCGAGTACCGGGCCCCTGCACGGTCCGGGAGAGTGCCGCCGGTGGCGCCGCCGTGGGTTCCCAGCCGGACGTCGCCTAGTGGGTCAGCTTGAGCCCGACGACGCAGCCGACGATGCCGGCGAGCAGGAGCACGCGGACCACCGACATCGGCTCCTGGCCCGCCCACATGGCGTAGCCGGCGGTCAGCGCCGCGCCGATGCCGACCCAGACCGCGTAGGCGGTGCCGATCGGCAGGCCCCGCATCGCGTAGGCGAGCCCGGCCATGCTGCTGACCAGCGCGACGGCGAACACGGCGCTCGGTACCAGGCGGGTGAAGCCCTCCGAGCGGCCGAGAGCGGTGGCCCAGACGGCCTCGAGGACACCGGACAGGACGAGGACGAGCCAGTACACGGGGATCTCCTGGAACGCCGTCTTGTCGCTGTCCGGGTACGGCGTCACTCGTCCGGGAGTCCGGCTCCGGACCCACCCCGAGCTTCTCACACCGGCGCCGCCCCGGGCGGTCAGATCGATCACCACCGGCCGGCCGGGGCGGGCACGATGGCGGCCGTGGGCACGACCCGGGTCAGCCGTCACCTGCGCGCACCGCGCTCCGCCGTCTACCGGGCGCTCGTCGACGCCGACGCCGTCGCCCGCTGGAAGGCGCCCCCGGGGATGACCGCCACCGTGCACGAGTTCAGCGGCGCCGAGGGCGGCACCTTCCGCATCTCGCTGACCTACGACGCGCCCGACGCCGTCGGCAAGACGACCGCGCACACCGACACCTACCGCGGCCGGTTCGCGCGGCTGGTGCCCGACGAGCTGGTGGTCGAGGTCGACGAGTTCGAGACCGCCGACCCGGCCCTGCAGGGCGAGATGACCATCACCGTCACGCTGCGGGACGTCGACGGCGGCACCGACCTGCTCGCCGTGCACGAGGGGCTGCCCGACGGGGTCTCCTCCGCCGACAACGAGACCGGCTGGCGGCAGTCGCTGGACCGGCTGGCCGACCTCGTGGAGAGCGGCCAGCTCGGTCCGGGCTGACCCCGGTCCCTCGGCGCCGCGACCGGCGGTGGTGGGCGGCGTCGTGCTCGTCGCGGTGGGGGTGGGCCGCCGCCGCTGAGCCTGCGCATCAGGGCGGGCCGGAGGGGTACCCGGCGTCCCCATGACGACGAGGGTCGAACGCTCCATCCAGGTCGAGGTGCCGCTGCGCACGGCGTACGGGCAGTGGACACAGTTCGAGGACTTCCCGCACTTCATGGGCGGCGTCACCGAGGTGCGCCAGCTCGACGACCGCCGGCTGCACTGGGTCGCCCAGATCGCCGGCGTCCGCCGCGAGTGGGAGGCCGCCATCCTGGAGCAGGAACCGGACACGAGGATCGCGTGGGCCGCCACCAGCGGGGCGACCAACGCCGGGGCCGTGCGGTTCGAGGCGGCCGGGCCGAACGCGACGGTGGTCCACCTGACGCTGGAGTACGAGCCGGAGGGCGTCGTCGAGCGGGTCGGCGACGCGCTCGGCATCGTCGAGCGGCAGGTCCGCTCCGACCTCGAGCGGTTCAAGGCGCTGGTCGAGGACGAGGGCTACCCGACCGGCGTCTGGCGCGGGTCGATCAACGCCGGCGCCGGCGTCGGCACCCCGGGCGTCGAGGACGCCGCGGCCACCCGCGGCGACAGCGGGAAGGCCGGGGTCTCGGGCACCGCGGTCGCGGCCGGCGTCGCCGCGGTGGCCGCGGGCGCCGCAGCCGTGGGAGCGGCGGTGGCCGCGAGCGGCTCCGATGAGGCCGAGGACAAGCCCGGACCGGTGGAGATCCCCCCGTCGGAGCGGCTCGCCGCCCACGCCTCGGAGGCCGGGGCGGGCGTCCCGTCCGAGGTCCTCGACGAGGGGCCGGAGCCGATCGCGCAGCGCACCCTCGACCCCGGCGTCGGCCGCGACGAGGACGGGACCGCCGACCGGCCCCGCTGACCCTCAGGCGCCGGTGCGCGGCGCCTGCCAGATGTCGATGCCGGCGTCGACGGCGTGCTGGTCGATGGCGGCCAGCTCGCCGTCGGCGAACGCCAGGTTCTGCAGCGCGCCGACGTTCTGCTCCAACTGGCCGACGCTGCTGGCCCCGATGAGCACCGTGGTCACCCGGGCGTCGCGCAGCGCCCAGGCCAGCGCCAGCTGGGCCAGGCTCTGCCCGCGCTGCTGCGCGATGTCGTTCAGCGCCCGCACGTGGCCGAGCGCCTCCTCGGTGAGCAGGTCGGTCGACAGCGACTTCTCCTGGCTGGCCCGCGAGCCCGCCGGGACGCCGTCCAGGTACTTGGTCGTCAGCATCCCCTGGGCCAGCGGGGAGAAGGCGATGCAGCCGGCGCCGGCGTCCTCGAGGACGTCGAGCAGGCCCTCGGTCTCGATCCAGCGGTTGAGCATCGAGTACGACGGCTGGTGGATCAGCAGCGGCGTCCCGAGGTCGGCGAGGATCTCCGCCGCCTTCGCGGTGTCCTCCGGGCCGTAGCTGGAGATGCCGGCGTAGAGCGCCTTGCCGGCCCGGACGGCGCTGTGCAGGGCGCCCATCGTCTCCTCGAGCGGCGCGGTCGGGTCGGGGCGGTGCGAGTAGAAGATGTCGACGTAGTCCAGGCCCATCCGGCGCAGCGACTGGTCGAGGCTGGCGGTGAGGTACTTCCGCGAGCCGCCGCCCTGGCCGTAGGGGCCGGGCCACATGTCGTAGCCGGCCTTGGTGGAGATCACGAGCTCGTCGCGGTAGGGCGCGAAGTCGTCGGCGAGGTGTCGGCCGAAGTTCGTCTCGGCCGAGCCGTAGGGCGGGCCGTAGTTGTTGGCCAGGTCGAAGTGCGTGATCCCGAGGTCGAAGGCGCGGCGGAGGATGTCTCGCTGCCGGTCGAACGGGACGTCGTCCCCGAAGTTGTGCCACAGGCCCAGGCTGATCGCCGGCAGGTCCAGGCCGCTGCGGCCGGTGCGCCGGTAGGTCATCGAGTCGTAGCGGGTGTCGGACGCGCGGTAGGCCATGCACTCGATCCAACCAGCGGCCCGGCCGACCGGCTCGGCCGCGACCGAGGGCGGCGGTGTTCCTTGCCGACCCCGCCCCGGCAGTGCCACAGTTCGCACGCGGGCGGCAGCCCCACCGCTCCTCGTTGTTCCGAGGAGGACGTCGATGTTCGGCTTGTCCCGGGAACAACAGCGATACGAGTTGACCTTCCGGTGTCCGCACTGCAACCGCGTGGTCCTGACGCGAGACCGGCGCCCCGACGGCACGCCCATCTCGCGATTCGCCCTCGCGCCGTTCATCGACAGAGGGGCGATCGCGCAGTGCCCCAGGTGCCTCGGGGAATGGCGCGTCTTCGCCCCGGAAGCCGACGTCCGGCCACCACCGCAGACGGCTACGACGGTCACCCTCCGGGAGACCGCGCGGGTCCTCGAGCCGCTCGGCCGCGAGGCACGAGTGATCGACAACTCGCGCAGCGACGTCACGTCCGTCCGCCGGATGGTCGCCACGCACCGCTGGCTACGCCGGTGCGACGTCGAGGTGGAGCGCTCCGAGTCCACGGCCAGCGGGCTCTGCCTCACCCCTAGCCTGCTGGTGGATCTGAAGGCCGAGGTCACGTCCGCCGTCTCCGGCAGGTACGCGAAGACCTGGGAGGAGGAGAACCTCTTCGAGGAGGAGATCGAGGTGACGGTCCCCGGCCGGACCGCCGTCGAGGTGGTTCTCGACTGGAAGCGCGTCTGGCAACGGGGCACCGCGGTCTGCACGCTGCCTCACGGCGGCGTGGTGCAGATCCCCTACGGCCTCGTGGTGGGTGTCACGTTCGACCAGGAGATCCGTGACCTGGAGCGCTGACGGCTGCCCCCTCAGGTGCGGCCGAGGGCGGCGAGGCGCTCGGCCCGGGCGGCGCGCAGCAGGCCGGCCACCCGCGGGTCCTGCAGCGTCTCGGTGCCGTGGACGCGGAGCTTGCGGAACGACTTCCCGGTGCCGTCGAGCAGGCCGCCGTGGTCGAGCCCGGCGCCGTGGTTGAAGCCGAGGTTGAGCACCTGCCCGTACACGGCGAGGTAGGCGTAGTGCTCGGTGGTCTTCTTCGGGCCGACGCCGTAGCCGACCGTCTTCTGGTGCGGCCAGACGACGCGGACGACGTCCGCGTCGGTGCGCCGGACGAGTTCGTCGGCGCCCCGCACCAGGGCGCCCACCTCCTGGCTGACGCCGGCGAGCAGTGCGTCGAGGTCGTCGAGCACGGCGCGGGCTCCTCTCTCGTGGCGGGGCCGCTCGGCCCTGGTGGGCGGCCCCTCAGGGCCTAGGGTCGGGGACGACGACCCCGACCGCCGTCCCCCTGGGAGATGACCGTGCTCCGCCTACTCGGACTCCTGCTGGTCATCTGGCTGGTCATCACCGTCATCGGCGCGGTGGTCGAGGGCCTGTTCTGGCTGGCGGTCATCGGCCTGCTGTTCTTCGTGGCCACCGCCGTGTTCGGCTGGGGGAAGCAGAAGAACCGCCTCTGACCCGGGTCACCGGCGCGTGGCCACCGGCACGCCGGCCAGCTGCCGGGACACCCCGCGCGCGGTCGCGATCACCGCGGGCACGTAGCTCGGCGCGGAGGTGTCCTCCGGGGGGACGACGACCGACACCGCGCCCACGACGACCCCGCCGCGGCCGACCACCGGTGCGGCGACGGCCAGCGCCGGCAGCGGCATCGTGCTCGTCGCCACGGCCACGCCCGACCGCCGGACCTCGGCCAGCACCCTGCGCAGCCGACCGGGCTCGGTGACCGTGTTGGGGGTGTAGCGCTCGAGGGGGCCGGCGAGGACGGCGTCCTGCTCCTCCTTGGGCGCCCAGGCGAGCAGGACCAGCCCGACCCCGCTGGCGTGCAGCGGCAGCCGGCCGCCGATGCGGGTCGCCGTGCGCACCGCCGACCGGGTGGCGAAGTGCTCCACGACCAGCGCCGCGCCGGCGTCCCGCACCGCCAGCTGGACGTTCTGCTCCGTCGCCTCGTAGAGGTCCTCGAGGAACGGCCGGGCGGTGTCGCGCAGCGCGCTGGCCCGGGGCGCGGAGGCGGCGACCTCCCACAGCCGCAGCCCGGCGCGGTACCGGCCGTCCGGCTGCCGCTCCAGGCCGCCCCAGGCCGCGAGCGTCTGCACCAGCCGGTGGGCCGTCGACAGCGGCATGCCGGTCTCCCGGCTCACCTCGGTCGCCGACAGGCCGGCGGGCGCGGCACCGATCGCGTCGAGCACCGCGCACACCTTGGACGCGACGCTGCGCGACCCCGTTCCGGGCACCCGGACCACCTCCGATCCTCCCGACTATAGGGAGGGCTGTTGTCCGGGACACAGTGACCCGGGTCCCATGGAGCGCAGTGGCCGGGGCGTCGACCCCCGGCACCTCCCCAGGTGCGGGCAGTCCGCCCGCCCCTCCCCCTGCCGTCCGGAGTGCCCGGACGCCCGTTCGCGGAGGCAACGTGTCCATCGACGTCCTCGCTGTCGTCGTACTGCTCGCCGTGTTCCTCGTCGGCACGATCAGCACGGTCAACATCGGCGCGCTGGCGCTCGTCGGGGCCTTCGCCCTCGGCACGCTGGTGCTCGGTGAGGACGTGCCCACGATCCTGTCGGGGTTCCCGGCCAACCTCTTCACGCTGCTGTTCGGCATCACCTACCTGTTCTCCGTCGCCGCGGCCAACGGCACGACGGAGTGGCTGGTGATGTCGATGGCCAGGCTCGTCCGCGGCAACGCACGGGTCGTGCCGCTGCTGCTCTTCGCGGTCACCGCCGCGGTCACCTCGGCCGGCGCGCCGGGTCAGGCCGCCGCCGGGATCATGGCGCCGATCGGCATCAGCCTGGCCCGCGAGTTCGGCATCCGCCCGCTGCTGGCCGGTCTGATGGTCGTCACCGGCGTCGGCGCGGGCACCTTCTCGCCGCTGTCCACCCTCGGGATCATCGCCAACGAGGCCGTGGCCGGCGAGGGCTTCGACGTCAGCCCGGTCACCCTGTGGCTGGGGACCCTGGCGTTCAACGTCGTCCTCGCCGTCGCCGTCTACGTCGTCCTGGGCGGCCTGCGGGCCACCGGCGAGCGGCTGGGCGACGCGGTTCGCGCCACCGACGGCGGCGGGACCCCGCTGGAGTCGGCGCCCTCCGCCGGCATCGGCGGCGGTGGTGCCGCGACGGTCGTCGCGTCGACGGCGCCGGTGATGCTCCGCCCCCGGCTGGACGCCGCCCGGGCCACCACGCTGGTCGCGATCGCACTGGTGGCGCTCGGCTCCCTCGTCCTCGGCTGGGACATCGGCATGCTGGCGATCGTGGCCGCCGTCGCCGTCCACGTGGTGTTCCCCCGCAAGGCCAACACCGCGCACATCAGCTGGAACGTCATCCTGCTGGTCTGCGGCCTGGTCACGCTGATCGAGGTGCTCGACCGCGCCGGCACGATCACGCGCATCGGTGAGGGCGTCGCCGGCGTCGGCTCCCCGGTGGTCAGCGCGCTCCTGCTCTGCGGGGTCGCCGCGCTGGTGTCGGCGTTCGCCTCCAGCACCGGGGTGATCGGCGCGATCGTGCCGCTCGCGATCCCGCTGATGGCCCTGGGCCACCTCTCCCCCACCGCGCTGCTCATCGCGATCGCGCTGTCCGCGACCGTCGTCGACGCCAGCCCGTTCTCCTCGGTCGGCGCCCTGGTCGTGGCCAGCGCACCCGAGGACCAGCAGCGTTCGGTCTCGCGCAAGCTGCTCACCTTCGGCCTGACGATGATCGTCGTCGCGCCGCTGGCCTCCGTCCTGCTCTTCGTCCTGCCCGCCCAGCTGGGCTGATCCCCACCCCGAGAGGAGCGCCCCCATGGCCGCACCCGTGTTCACGATGGCCTGCCAGGCCTACGACCGCATGCAGGCGCTGCGCGACGGCACCGTCCGCGTCGGCGGCGCGGAGCTGAACTTCCTCGACCTGCCGGTCGAGGAGACGTTCTTCCGGATGCTCAAGTTCGGTGAGTTCGACATCGCCGAGCTGTCCCTGTCCAGCTACGTGATGACCCTGGGCCGGGGGGCGCCGTTCGTCGCGGTGCCGGTCTTCCCGTCCCGGGCCTTCCGGCACAGCGGCATCTACGTCCGGTCGGACTCGCCGATCAAGGACCCGGCCGAGCTGGCGGGCAAGACCGTCGGCGTGCCCGAGTACCAGATCACCGCGTCGGTGTGGATCCGCGGGACGCTCGCCGAGCACCACGGCCTGCCGGTGGAGTCGGTGCGCTACCGCACCGGCGGCCTCGACGAGCCCGGCCGCACGGAGAAGGTGCAGCTGGAGCTGCCGGCCGGCGTCGAGGTGACCCCGATCGGGTCGTCCGAGACGCTCTCCCAACTGCTGCTCGACGGCGAGCTCGACGCGGTCTACAGCGCCCGCAACCCGGGTCCGTTCAACACCCCGGGCGGGGGCGGCATCCGGCGGCTGTTCGGCGACGCCGCCGAGGTCGAGCGGCAGTACCACGCCCGCACCGGCATCTTCCCCATCATGCACACGCTGGTGATCCGCCGGGAGGTCTACGAGCAGCACCGCTGGCTGGCCCGCGAGCTGGTCAAGGCCTGTGGCGCGGCCAAGGACGTCGGCCTGGCCGGCGTCGGTGAGACCGCCGCGCTGCGCTACGCCCTGCCGTGGCTGTGGGCCGAGGTCGAGCGCACCCGGACCGCGCTCGGGGAGGACTGGTGGCCCTACGGCCTGGAGGCCAACCGGACCACGCTCGAGACGTTCCTGCGCTACCACCACGAGCAGGGCCTCTCGCCGCGGCGGTACGAGCCCGAGGAGCTGTTCGCCCCGGAGTCGCTGGCCGCGGTCGTCGTCTGAGCACCCGCGCACCCGGGCGCCCCGGTCCCGCACCTCGCGGGGCCGGGGCGCCGTCGCGTCAGGCGGTGCCCTCATCGCCCACGGGTCGCCGTCGCGCCGGGCGGGGACGGCGTGCGGACTCACCCTCCGGGGGTGACGCCGGACCGGCCCGGGCCCCCGGAGAGTTCCCCGGACAGCGCCGACGGGAGGGCCCGGGATGGCGAGCAGCGCGAACCGGCCGGACACGGCCACCCACGTCCCGGCACCGCGTCCCGCGGAGCGCGCGGCGTGACCGGCGTCGGCGTGGCCGTCGTCGGCCTGCTGCTGTGCTTCGCCGGGCTGCTCTCGATCCACCTGGCGGTGCTGTCGTCCGGCTTCGCCCTCGGCTGGCTGCTGGCGGAGGCGTTCGGCGCCTCGCCCGGCGTCGCGGCGGTCGTCGCCCTCTGCACCGCCGTGGTGGCCTGGGTGCTGGCCACCTTCGTGTTCCGGGCGGCGCTGTTCTTCACCGGGGCGATCGCCGGCGCGGTGATCGGCGCGAAGCTCTTCGGGCTGCTGGAGGAGGACGACGGCAACGTCGTCCTGGCGGTCCTCTTCACCGGAGCCGTCGCCGTGCTCACCGGCCTGGCCACCCAGCGCTACCGCGAGGCCGCCGTCATCTGGGCCTGCGCCTTCGGTGGCGCCGCGCTCGCCCTCAGCGGGGTGGCCCGGATCTGGCCGGACACGCTGGGCTTCCTGCGCACGCCGGACACCGCGACCGAGGCGGTCGTCAGCGGCGCGGCGTGGCTGGTGCTCAGCGCCTTCGGGTGGTCGGTCCAGCGGCGGATGGCCAGCCGGCGGAGCGCCGCCCTGAGGTAGCCGCCGGAGGTCAGCCGGAGGAGCTCTCCAGCTCTCCGCCGTGCACCATCCGGTTCGGCACGGACCCGGCGACCTCGGGGCTCGACCCGCACTGCAAGGCGCACGAACTGGACGACCTCTACGTCGCCGACACGAGCTTCTCCCCGAGCATCGGCGCGGTGAACCCCTCGCTGACCGCGATCGCGAACGCGCTGCGGGTCGGCGACCACCTGCTCGAACGACTCGCGGGCGCGGGCACCCGGGCGGTTCCGCAGCCCCGGTCGTCGCCCGGGGTCGAGACGGCCGCTCGACCGCCGGCCGCTCGACCGGCCACGGCGTGGACGACTCCCTACCCCTCCCGCTCGGGGCCCTGGTGCTCCTGCGCCGGGACACCGCCGGGCGTGCGCTCGTCCGCACGGTGTCGCCTGCCGCCGGCCGAGGGCTCGGGTGGCGTGCGCGGTGTGGGGACGTCGGGTCCCGCGGCCTCCCGGTCGGTCCTTGCAGCCACGCCGGCGGGCGGCGCGTCGTCGTCCCGGTAGCCGGCGAGCAGCCGGCGCTCCTGGTCCCGCCGGGGGAACGCGAAGAACACCAGCGCCGCCCCGAGCAGCACGGCGACGATCCCGGCCAGGTAGGCCCACTGGTCGCCCTGCAGGAAGGCGGTCTCGGCCGCCGCCACGATCTGGTCGGCCTGCGCCGGGTACCGCTGCGCGGTGTCGGCGGCGCTGGCGAAGGACTTGGTCAGCTCGCTCTGCACGCTGGTGGGGACGTCCGCCCCCGCCGCGGCGAGCTCGGCGCCGGCCGCCGAGACGTAACCGGCGGTGAGCAGCGCGCCGAAGACCGACTGCATGACCGCCCCGCCCAGGTCCCGCTGCAGGTCGGCCGTGCCCGAGGCCATGCCGACCCGGCGCACCGGCACCGACCCGGTCAGCGAGTGCGAGGCGGGGGTGCCGGCCAGGCCGACGCCGATCCCGACCAGGGCGTAGCCGAGCCCCACGCGCCAGTAGCCGGCGTCCTCACGCCACAGCAGCAGCATCACCAGGAAGCCGAGCAGCACGAAGGCGTAGCCGCTCAGCAGCGCGAAGCGGGCGCCGCGGGCCTCGACGAGAGCCGCCGACCGGGGCGCGACCAGCACCATCAGCGCTGCGGCCGGCAGGATCGCCAGCCCCGCGGCGAGCGTGGAGTAGCCCAGCACGTTCTGCAGGAACTGCTGGCCGATGAACATGGCGCCCATGAGGGAGCCGAACACGATGATCCCGGCGCAGGCGGCCACCCAGAAGGTCGGCCGGGCGGCCACCGCCAGGTCGTACAGCGGTTCGCGCGCACGCCGCTGCCGGACGACGAAGGCGACCAGCGCGACCAGCGCGACCACGGCGAGCAGGAGGGTGAGGGTCCCGGCGGCGGGCACCGGCGCGAAGTTGATCGACAGGATCAGCGAGCCGACGAGGACCAGCGACATCAGGCCGCCCCAGTTGTCGACCGCTCCGGTGGCCTCGTTGACGTGGGACGGCACGAGCGTCCACGCCATGCCGACGGCGAGCACGGCCAGCGGCAGGGTGAGCAGGAAGACCGATCCCCACCAGAAGTGCCTCAGCAGCAGTCCGGAGCAGACCGGGCCGAGGGCGGCGATCGCTCCCCCGACGCCGGACCACAGGGCGATCGCCTTCGTCCTGCCGGGCCCGGTCCAGAGGGCGGTGATGAGCGCCAGGGTCGTCGGGTACGCCATCCCGGCCGCCACGCCGCCGCCCAGCCGGGCCGCGAACAGCACGACATCGCTCGGCGCGTAGGCCGCCAGGAGCGACATCGGGACGGCGAGGGTCGTGCCCGAGAGCAGCATGAGCTTGCGCCCGTACCGGTCGCCCAGCGCGCCCAGCCACAGCACGGAGCAGGCCAGGCCCAGCGAGTAGCCCACCGCGATCAGGTCCAGGGCGGTCTGGCCGGAGTCGAAGGACCGGCCGATCGACGGCAGCGCCACGTTCGCCACCGACAGGTTCAGGTTGGCCACCGCGGCGACCAGGATCAGCGCGGTCAGGACGAGCCCCGCCCGCCGCGGTGCGGTCCTCGCCTCGGGACCGACGGCAACGGTCATCCCGGCACGGTCGCCGAGGCACCGCCGTCCGGCATCACCCGCGCCGGACGAGCCACGCCGGTCCTCGCACCCCGGGTCGCCGGGCGGGCGCCACCAGGTGGCGGCGTCGCGAGTGCCGATCGCCGTCCGCCCGTTCCCGACGCGCTGCCGAGCGGGGTCGTAGGCGCGGAGGGCTGCGTGCCGACCGGCGGATCCGGAAAGGAGCCGGACCGTGGTCGCACGCCGTCCGGGCGGGCGTAGCGTTAGGGCTGTGCGTCCCTCCGGTCGCGCGGGCTCCGCCGAGAGCCGTGGTCCACGGGGTGCCGAGTGCTGCGCGCACGAGGTCCTGCGCTGTGCACGATCGGCGGCGCAGCCATGAGGACCGGCAGGGCGCGAGGGTGCGTCGGGCACGTCCACGAGGCCGGCTTCTACGCCTCCGACGAGGAGTTCCTGGCGCTGATCGTGCCCTTCGTGACCGACGGGCTGGCCGCGGGCGAGCCGGTGGTGCTCGGCTACGACGAGCGCAAGTGCGACCTGCTGCGCGCGTCGCTGCCCCGACCGGAGGCCGTCACCTTCATCGGCGACAGCAGCCTGTACGCCACACCCGCGCGCGCCATCGAGGCCTACCGGGAACAGTTCGAGGAGCACGTGGCGACCGGCGCCGAGCAGATCCGCATCGCCGGCGACGTCCCGCACGAGGGCAACGGTGGCCGGTTCGCCGGCTGGGACCGGTACGAGTCCGCGGTCAACGTCACCTGGCAGGACTACCCGGTGTACAGCCGCTGCCTGTACGACGCCACCACCGTGGCCGACGCCGTGCGGGACGTCGTGGCACGCACCCACCCCCGGCTGCTCAGCGCTGACGGCGGCGTCGCGACCAGCCTCCGGTACGAGACGGTCCCCGACTTCGCGCCCCTGCCCCCGGCGGCCGATCCGCTGGAGGGGACCCGCCCCGCCGTCACGCTGACCGACGCTCCGCTGCGGCAGGTCCGGCGGCGGGTCGCTGCGGCGGCGCGCGGGCGGGTCGACGCCGCGACGTCCGACGAGCTGCTGTTCGCGCTCTCCGAGGCGGTCCTCAACGCCCAGCTGTACGGGCGCCGGCCGGTCACCGTGCGGGCCTGGACGGGCCCCGACCGGACCGTGGTGCACGTGCACGACACCGGCCCGGGGCCGACGGACCCCCTCACCGGCCTCGTCCCCGCCCCCGAGGGCACGGCCGGCGCGGGACTCGGGCTGTGGCTGGCGCACCAGTTCCCCTCCGTCGACATCGCCCTGCTCACCGACACCGGCGGCTTCACGGTGCGGCTGCGCGGTGGCCGCCTCCCCGGCCCGGACGACGAACCCGCGAGCGACCGGCCGCACCCGCTCTGACCTCCCGCTCCGCCGCGGACCCCGCTCAGGCCGGTGGCCGTCCTCCCGGGACACGGGCCGACCGGCGGACGAACAGGGCCGGTGGCACGAACAGGCCCAGCCGCAGGGCCCGCGCGGCCGCGGCGGTGCGGGACCGCCCGGCCAGCTTCGCCCGCACGTGGTCGACGTGCCCGTCCACGGTTCGCCGCGTGATGCCCAGGGCCGTCGCGATCCGCTCGTTGGACGCCCCGGTGACCAGCAGCCCGAGCACTTGGAGCTCCTGCGCGCTGAGCCCGTACAGCTCCCCGGCCGGGCCGGTGAGGACGACCGCGCTGGCCAGGAACCGCACGTCCGGCGGAGCGGCCATCACCGTGATCCGCACGTGTGTCCCCGCACCGTCGGCTGCCACGCCGTCGCCCGCGACGGCCGGGGGCGGAGCGAGGAACGAGACCAGGGAGCCCCCCTCGGCCAACTGCGAGGCGGCGGCCGCCAGGACGCCGGATCCCGCCTCGAGCAGTCGGTGGCCAGGCAGTCCCGGCAGCGGCTGGACCCCGCCGGAGGGGGTCAGGACGATCCCGGCCGTGGCAGGCTCGACGCCGCGGGCGATCGCCGCGAGGGACCGCCACGGGTCCACACCGGTCGCGATCGGCGTCGCGAGCAGCCCGACCAGGTCCCGGGCGGCATCGGTGATCCGGCCCGGCGCCTCGGTGATGAGGCCGAGCACCCCCAGGTAGTCGCCCTCGGCGGTGAACAGCCCGGCGACGATGCCGTCGCGGAACCCCGCCGGCTCCAGGTACTCGGACCACCCGATGAGCTCCGACGGCGCGACCACCAGGTCCCCCAGCCGCACCGGCCGGTGCGATCGGCGCAGGCCGACCACGTCCACGTCGGCGAGCAGGGCGGGGCTGACCAGGTAGTGCCGGATCCGCTCGCCGAAGCCGGTACCGGCGACCAGCGCGTGCACGTCCTGGTCGGGCAGCAGCAGGCTGATCGCGCCTGCGTCGAAGGGCACCACCCGCTGCAGCAGCGTGAGCAGCGCCTCGGCGCGCTCCGCCAGCCCGCCCGGTTCGGCGGCGAGGCGGGTGAAGTCGCGGAGGATCTCGGCATGGTCCATCGACGTCCCGACTCCGGGCGCTGGCGGCGTCGCCTCGTCGTTCCCACACCAACTCGGAACGTCCACCCCTCGCCACGTCTCAGCGCGGGTGCCGCGGTCGTCCGGTGTCGACTCAGAGGATCATCGTCCACCGCGGGACCGGAAGCGAGCACACGCCTCCACGAGCACCATGCCTCTCAAAGAACCCGTAAAAACACCTACCGTCCGCGCGTGGCGGCCTCGTCCGGGGGTAGCAGACCCTCCGGGGAGTCCCCCTCCGCAACGACGCGGAGCGGTCAACCAGTCGGCCCCCGTGCGCGGAGCAGGCCAACTTCTCCCCCCTCCCCCGCTCCGGGCTGAGCCGAGGCCTGGGGCGGCGGAGCGCTCTCGCCCCGTACGACGCCGCGATCGCCGAGCGGTCAGTCGTCGTCCCAGTCGTCGTCCCAGTCGTCGTCCCAGTCGTCGTCCCAGTCCTCGTGCCAGTCCTCGTGCCAGCCCCCGCCCCCGCCGTCCCCACCGCCGTCGGACAGCGCCGCCCCACTCAGGGCACCGACGAGGACGAGGAAGAGGGCGGCGACCAGGAGCACGACCCCCACGCGCGCCGCCCTCAACCCGCCGGTGGCGGTGGTCAGGGAGGCCCGCAACTGCTCGACCGCGAGCGCCCCGACCGACCGCCAGCCCGGCGCCGTCCGCTCGGGCGGCGCCGGCGGGAGGTCCTCGGTGAGCGGGTCGAGGTCGGTCAGGTGGACGGCGGCAAAGGCCTCGGCCATCCGCTCGCTGCCCTCATCCGGACCGAGCAGGCCGCGGGCAACCGCGTCCTGCAGGCGCTCCACGGTGGCCAGTCGGTCGGCGTCCGACGCGCGCATCCGCGGGGTGGACGTGGTCGCGGTGTCCGTGTCGATCAGGGGTGGCATGGCTGCTCCTCTCGGGGCGCGACGCGGAGAGGGCCACAGCCTGCACCCGCACCCCCGGGTACCGGGCCGGATCCGGCCCGCGCAGGTCCGCGACGGCACGCGGCCCGGCGCGACGGCTGCGCCGTGCAGGGGGCCGGTGTCGTTCCGCGAGCCGGACGTCGCGTCACGCCCACGGATCTCCTCCGGTCCCGCCTGGGGGACCCGGCTGACCGGACGACGCGGTGCAGGCAACATCGGCGTGCACCGATGAGCGCGCCCGCTCCGCGCGGTCTCATCTGGAGACCGCACCGGCACCGGGCCCCGCCCGCGGACCCCGGTGCCGACGGAGGAGGACACCGTGGCCGACCGGGCTCCCGCACTCGACCTGCGCTCGGGACCCGAGCGGGTCTTCGCCCACCTGCTGGTCAACAACCTGCTGGTGTCGGTCGTCAACTACACCGTCTGGTTCGCGGTCACCTTCTGGGTGTTCCTCGAGACGGGGTCGGTGTTCGCCACCGGGATGATCGCCGGCATCTTCCTGGTCGCGACGGCCGGGACCGGCATCTGGTTCGGCAGCCTGGTCGACCACCACCGCAAGCACGCCGTCCTGCAGGCCTCGGCAGGTGCGTCGACCGTCCTGTACGCGCTGGCGCTGGCGGTGTACCAGCTGACCCCGGAGGAGTCGTTCCGGACGGCGGCCAGCCTGCCGCTGTGGTGCTTCGTCGTGCTGCTCATGCTCGGCGTGATCGCCGGCAACCCGCGCACCATCGCGCTGCCGACGCTGGTCACGCTGCTGGTCCCGGCGGACCGGCGGGACCGCGCCAACGGGCTCGTCGGATCGGCGACCGGCCTGTCCATGCTGGTCACCTCGGTGATCAGCGGGCTGCTGATCGCCTTCGGAGGCATGACCGCCGTCCTCGCGCTCGCTCTGACCGTCCTGGTGCTGTCGGTGGTGCACCTGACCCGCGTCCAGGTGCCCGAGCACAGGGCGGCGCCGCTCGCCGGGGCCGGGGACGGGGCGGCGCCGCTCGCCGGGGCCGGGAACGGCCCGCCAGCCGGGTCCGGCGTCGACCTGCGCGGGACACTCCGCCTGGTCCGCGGCGTGCCCGGGCTGCTGCCGCTGATCCTGTTCAGCTGCTTCAACAACTTCCTCGGTGGCGCCTTCATGGCGTTGATGGACCCCTACGGCCTGTCGCTGATGTCGGTGCAGGCGTGGGGGCTGCTGTGGGGCGGGCTGTCCGCGCTGCTGATCATCGGTGGGCTGCTGGTGGCCCGGATCGGTCTGGGCAGCCGCCCGATCCGGGTGCTGCTGCTGGTCGACGTGGCGATGTGGACCGGCACGATGCTGTTCCCGCTGGCCTCCTCGGTGGTCACACTGACCGTGGCGATGGCCGTGTTCATGACCGTGATGCCCTTCGCCGAGGCCGCCGAGCAGACGGTGCTGCAGCGGGTGGTGCCCTACGAGCGGCAGGGCCGGGTGTTCGGCTTCGCCCAGAGCGTCGAGCAGGCCGCGTCCCCGTTGACCGCCTTCCTCATGGCCCCGCTCACGGAGTTCCTCGTCATCCCGTTCATGACCGACGGCGCCGGTGCGCGGGCGATCGGCGGCTGGTTCGGGACCGGCCCCGACCGCGGCATCGCGCTCGTCTTCGTCGTCACCGGGCTGATCGGGGTCCTCGCCGTCCTGGCGGCGTTCGCCAGCCCGGCCTACCGGCGGCTGAGTGCGGCGTACGCGGCGGCCCGGGACGCGGACCCCGCGGGTCCGGACGAGCCGACGGGCGTCGTCGACCCGGCCCTGACCTCGGCTCCCGCTCCGGTCGTCGCGGCCCGTGGCGGCGGAGAACCACCCGTCTGAACCCGGTCGTCCGGGACTGGACCGTGGCGCCGCGGCGGCCGTCTCCACCCTGAGCCACCGGTGCTCCGCCCGTGTCCGCGACCATGCAGAGAGCCGCCGCGGTGCACGTCGTCAGCGGACGGTCTGTTCGCCCCGCGCGGTCGCGGCTCCGCGGGGTGAGGGGAGGCCGGCTGTGGCGGGCATGATGTTGGGGTTGTGTCGGAAGACGTTCTCCGGATCCCAGGTGCCCTTGAGCTGGGCGAGGCGACGGTACTTGCCTTCGCCGTAGGACGCGCGCACGCGCCGTTCGTCGGTGTCGGCTTCGAAGTTCAGGTACGTCCCGTCGTCAGGCGCGTATGGGCGCAAGGCTTGCCAGAGGTCGCGGACCCAGTCCCGGTCAGCCGTGTAGGTCGGGTCGTCGGCAGCAAGGGCCAAGAGGGCCAGCGCCCAGTGGGGGCGTCGGGGGCTGCCCCATGCCGTGGCCTCGTCGGAGATCTCGCTGTACCTGCCGCCTAGCGGGAACATCGGGACGTAGGACAGCGGCGACCGCAGGCGCGGAAGCCGCTCCAGGATGACCTGGAGGGCATCATCGCTCAGCTCATCCAGGTTCAGCCCCTTGTCGTAGGCGCGAATGCCCCACGGATTGGCGTCGTCGAGCATCCGCTGCAGCGCCACGTACGGGATCGGAGTGACCATCTCGAACAACGGGTTGCGCTCGCGCAACGGTTGGACCGCCGCGGCGTGCTCCTCGGCGCTGCCCCAGCCGGCGACCATGACCGCGACTCCCCTGACGCCGCGATACTCCTCCGGTACGAACGGCTCCGGCGGCGCGGACATCCCGACCACGGCACCCGCGATCCCCGCAGGCAGCTCGAACAGGTACTCGCGGACGAAACGCAGCGGCTCGAAGCCGTCGTCCGGCCGCCAGAAGAACATGCCCAGGTTGGCCATCGGGCTGACCTCGTGGAGGGCGAACACGAGCTCGGTCACGACCCCGAAGTTGGTGCCGGCGCCACGCAGGGCCCAGAACAGATCAGGCTCGGCCTCTTCAGAGGCGGTGACCGTGCGCCCGTCGGCGGTCACCAGGGTCGCCGACACCAGGTTGTCGCAGGCCAGCCCCTGTTGGGACGTCAACCAGCCCAGGCCGCCGCTGAGCGTCAGGCCCGACACGCCCGTGTGACTCACCGTGCCGCCGACCACGGCCAGACCGTACGGCGCGGTCGCACCGTCAACGGCGGCCAACGTCGCGCCACCTCCCACGTGGATCCGGCGCACGTCCGGGTCAACCCGAACCTCGGCCAGGCGGGACAGCTCGATCATGACCGCGTCATCTGCCACGGCGTTCCCCGCACCGCTGTGACCGCCGCCGCGCACCGTGAAGTCCGCCCCCTCCTCGCGAAGAAGAGCAACCGTCCGCATGACGTCCTCGGACGAGTCGGGCCGCACGATGAGCGCCGGCTGCCGCGTGATGGCGCCGTTCCAGATGGCTTCAGCCCGTGCAGCGGCGAACCTCCCGTCGGCCGGCTGCAGCACCTCTCCAGCAACCGACCGGGTGATCCGGGTGAGAGCAGAGCGATCGAGCGGCATGGCAGTCTCCCTGCGGGCTCGTGATCCGCCTCTCGATGCCGTGTGACAGCTCGGGAAGCCAGACGGCACCGTCGCACACAGTCAGTTGTCGAACACCCCTGTGCGTCTCGCCGCGGCAGCCGACCGACGCGTCCCGGCGTGTGATGACTCCCGGCACAGCCGGTCCACCGTGGGGTCACAGCCGCGCCACGGGCCAGGACAGGACCACAGGGCGCACCGCGTGCAGAGAGGTTCGGCAGCCGAGCTCGGAGGCACGGAGTCCCGCGACGCTGTCGTTCCGGCAGTCGTGCCCGCGAGCGGGCAGGCGCGTATCTCCCGCAACTCTCCCTTCCCCGGGTCGTCCTGTCCCGAACGTCCAGTGGCCCGGTCCCCTTGACGAGGGACCGGGCCACTGGACAGGTCGAGCCAGCCCCGGCAGTGTTCCGCCGCCCCGGCTCGGGACGAGGCCGACCCGAGTCAGGACATTGCTGACCGCGCCAGCCGGGACATCTGCTGGCCGACTACATCAGCTGCAGCCGCTGGTGGAGCCGCAGCCCTCGCAGACGTAGCAGCTGCCGGCCGGGCGCATCTTCGTGCCGCAGGTCATGCACAGCGGCGCGTCGGTGGCCGTGCCGGTGACCAGCTCGAGCAGCTCGGCCGAGGAGTGGGCCTCCTTGACCGACTTCTCGGCCTTGGGCTCGGGCGTGGCCGGGGCCTCCGTCGGCGCGGAACCACGCAGCGCCTCGAGGTCGACCTCCTCCTCCTCGACGACCGTCGCGGTCGATGCGGAGGTGCCGTAGCCGGAGACCTGGGCGGCGCGCTCCTCGGCGCTGAAGATGCCGAGGGTGGCCCGCTTGTCGACCGGCAGGTGGTCCAGCGCCAGGCGGCGGAAGATGTAGTCCATCACCGACTGGGCGATCCGGATGTCCGGGTCGTCGGTCATGCCGGCCGGCTCGAAGCGCATGTTGGTGAACTTCTGGATGTAGGTCTCCAGCGGCACACCGTGCTGCAGCGCGATGGACAGCGAGATGGAGAAGGCGTCCATCACACCGGCCAGGGTCGACCCCTGCTTGCCCAGCTTCAGGAAGACCTCGCCGAGGCTGCCGTCGTCGTACATGCCGGCGGTCATGTAGCCCTCGGCGCCGGCGACGCTGAAGGAGGTGGTGACACTGGTCCGCTTCTTCGGCAGCCGCTTGCGCACCGGGTGCGCCAGCGCAGCCGGGACGGCCGCCTCGACCTCTGCCTTTGCCTCGGCCTTCTTGGCCTTGGCGTCGGACAGCGGCTGACCGACCTTGCAGTTGTCGCGGTAGATCGCCAGCGCCTTGAGGCCGAGCTTCCAGCCCTGGAAGTAGATGTTCTCGACGTCCTCGACGGTCGCCGTCTCCGGCATGTTGACCGTCTTGGAGATGGCACCGGAGATGAACGGCTGGACCGCGGCCATCATCCGGACGTGGCCCATCGGGGAGATGGCCCGCTCGCCCATCGCGCAGTCGAACACCTCGTAGTGCTCCGGGCGCAGGCTCGGCGCGTCGACGACGTGGCCGTGCTCGGCGATGAACTCGACGATCGCCTCGATCTGCTCGTCCTGGTAGCCCAGGCTCTTCAGCGCCCGCGGGACCGTCTGGTTGACGATCTGCATGGAGCCGCCGCCGACCAGCTTCTTGAACTTGACCAGCGAGAAGTCCGGCTCGATGCCGGTCGTGTCGCAGTCCATCATGAAGCCGATGGTGCCGGTGGGGGCGAGCACCGAGGCCTGCGCGTTGCGCCAGCCGAAGTCGGCGCCGATCTCCAGGCACGACTGCCACTCGGCCGTCGCGGCCTTGAGCACGTCGGCGTCGTCGGCGCCGACCGGACGGATCGCGTCGTTGGCCGCGGCGTGCTTGCGCATCACGCGGGCGTGGGCGTCGGCGTTGCGGGCGAAGCCCTCGTAGGCGCCGACGATGCCGGCCAGCTCCGCCGAACGGCGGTAGGCGGTGCCGGTCATCAGCGAGGTGATCGCCGCGGCCAGCGTCTGGCCGCCCCGCGAGTCGTAGGCGTGGCCGGTGGCCATCAGCAGCGCGCCCAGGTTGGCGTAGCCGATGCCCAGCTGACGGTAGGCGCGGGTGGTCTCACCGATCGGGTCGGTCGGGAAGTCGGCGAAGCAGATCGAGATGTCCATCGCGGTGATGACCAGCTCGACGGCCTTCACGAAGTTCTTCGCGTCGAACGTGCCGTCGTCCTTGAGGAACTTCATGAGGTTCAGCGACGCCAGGTTGCACGAACTGTTGTCCAGGCTCATGTACTCCGAGCACGGGTTGGACGCGTTGATCCGCCCGGTCTCGGGGTTGGTGTGCCAGTCGTTGATCGTGTCGTCGTACTGGATGCCCGGGTCGGCGCACTCCCACGCGGCCTGGGTGACCTTGCGGAACAGCGACTTGGCGTCGACGGTCTCGATGACCGTGCCGTCGAGGCGGGCGCGCAGGCCGAACTCGGTGGCGTCCTCCACCGCGCGCATGAACTCGTCCGAGACCCGGACGGAGTTGTTGGCGTTCTGGTACTGGACGCTGGTGATGTCCTTGCCGCCGAGGTCCATGTCGTACCCGGCGTCGCGCAGCGCGCGGATCTTGTCCTCCTCGCGCGCCTTCGTCTCGATGAACTCCTCGATGTCGGGGTGGTCGATGTCGAGGACGACCATCTTCGCCGCGCGCCGGGTGGCGCCACCGGACTTGATGGTGCCGGCGGAGGCGTCGGCGCCGCGCATGAAGGAGACGGGGCCGGAGGCCGTGCCACCGGAGGACAGCAGCTCCTTGGAGGAGCGGATGCGGGAGAGGTTCAGGCCGGCGCCGGAGCCGCCCTTGAAGATCAGCCCCTCCTCCCGGTACCAGTTGAGGATCGAGTCCATCGTGTCGTCGACGGCGAGGATGAAGCAGGCGCTGACCTGCTGCGGCGCGCTGGTGCCGACGTTGAACCACACGGGCGAGTTGAAGCTGAAGTACTGGTGCAGCAGCATCCAGGTCAGCTCGTGCTCGAAGATCTCCGCGTCGCCCTCGGTGGCGAAGTAGCCGTGCTCCCGGCCGGCCTGGCCGTAGGTGAGCACCACCCGGTCGATGAGCTGGCGCAGGCTGCTCTCGCGCTGCGGCGTGCCCACGGCACCGCGGAAGTACTTCGTCGTGACGATGTTGGTGGCGTTGATGCTCCACTCGGCGGGGAACTCCACGCCGCGCTGCTCGAAGTTGATCGAGCCGTCCCGCCAGTTGGTCATGACGACGTCACGACGCTCCCAGGTCACCTCGTCGTACGGGTGCACCCCGGCGGTGGTGAAGACGCGCTTGACCTTCAGGCCCTTCCCCCTCGTCGGCGCCTTGGCGGCGCGACGCGTGCGGCCCGTCAAACGATCCTCGGTCTCGGTCACGGAGCTCTCCCTGTGTCGTGGGTGTTTCGGCGGCTGGGGAAGAGAGCCGCACTCTGTTCTAACGGGTGGTGCTGACAGTTCTCAGGTGCCGGCGACGCTGCCGTCGGGGGCGGCCTGGGTCCGCCCCGCACCCCGCCGGCGGACCATCGGCGGGTCGTTCTGCATCCCAGGGAGCGGCAGGGTGCCGGCGGCGATGTGCCGGGCCCGCAGCTCGGTGATCTCCTTCTCGAAGTCCTCGAGCGAGGTGAAGGCGCGGTAGACGCTGGCGAAGCGCAGGTACGCCACCTCGTCGAGCTCGCGCAGCGGGCGCAGGATCGCCAGGCCGACCTCGTTGCTCGGCACCTCGGCCGCCCCGGTGGCCCGGATGGCGTCCTCGACCTGCTGGGCGAGCTTCTGCAGCTGGTCCTCGTCGACCGGTCGGCCCTGGCAGGCCCGGCGGACGCCGGCGATGACCTTCGTGCGGTTGAACGGCTCGCTGACGCCGCTGCGCTTCACCACGGCGAGGACGGCTTCCTCCACCGTGGTGAACCGCCGGTTGCAGGCGGGGCACGACCGCCGCCGGCGGGTGGTCGCACCCTCGTCGGCCTCACGCGAGTCGATGACCCGGCTGTCGGCGTTGTGACAGAAGGGGCAGCGCACCGCTCCTCCCCTCTCTCCGACGCGGCTCTTACCCGCGCCGCCCGACAACCGCAGCACGGCCGCCGACGACGACGGCTCCACGGGCCGGCTGTGGACCCTCCTGGGGACATCCGGTGGACGCCGCGGGGAGAACCTGAGGATCGGCCTGTGGACGGGCTTACATCCGTGCAACTACTAGATGTAGGGGAACCCTAGGACGGCCCCCACTACATGTGCAAGCCGAGACACGCACCGCCTGTTCCACCGAGACCCGCCCGTGACCAGCAGCGTCCTCCTGTCCCAGACGTCACCGGGACACGTCGCGACACACCCGCGCGACGGTCGCGCAGCGGCGCGGGCAGGTGTAGGGCGTGTCGCTCCGTGAGCGCCGCGGACACCGCGGCGGACGACCTCTGCAACCGTCGGGGCCGGCTCCGGACCCAGGCCCGGAGACCCGAGTCGGGCCCGTGAGCCCGGAGTCAGCCGCGCAGGCCCGCGCTCAGGTGCGGACGGACCCGTCGGGCCGCGGGATGCGCGGACGCGGGACCCGGTCGCCCAGCCGCAGGGGACGGGTCAGGCAGTCGAGCTCGGCTCGCTGCGCCGGCATCGCCGCCGTCGCGGCTCCCGGGCGCGACTCACCCTCGTCCACACGATCGTCGGCGGCACGGTGCCGGCCGATGACGGCCGGGGCGCGGTGCCGGCCGGTGACGTCGGCACGGACCGCAGACTGCTCGGCGGTGACGTCGCCGCCGTGACGCCGGCGGCGGCGCGGCGGCTCCGCACCGGTCGGCGCCGCACCGTCGGCACCCGGCCCGGCGCCGGCGACACCGGCGACCAGCCGCTCACGGGCGGCAGCGCGCGTCCACGACACCGTCGAAGACGCAGCGGGGACGACGGGCCCCGGCCGGGAGCCCACCGAAGCCGGCACCTGTGACTGGGGCAGGCGCAGCTCGGCCAGGTCGGTCCACGACTCGTGCACCACGCCGGCGACGGTGACGCGCACCCGGACCTCGCAGGCACCACCCGAGTCGTGCCGCCAGCCCAGGATCACCCCGGGCCTCCAGGCGCCGTCCACGTGGACCTCGACGCCCTGCGACTGCTCGGTGAAGACCGCTTCCCGGCGGACCGACATCCCTGACACGTCGACGACCGTAGGTCGCGCGACGACCACCGACCGTGAGCGACCGGGCGCGCAGGCTTGACGAACATGAGGCGCGCCTCTTGTCGCTCCCTGGCCCCGCGGCTCCGTCGCCGCAGGTCGGCGCCCGGTCCACCCCGGGCGCCGGGGCCCAGGGCCGCCCGGCGGAGCTGCTCACTCAGGGCAGTCGCAGGACCTGACCAGGGATGACCACGGCGCCGTCGAGGTCGTTCAGTTCCTCGATCGCGTCGACAACGGCGCGGACGTCCTGGTCGTCACCCGCGACGTCGGTGGCGATGGACCACACGGTCTGCCCCGACTGCACGACGACACTGCGCTCACCCGCGAGCCGGAGGTCGTTCGACCCCCCGCCCAGCAGGGGTGCGAGCCAGGATCCCAGGGCCAGCCCGACACCGAGCGCCAGGACCACCGACAGGCGGCGGGCCCGCCGGGTCAGTCGCAGACCGGTGCGCGCCGGCCGCTCCGCACGGCCACACCCACCCCGCACCGGACGACTCGACGGCGACGGGGTCACGCCCGTCGGCGCGGGTCGCGCCGGCCCCGGCACGCCCAGGCGGCCGGTACCCGCCGCGCGGGGCCGGACGCCCCCGGCCACGGCCGATCGCGCCGACCCGCTCGCCGGCCGAGCCGGTGCGGCTGGTCGCGCCGACCCGCTCGCCGGCCGAGCAGACGTGGCCGGTCGCGGGGACCCGGTCGCCGGCCGCGCCGTTCCGGCCCGCGACGGGGCCGGGGACACGACTGCCCGCCGCGGGGAGCCCGGCTCGCGGGGGGACGGGACGGCCCGCAGACGGGGCCGCCACGGCACCTGAACCGCGTCGTCGAACTCCAGCACCGCACGCTGCACGCCTGTCACGACCACTCCTCTCGCCGAGCCCCGGACCGTCGAACGCGTGTTCGATCCGAACGTCTGTTCGATGTCTACCGGATGGCTCCGACGAAAGCCACACCACCCCGCCCCCACTTCGAACACGTGTTTGATCGGGCGCGTCCGGCGCGCTACGGTCGGTCCGGAAGGACGAGACGCGCTGCATGGGCAGCCGGCGAGGAGGCGACGGTGGCGGAGAAGAGTGGGACGTCGGGGAGCCGCCGGAGGACGCCGGCCCCGCCGGCGACCACCGGGACGGCAGCCGTGCGCACGTTCCCCGACCGGGGCGAGGCCGGCGACGGCCTGACCCAGCGTCAGCGGCGCGTGCTCGAGGTCATCCGCGACTCCATCGAGCGCCGCGGCTACCCGCCCTCGGTGCGCGAGATCGGTGAGGCCGTCGGGCTCTCCTCCGCCTCCTCGGTCGCCCACCAGCTGACCGTGCTGCAGAAGAAGGGCTGGCTGCGCCGCGACCCGAACCGGCCCCGGGCTCTCGACGTCCGCCTGCCCGGTGACACCGCCGTGGAGGTCCCGCAGCCGGCCGCCGCCGGGTCCGACGAGACCCCGGCCCCGACGTACGTGCCGCTGGTCGGGCGGATCGCCGCCGGTGGCCCGGTCCTGGCCGAGCAGGCGGTGGAGGACGTGTTCCCCCTGCCCCGCGAACTGGTCGGCGAGGGCACACTGTTCATGCTCAAGGTCGCCGGTGACTCGATGGTGGAGGCGGCCATCTGTGACGGCGACTGGGTCGTCGTGCGCCAGCAGCCGACCGCCGAGAACGGCGAGATCGTCGCCGCGATGCTCGACGGCGAGGCGACGGTGAAGACCTACAAGCGCCGCGACGGGCACGTGTGGCTGCTGCCGCACAACCCGGCGTACGAGCCCATCCCCGGCGACGACGCCACCATCCTCGGCCGCGTCGTCACGGTGCTGCGCCGGGTGTGATCCCTCGGTCCGCCGGGGCCTGACGGTCCTGGCGGACCGGCCCACGGGAGCCGTGCCCCGTCCTCGCGCGCGGTCTGCCCGGCCGCAGTGGAGCGCCCCCGGATACGGCTCAGGTGCGGCGGCGCAGCTTCCCGCCCACCCACACGACAGCGGTGGCCACCAGGGCGGCGACCAGTGCGGCCGGCACCAGCGGGATGCCGCCGTCGGAGGCGGTCAGCAGGCCCGGCAGGGGGCCGCTCGACGACTCCGACGCCGTAGCCGGACCGCCGGCGGCCTGCTCGGCCGCGATCGGCACGACGGTCACGTCGCCGGGCACCCCCTCGCCCGCCACGAGGACCCCGCTGCCGTCCGCGGTGAAGCTGATCGCCTCCCCCTGGGGCGCGTCGGGCAGCGCCATCCGCACCGGCTCCCCCGCGAGGGCGCCGGCGACGTCGGAGCCCGACAGGGGCCACACGTAGGCGTCGGTGTACGTCCGCAGCGCCACGTGGCTCCCGTCGGCCGACACCGCTCCCCCGGTGACCATGAGCTGACCTGCGCGGCCGACCGGCCCACCGGTGGTCCCGGTGAGCGTGAACTCCACGCCGCCCACCTCGGTGAGCGCCACCGTCCCCGACTCGACCAGTGCGGTCACCGGGCGGTACACCTTGCTCGCGCCCAGCACCTCCTTGGAGACGAGGTAGGGCATGCCGTCGGGAGCCAGCAGGAGCGCCTCGACGTCCCGGGCTCCCTCGGGATAGCTGAGCCGGTAGACCGCGGTGCTGCCGTCGGGCCGCAACGCGAGCAGGGCCACGGTGTCGCGGGTGCCCTGGTTGTCGCCGGTGTCGGCCAGCCAGACCGTGCCGTCGGCGGCGAGGGCGAGGTCCTCGGGGTCGTAGGGGTCCACCGCCGCGCTGCGCACCGTGAGCACCCGGCAGGTGGCGTCCAGGACGTACACGTCGAGCTGGTCGCCGCCGTCGTTGATGGCGAGCATCCGGTCACCGACCACGACTAGGCCGGACAACTCCGGCAGTCGCGGGTCGGTGATCTGGCACTGCGTCGACGGGCCCGGCGCCGCGGCGTCCTCGGCGGACGCCGGCAGGGCGGTACCGAGGACGAGCGTCACCGCGAGGGCTGCCCCTGCTGCCAGACGTCGCCCTCCGGCACCGCTACACGGACGGCCGGCCAGCTCGGGCACCCACCCAGCGTGACAGCACGACTGCGTCCAGCCCGTGAACCACGCCCAACAGCAGGATGCCGACCGCCGCTCCCACGACGGCGTCGGTGACCCAGTGGAAGTCCAGCGAGACCATCGCCACCCCGGTCGCCACGGGACCGGCGACGCTGAGCAGCCGGAAGGTCCGCTGGACGGCGGGGGCGAGCCGGAACTCGACGGCCTGCCAGCGGGCCACACCCCACATGAGGACGGCGTTGGCGACGTGGCCGGAGGGATAGGACGCGCCGTCCCGGTAGAAGAACGACCCCGGGTAGGCCGGTGCGGTGCGGCCGGTCCCGTACTTGAAGCCGTAGACGACGACCGTGAGCAGGGCGAGGGCGACCAGCACGCGCAGCAGCGGGACGACGGTGCGCCGACGCACCACGAGGTGGGCGACGAGGCCGGCCAGGACGATGAGGATGAACCCGCGGCCGCCGAGCTGGGTGACCGCCCAGACCGGCCAGTAGGCGGCGGAGTCCTTGAGGTCCCAGGCGCTGACGGTCTCGGAGACGCGCAGGTCCATCCGCTCGAGCGTGCCGCGGCTGAGCAGGTCGACGGTGACGCCCACGGTCACGAGCAGGGCGAGGGTGAGCAGCCACCACGGCGGCCGGCCGGGCGTGACCACGCGGGGGTGCGGCGCGGGCCGGGCGTCGTCCGCGGGCAGCTGTCCCCCGGGACGCCGCTGCACCGCGCCGCTGGTCACACGTCTCACGGTACCGGCCCGTGACGTGGTCGTGACCTCGCCCGACCGGGCGAGGCGCGCCGCCCGAGGGGGCCGCGAGCCCGCGGGACACCGGCCGCCCGCGCGCGGAGCACGGGCCGGACATGCGCGTGGCACCGGCCGGAGGGCCGGTGCCACGGACGAGCGACGGGTCAGGCGACCGGCGCGGCGAACTCCTCCAGGGCGGCGGAGAGGGCGCCGTCGACCCGCGCGGTCAGGCGCGTGCCCCCGGCCTCGTGCTGCTCGCTGAGGACCTCGCCGTCCCGGTGCACCCGGGCGACCAGGTCGCCTCGGTCGTAGGGGACGAGCACGTCGACCTCGACGTCGGGGTGCGGCAGCCGGGCGGCGACGATCTCCCGGAGCTGCTCGATCCCCGCACCGGTGCGGGCGGACACCCACACCGCGCCCGGCAGCGCCCGGCGGAGGGTGAGCACGTCCTCCTCGGTCATCGCGTCGACCTTGTTGACCACGATCAGCTCCGGGACGGACCGCGCGTCGATCTCCTGGAGGACGACGTGGACCGCCTCGATCTGGCCCAGCGGGTCGGGGTCGGAGCCGTCGACGACGTGCAGCAGCAGGTCGGCGGCGGCCACCTCCTCCAGGGTCGACCGGAACGCGTCGACCAGCTGGTGCGGCAGGTGGCGCACGAAGCCCACCGTGTCGGTCAGCGTGTACTCGCGGCCGTCGGGCGACTGGGCCCGGCGCACCGTCGGGTCGAGGGTGGCGAACAGCGCGTTCTCCACCAGCACGCCGGCGCCGGTGAGCCGGTTGAGCAGGCTGGACTTGCCGGCGTTCGTGTAACCGGCGATCGCCACGCTCGGGACGGCGTTGCGCCCGCGGCTGGACCGTTGCGTGGCCCGGGCGGTCGCCATGCCGGCGATCTCCCGGCGCAGCTTGCTCACCCGCGCGCGGATCCGCCTCCGGTCGGTCTCGATCTTGGTCTCACCGGGACCGCGGGTACCGATGCCGCCACCGCCGGCGACGCGGCCACCGGCCTGGCGGGACAGCGACTCACCCCAGCCGCGCAGCCGCGGCAGCATGTACTGCATCTGGGCGAGCTCGACCTGCGCCTTGCCCTCCCGGCTCGACGCGTGCTGGGCGAAGATGTCGAGGATCAGCGCGGTCCGGTCGACCACCTTGACCTTGAGGATCTTCTCCAGCTGGTTGAGCTGGCCCGGCGTCAGCTCGCCGTCGCAGATCACCGTGTCGGCGCCGGTGGCGGACACGATGTCGCGGATCTCGGCCGCCTTGCCCGACCCCACGTAGGTACCGGCGTCGGGCTTGTCCCGGCGCTGGCTGACCGCCTCGAGGACCTGTGACCCGGCGGTCTCGGCGAGGGCGGCGAGCTCGGCGAGGGAGCGGTCGGCGTCGGCCTGCGTCCCCTCGGTCCAGACCCCGACCAGCACGACGCGCTCGAGGCGCAGCTGCCGGTACTCGACCTCGGTGATGTCGGCGAGCTCGGTGGACAGGCCGGCGACCCGGCGCAGCGCGCCACGCGCCTCGAGCTCGTAGGAGCCGGTCGTGTCGTCGGGCTCGTCCCACTGACCGGCGGGGGCGGGACGGGTCGCCTCGTCGACGGGGGCGGCGCGCAGGGCCCGCTCCTCGGCGTCGTCCGAGACGGCGCGGTTCTGTGCTGTCGTCATCGTCTCCAGCGTGGCACGGCCCAGCAGACTGGGCACCTGAGTTGTCATCGCCCGGTACAACACCGGAGGCGTCCGGGACCATCCCGGCGATGGGAACGCGTGGCCGGGGCTGCTGCGGGTAGGGGCGGACGACGACCACGCGAGGAGGCCACAGATGAGCGAGAGCGGCAGCAGCAGCCTGGGCGCCAGCGAGGAGATCGACGACCCCGGCCGCGACCCGAAGGGCCTCAACCCGCCGCGCAACCCCCTGTCCGGCGGCCTGGACAGCACCTCCGGCGGCCCGGACCAGGACAGCGGCCGCGGCGAGCCGAAGGGCAGCCCCGGCACCGCCGGCGAGTCGATGATGCCGGAGTCGCCGGAGGAGTCGGGCAACACCCGCGGCTGAAGGAGGACCCCCTGCCCCCACCGCTCGCGAGCTCGCGGCGGGACCCTGCAAGGGCCGAGGGACAGGTCAGCTCCCGAGCCACTCGGGCGTCAGCTCGCCCGCGGCCACCACGAGCGCGGGGCCGGTCAGCACCGTCGTCGTCCCGTCGACGGTGACGGTGAGCCGGCCGCCGGGGACGTCGACGGTCACGGTGCCGGTCGCCGCGCCGCCGGCTTCCAGCGCCGCCCACGCCGCGGCGCAGGCCCCCGTGCCGCAGGACCGCGTCTCTCCCACACCGCGCTCGGACACCCGTAGCCGCACGTGGGCGGCCGGCTCGAGCACGTTGACGAACTCGACGTTGACGCCGTCGGGGAACAGGTCCGCGTCGACGGCCGGCGCGGTCGTCAGGTCGAGCGTGTCGACGTCGACGTCGGTCAGGCAGGCCAGGTGCGGGTTGCCCATGGACACCGCCCGGCCCGGGAACGCCGTGCCGTCCAGCAGCGCCTCGCCGTGGCCGAACGGCCGCGCCGGGCCCATGTCCACCCAGTAGCCGCCGTCCGCCGCGGCACCGACCCGTCGCGGACCGCCCCGGGTGCCCACCCACACGCCGTCGGCGCAGGCCGCGCGGTCGAGCAGCCCCTCGGTGACCAGCACGTGCAGGAACAGCCGGATCCCGTTGCCGCACATCTCCGCGTGCGAGCCGTCGGCGTTGCGGTGGTCCATGAACCACTCGCAGCGGCCCAGCGCCTCGCCGAGCACGGCCGGCGCATCGGGGACGTGCACGCTGCGGACGACCCGCAGCACGCCGTCGCCACCGAGCCCGGAGCGGCGCTCGCACAACCGGCGGACCATCGCCGCGTCCAGCCGGTCCTCCGGCCATACGGTGCCGTCGGGATCGGGCAGGACGACGAAGTCGTTCTCCGTGCCGTGGCCGATGAGCACCCGGTCTGCGTTCACCCGGCGATCGTATGTGCGCCGATCACGGCCTCCGCCGCGTCCACCAGGTCCGGCCGGGCGGCGTCCAGCCACGTCGTGGCCGCGTCCCGGCGGAACCACGACCGCTGCCGCCGGACGAAGCGGCGCGTCGTGCCCACCGTGCGCTCGCGTGCCTCCTCGGCCGTCAGCCGACCGTCGAACTGGGCCAGCACCTGGGCGTAGCCGAGGGCACGCGACGCCGTCGGCCCCTCCCGCAGTCCGTCGGCGGCCAGGGCCTCCACCTCGGCGACGAAGCCCGCCGCCCACATCCGGTCCACGCGGACGGCGATCCGCTCGTCGAGCGCGGCCGGCTCGCGGTCCAGCCCCACCACCACCGCCGGGTAGTGCGGCCGCGGCTCGGGCAGGGTGGCGCGGAACGGCCCCCCGGTGATCTCCACGACCTCCAGGGCGCGCACGATCCGGCGTCCGTTGCTCGGCAGCACCGCCGCGGCCGCGGCGGGGTCGACGGCGGCGAGGCGGGCGTGCAGCGGGCCCGGGCCGACCTCGGCCAGTTCCGCCTCCAGCCGCGCGCGCACGGCGGGGTCGGTGCCGGGGAACTCCAGGTCGTCGAGGACGGCGCGGACGTAGAGACCCGACCCGCCGACGAGCAGCGGCACCGTGCCGGCGGCCCGCAGCCGGTCGATCTCGGCGCGGGCCAGCCGGCGGTACTCGGCCACCGACGCCGCCTCGCGCACGTGCCACAGGTCGAGCAGGTGGTGCGGTACGCCGTCCCGCTCGGCGGCGTCGGGCTTGGCGGTGCCGATGTCCATGCCGCGGTAGAGCTGCATCGAGTCGGCGTTGACCACCTCGCCGCCGAGCCGCTGCGCCAGCGCGACCCCGAGCGCCGTCTTCCCGGTCGCGGTCGGCCCGACCAGGGCCACCACCGGGGGTGCAGCCGTCACGGCAGGAGCCAGTCGGCCACGAGGTAGCCGACGCCGAACGGCGCCTCGTGGACGTGCAGCCGCGCGCGGACCGGCCGGCCGGCGAGCGCGCTGCCCACCGCCCGCCACGTGGGCACCCCGGCGGCGAGCAGCCGCCGGCCCTCCGCGGCGTCCAGCGCGGCCAGCGCGGCGGCGTCCCCGGCGGCGAACGCGGCCGCCACGGCGTCGTCGAAGGGACCGGCGGCCTCGTCCAGGTACCCGGGCGCCTTCAGCGTGCGGCGCGCCGAGCCGTCGCCCATCGCGAGCACGGTGACCGGTCCCGGCAGGCCCGCGAGGACGTCGGCGAGGTCGTCGGGGGCCACCCCCAGCCGCGGGCCGGCGTACCCGGCCTGGTCGAGCAGCCAGGCGCCGACGGTGTGCGGCAGCGGCGTGCGCCGCCCGCGGGGCTGCACGGGACCGGCGAACGGCACCTCCAGGTCGACGCCGAACCCGCGCAGGTCGCCGCCGTCGCCGGTACCGAACCGCCCTCCTGCCCCGTCGCCGACCACCACGACCACCTCGGGGCGGGCCGCCAGCGCCGCCTCGAGGGCCTCGGCACAGGCCGCGCGGAGGCAGGCGGTGTCCGCCGCGGCCCGCCCGGCGACCGCGGGGAGGAGCAGCGGCGGGCACGGGCAGAAGGCCACCGACACCGCACCGCCGGGCTCCGGAGTGCGCGGCTCGGCCGCGGAGGTGCTCACCGCAGCAGTGTCCCGGATGCGGCGTGGGACACTGCGGTGCGTGTCGAGCACGGAGAACGCCGCAAGCACCTCGCAGCAGGTCCCCACGCCGGAGACGGCCGGGTCCGAGGCGGTCACCCCGGAGGCGGGGACGGCGGCCGCGCCCTCCCCCGGTGACGCCGCGCTGGCCGATCCGACGGCGGAGTCCGCCGGGGTCACCGAGCAGCCGGACGTCGTGCCGCCGGAGGCCACCACCCCCGAGGTGGTCGCGCCGGTGCCGGACGCCCCGGCTCCCTCTCCGGCCGAGGCCGCGGCCCCGCCGTCCGCCCCGGACCAGCCCGCCGCCCCGGCGTCCGACCCCGCCGAGTGGGGCCGGGTGGACGAGGACGGCACCGTCTACGTCCGCACCGCCGACGGCGAGCGGGCGGTGGGCTCGTGGCAGGCCGGGGAACCGGCCGAGGGCCTGGCCCACTACGCCCGCCGCTACGACGACCTCGCCACCGAGGTGTCGCTGCTCGAGGCACGGCTGAGGGCCCACACCGGCAACCCGAGCGAGATCAAGGCGAAGGCCCAGGCCCTCGCCGACTCCATCCCCACCGCGACCGCCGTCGGCGACCTGGAGGGGCTCGCCGCCCGCGCCCGCGCGATGGTCGAGACGGCTGACTCCGCGGCCGCCGAGTCCCGGGCGGAGAAGGCCGCGGCCCGCGCCGCGCAGATCGCCCGCAAGGAGACGCTGGCCGCCGAGGCCGAGCAGATCGCCGCGGAGTCCACCTCGTGGAAGGCCGCCGGCGACCGGCTGAAGGCCATCGTCGAGGAGTGGAAGACCATCCGCGGCATCGACCGCAAGACCGACGAGGCCCTGTGGTCGCGCTTCGCCGCGGCGCGCGACGCGTTCGGCCGCCGCCGGGGCGCGCACTTCGCCGCCCTCGACGCTCAGCGCAGCGAGGCCCGCGCGGCCAAGCAGGAGCTCATCGCCGAGGCGCAGCGGCTGTCGGCGTCCACCGACTGGGGCGCCACGAGCGCGGCGATGCGCTCGCTGATGGACCGCTGGAAGGCCGTCCCGCGCACCGGCCGCGACGGCGACGACGACCTGTGGAAGCAGTTCCGCGCCGCCCAGGACGTCTTCTTCACCGCCCGCTCCGAGCAGGACAAGGTCCGCAACGCCGAGCAGGTGGCCAACCAGCAGGCCAAGGAGGAGATCCTCGCCGAGGCCGAGAAGCTCGACCCCTCCACCGACCTGCGCGGGGCGCAGAACGCGCTGCGCAAGCTGCAGGAGCGCTACGACGCGATCGGCCACGTGCCCCGCGGCGTGATGCGGCAGCTGGAGGACCGGATGCAGGCGGTCGAGCAGCGGGTCCGGGGCGCGGTCGACTCCACGCGGGCCCGCGTCGCACCGGAGAACCCGATGGTCACCTCCATGCGGCAGGCGGTGACGAAGGCCGAGGAGCAGCTGGCCAAGGCCGAGGCCGCCGGCGACGCGCGGCGGATCGAGGAGGCGCAGGCCAACCTCGCGACCCGCCGCGAGTGGCTGGCGGAGGCGGAGAAGACGGCCTCCCGCCGCTGACGGCCGGGACGGCGCCGTGACGACGTTCGTGCTGGTGCACGGCGCCTGGGGTGGGGCCCACGGGTTCCGCCACGTCCGCCGGCTGCTGGGCGCGGCCGGCCACGAGGTGTTCACCCCGGCGCTGACCGGGATCGGCGAGCGGTCGCACCTGGCCAGCCCGCAGGTGGACCTCACGACCCACGTCACCGACGTCGTCCACCAGGTGCTCTACGAGGGCCTCGACGACGTCGTGCTGCTCGGCTTCTCCTACGGCGGCATGGTCGTCACCGGCGCGCTCGACGCGATCGGGGACCGCGTCCGGTCGCTGGTCTACCTCGACGCCTTCGTGCCGGAGGACGGCCAGTCGCTGTACGGGCTGCTCGGGGTGCCGGTGCTCCCGCGCACCCTCGGGACGCCGTGGCTGGTGGAGGGTCCCGTGCGGGCCTACGAGGACCCGGCCGAGGAGGCGTTCAGCACCCCGCGCCGCACGCTGCACCCGATCGGCTGCTTCACCGAACCCGTGCGACTGTCCCGGCCGCTGGAGGAGTGGCCGTTCGGGCGCACCTACGTGCGGGCCACCGCCGACGAGCCCGGGATCCCGCCCAACCCGGGGTTCGAGGCGGCGGCCGCCCGTGCGCGGGCCTCGGACGCGTGGGTCTACCGCGAGATCGCCACCACCCACCTGGTGCCGCAGAACCGCCCTCGGGAGCTGACCGACCTCCTGCTCGACCTGGCCTGAGCACGTCGGCCGCGCCCGCCTCCACACCGGGTGACCGCACGCCAGGAGTACCCGGCGCCGGATCGCCGCCCCTTGGCCGCCACGGACGGCCGGCCCACACTGCGGCACCATGACGCACTTCGTCCTCGTGCACGGGTCCTGGTGCGGCGGTTGGGTCTGGGACGACCTCGTGACGCACCTGGAGAAGGACGGCCACCGTGTCACCGTGGTGACGCAGCTGCCCAGCAGCGGCACCGACCCGGCGACCCTCGGTGACCTCCGGGCCGATGCAGAGCACCTGCGTGGCGTGGTCCGCGGCGCCGGCGAACCGGTGGTCCTGGTCGGGCACTCCTACGGCGGCATGGTCGTCGCCGAGCTCGCTGACGATCCCGGCGTGGCGCAGACGGTGTACTTGGCAGCACTCCGGCCGCGACGCGGCCAGTCGGTGCTCGACCTCCTCGGTGGGGGTCCGCTCCCGCCGTGGGTGGTACCGCGGGACGACGGCACCCTGGCGGTGACCAGGGACGTGGACACCGTCCGCACCCACGTCTGCGCGGAGCTGCCGCTCGAGGAGGTCGCCCGCTTCGTCGAGCGGCTCGGGCTGCAGTCCGCCGCCGCGCTGGCGAGCCCCAGCACCGCGCCGGACCCCGCGCACCCGGTGAGCTACGTGGTCTGCACCCTGGACGCCGTGCTCCCGGCCGATGCCCAGGAGGCGATGGCGGCCGGCGCCGACCGGGTCGTGCGGCTCGAGTCGTCGCACATGGTCCAGATGGTCATGCCCGACCGCCTGGCCCAGGAGCTGGAGACGCTCCTCGCCGCTCCGCGGGGTTGACCGATCAGGCGGGGGCGCCGATCCGCGGCATGCCCAGCAGCACACCGGGCGTGGTGGGGCGCGTGCCGGCCTCGGAGGCGTCCCCGGCCCGGGTGCGCCGGTGCGACACGAGCGCGCCGTCGGCGACCAGGTGGTGCGGCGCGGCCTGCGTGACGACGGTCTCGACGACGTCGCCGGGCCGGACGCCGTCGGCGGCCGTGAAGTGCACCAGCCGCCCGTCGCGGGCCCGGCCGCTCATCCGGCCCCGCGCGGCGTCCTTGCTGCCCTCGCCCGCGGCGACCAGGAGCTCCACGCCGGTGCCGACCAGCGCGCGGTTCTGGGCCCAGCTGAGTTCGTCCTGCAGTGCGGTCAGCCGCAGGTACCGCTCCTGGACGACGTCCTTGGGCAGCTGCCCGTCCATCTCGGCGGCCGGCGTCCCGGGGCGCTTGGAGTACTGGAAGGTGAAGGCGCTGGAGAACCGGGCCTGGCGCACCAGGTCGAGGGTCTGCTCGAAGTCCTCGTCGGTCTCCCCGGGGAAGCCCACGATGATGTCGGTGGTGATCGCGGCGTCGGGCATCGCCGTCCGCACGCGGTCGAGGATGCCGAGGAAGCGGTCCCGCCGGTAGGCGCGGCGCATGCGCTTGAGGACGTCGTCCGACCCCGACTGCAGCGGCATGTGCAGGGAGTGGCAGACCGCCGGCGTCTCGGCCATCGCGGCGATGACGTCATCGGTGAACATCGCGGGGTGCGGGCTGGTGAAGCGGATCCGCTCCAGGCCCTCGATCCGGCCGGTGGCGCGCAGCAGGTCGGCGAAGGCGCCGCGGTCGCCGAACTCGGCGCCGTAGCTGTTGACGTTCTGGCCGAGCAGGGTCACCTCGAGCACGCCCTGGTCCACCAGCGCCTGCACCTCGGCCAGGACCTCGCCCGGACGGCGGTCCTTCTCCTTGCCGCGCAGCGCCGGGACGATGCAGAACGTGCAGGTGTTGTTGCACCCGACGCTGATGGAGACCCAGCCGGAGTGGGCGGAGTCCCGCTTGGCCGGCAGCGTCGACGGGAAGACCTCGAGGGCCTCCGCGATCTCCACCTGCGCCTCGGCGTTGTGCCGGGCCCGCTCCAGCAGCGCCGGCAGTGAACCGACGTTGTGCGTGCCGAAGACGACGTCCACCCACGGCGCGCGGCGCACGATCTCGCCGCGGTCCTTCTGCGCCAGGCAACCACCGACGGCGATCTGCATGCCGGGGTGGGCGTCCTTCACCGGCCGCAGGTGCCCGAGGTTCCCGTAGAGCCGGTTGTCGGCGTTCTCCCGCACCGCGCACGTGTTGAGGACGACGACGTCGGCGTCCTCCCCCTCCGGGGCGGCGGCGTAGCCGGCGGCCTCCAGCAGCCCGGACAGGCGCTCGGAGTCGTGCACGTTCATCTGGCAGCCGTACGTGCGGACCCGGTAGGTCCGGCCGGCGCCCTGGAGCTCGGTACCCATGTCGCCTGCGAGGGTACGGCGACCCGGACGGGTGTTCCGCCGCTCACAGTCCCCGCGGTTCGTTACTGCTTCGTGATCGCCCGGTTCGGCCGCCGTCGCCTCACGGCCCTAGGGTCGCTCGCGTGACCAGCGCTGCGAAGGGAGAAGCTCTCGTCCGCCTCTCCGGCGTCAACAAGTGGTTCGGCGAGCTGCACGTCCTGCAGGACATCGACCTGTCGATCGACCGCGGCGAGGTGGTCGTCGTCATCGGCCCGTCGGGGTCGGGCAAGTCGACCCTGTGCCGGACGATCAACCGGCTGGAGTCGATCCAGCAGGGCGAGATCACCATCGACGGGCAGCGGCTGCCCGAGGAGGGGAAGGCCCTCGCCCGGCTGCGCAGCGACGTCGGCATGGTGTTCCAGAGCTTCAACCTCTTCGCGCACAAGACGATCCTGGAGAACGTCACGCTGGGGCCGGTCAAGGTGCGCGGGAAGTCGCGGTCCGAGGCCCAGCAGCGGGCCCGGGAGCTGCTGGACCGGGTGGGCGTGGCCGCGCAGGCCGACAAGTACCCGGCGCAGCTGTCCGGCGGCCAGCAGCAGCGCGTCGCGATCGCCCGCGCGCTGGCCATGGACCCCAAGGTCATGCTCTTCGACGAGCCGACCTCCGCCCTGGACCCCGAGATGATCAACGAGGTCCTCGACGTCATGACGTCGCTGGCCCGCGAGGGCATGACGATGGTCGTCGTCACCCACGAGATGGGCTTCGCCCGCCGGGCCGCCAACCGGGTGGTCTTCATGGACGGCGGCCGCATCGTCGAGGCGACCGACCCGGAGTCGTTCTTCACCCGCCCGCAGTCGGACCGGGCCAAGGACTTCCTCTCGAAGATCCTCAACCACTGAGCTCGGTAGGAAAGGAACGCACATGCGCATCACCCGCTACGCCGCCACCGTCGGGGCGCTGGGCCTCGTACTCGCGGGCTGCTCCAGCGAGGCCGGCCAGCAGGCCGAGGAGGAGGCCCAGAACACCGCCGAGGTCGCCGAGGACGTCCAGTTCGAGGCCGGGACGACGATGGCCGAGCTGGCCGAGGCCGGCGCGATCACGGTCGGCACCAAGTTCGACCAGCCGGGGTTCGGGCTGCTCAACCCGCAGACTCAGGACCCCGAGGGCTTCGACGTCGAGATCGCCAAGATCATCGCCGGTGAGCTGGGCATCGCGGCCGACGACATCACCTGGACCGAGACCGTCTCGGCCAACCGGGAGCCGTTCATCCAGAACGGCCAGGTCGACATCGTCGTGGCGACCTACACGATCAACGACACCCGCAAGCAGGTCGTCGACTTCGCCGGGCCCTACTACGTCGCCGGCCAGGACATCATGGTCGCCGCGGGCAACCCCGAGAACATCGCCGGTCCCGACGACCTCGCGGGCAAGACGGTCTGCTCGGTGGAGGGCTCGACCCCGGCCCAGAACATCCGGGACAACTACCCGCAGGCCAACCTGGTCACCTACGACGTGTACTCGAAGTGTGCCGACGACCTGGCCAACGGCAACGTCCAGGCGGTCACGACGGACAACGTCATCCTCACCGGCCTGGTCGCCGGCAACCCCGAGGGCTTCGAACTGGTGGGCAACCCGTTCACCGAGGAGCCCTACGGCATCGGCCTGGCCCTCGGAGACACCGAGTTCCGCACCTTCATCAACGACGTCCTCGAGGAGTCCTACGAGGACGGCCGCTGGGCCGAGGCCTGGGACCGCACCGCCGGTGCGATCACCGGCGAGGAGGCTCCCGAGCCTCCGACGGTCGACCGCTACTGAGTCCGCGCGACGCCGCCGGGTGGGGCACCCACCCGGCGGCGTCGTCCCGTCACTGACGTCGAGAGGCCGCGGTGCAGTTCATCAGCGACAACTTCGACCTGCTGTGGAGCGCGTTCCTGACGACGCTGTCCCTGGCGGTCGTCAGCGGTCTGGGCGCCCTGGTGCTGGGCACCGTGCTCGTCGGCATGCGGGTGAGCCCGATCCCGCCGTTGCGGGGGCTGGCGACCTTCTACGTCGAGGTCTTCCGCAACACCCCGCTCACCGTGGTGTTCTTCTTCCTCGTCTTCGGCCTGGTCTACATCGACCTGCAGTTCCCCAGCCGGTTCGCCGCGGCGGTGACGGCGCTGTCCCTCTACACCGCGGCGTTCGTGTGCGAGGCGCTGCGCTCCGGCATCAACGCGGTCCCGCCGGGTCAGGCGGAGGCCGCCCGGGCCCTGGGCCTGGACTTCGGCCAGTCACTGCGCACGGTGGTCCTCCCCCAGGCGTTCCGCACCGTCATCCCCCCGCTGGGCAACGTGTGGATCGCGCTGGCCAAGAACACCTCGATCGCCGCCGGCTTTGCGGTGACCGACCTGACGGCCGCGCTCCAGCGCCTGTCCAACGTCAACGCCGACCAGTTGCTGGCCGTGTTCGCGGCCGTGGTGCTCGGCTACCTGGTCATCACACTGCCCTCGGCGTGGCTGATCCGGGTGGTCGAGAAGCGGGTGGCGATCGTCCGATGAGCAGCACCGTCCTCTTCGACCTGCCCGGCCCGCGGGCCCGGCAGCGGCAGCGCGTCGGCACCGTGATCGGCGGCATCGTCGTCGCGGGTCTCATCGCCGCAGTCCTGTGGCGGTTGGGGGTCAACGGCCAGCTGGAGCCGGAGCGGTGGGCCATCCTGGTCGACCCGGCGACCGGCGTGCCCCAGGCTCTCTGGCAGGGGCTGCTCAACACCCTCGCGGCGGCCGCGGTCGGCATGGTGCTGGCCACGGTCTTCGGCGCGCTCCTGGCCGCCGGCCGGCTGTCCGACCACGCCTGGGTCCGCGTGCCGGTGACGGTCGTGATCGAGTTCTTCCGCGCCGTGCCGCTCCTGCTCCTCATCCTGTTCTGCCTGCTGTTCCTCCCGACCGTCGGCGTCCCGATGACGGCGTTCCGGGCGCTGGTCCTCGGCCTGACCCTGTACAACATGGCCGTCCTGGCCGAGATCTTCCGGGCCGGGATCCTGTCGGTGGACCGCGGTCAGCGGGAGGCCGCCTTCGCCCTGGGGATGCGCAAGACCCAGGTGATGACCCTCGTGCTGCTGCCGCAGGCGGTCCGCCGCATGCTGCCGGTGCTGGTGGCCCAGCTCGTCGTGCTGCTCAAGGACTCGTCCCTGGGCTTCATCGTCGGCTACCTGGAGCTGCTCAGGACGGCGCGCAGCCTCGTGGAGTTCTTCAACTTCGAGTTCGGCAACCGCTACACGTTCCAGCTGTACGTGGCCGCCGGCCTGATCTACATCGTCGTGAACCTGCTGCTGTCGTGGCTGGCCCGGTACGTCGAGAAGCGCACCCGGCGGAACGCCAAGACGGCGGCCACGACCGAGCCCGAGCTGGCGGAGGTGCAGATGGACGGCGGAGGCGGCCCGGTCCGGGTCTGACCGCGGCAGGCGTTCCCGCTGGGACTCGTGGGGCGCCGGCAGGTCACACCCGGGTCGTGGCCTGCCGAGATCACCGGTGTGGACACCGCACTCCGCCCCGCCGTGCCGCCGCTGCCTCCCCTGGTGCGCCAGCCCGTCGGGTTCACCGACGCCGCTCAGGAGTTCGTGACCCGGATGCGTGCCGCCGCTCCCGACTTCGCCGCCGCTGCCGGCGCGGAGACCGCCGTCGTGCGCGAGGTCGTGCCGCCGGCCCGGCACCGGCGGTCGCGGTGCCGGGTGGTGCTGCGTCTGCTCGGCGGCGAGGAGGCCGACCTGACCTTCCTCGGGCCGGTGAGCCGTAGCGCCGCATCGTCGGAGCGGGCCTTCGACCTGCAGATCCAGGCGTACCTCGCCCACGGCCGCGGCGCCGACGGCGAGTGGCTGGTGCCCGACGACGAGGCCCCGGACGGCGTGGCCGTCGACGTCTCGGCCTGGTCGGCGACCGCACGGACCTCCGCCTGACCCACCGGCTCCTGGCCGGGCCCACCCGCTGACCGCCGTCCCTCAGCCCCGGGGGCGGGTGGACGGCGACGGCGGGAGCCCGGTGGCGCGTGTCCGCCGGGCACCTCACGGCGCGAGCTGCTCAGAACGGCGTGGGGCGCTCAGAACAGCGTGGGCTGCTCAGGGCAGCCAGGCGTCCAGACCGACCTCGGGGTGGGGACCGGCCGCCCGCCGCCGGATGCCGGCCGGGATGCCCTCGTCGACGTCGTGATCGTCGTCGCGCACGTCCTCCGCGGCGTCCAACGCCGCGCGGTCCTCGTCGAGCGCCTCACGGACGACCCAGGACGCCAACCCACCGCCGTACCCCTTGCGGGCGAGCATGCCGATCAGGCGCCGTTCGGCGGTGGCCCGGTCGACGCGGCGCAGGCCGGCCACCCGCCGTGCCACCAGCCGCCGGGCGGCGTCCCACTCGTCCTGGTCGTCGACCAGGGTGACCGCCTCCTCGGCGACCTCGCCGTCGATGCCCTTGGCACGCAGTTCGGCCTTGAGCGCCCGTCGTGACAGGCCGCGACCGGCCTGACGGGAGGTCACCCAGGCCCGGGCGAAGGCGGCGTCGTCGATGAGGCCCACCTCGCCGAATCGCTCGAGCACCCGTTCCGCGGCGTCGTCGGGGACCCCGCGCTTGGCGAGCAGATCGGCCAACTGTTGCCGGGTCTTGGGCGCGCCGGTCAGGGCGCGCAGGCAGATCGAGCGGGCCACCTGCTCGGGGTCGCCCGGCTCGTCCTCACTCGTGGGACCGCCCGGCCGGGCGGCGTCCTCCCTGTCCGGGTCAGGGGACAGTCGGGGACGCCGCCCACGCCGACGGTCGGGGCCGGAGCGGTCGCGCGCCTCAGGCCAGCCACTCACCGGCTCAGAAGTCGGGCGTCTCGGCCGCGGCAGGCGCGTCGAGCTGCGGGCCGATGCCGAGCTTCTCCTTGACCTTCTTCTCGATCTCGTCGGCGAGGTCGGGGTTGTCCCGCAGGAACGAGCGGACGTTCTCCTTGCCCTGACCGAGCTGGTCGCCCTCGTACGTGTACCAGGCGCCGGACTTGCGGATGAAGCCCTGCTCGACACCGGCGTCGATCAGGCCGCCCTCCCGGCTGAACCCGGTGCCCCAGAGGAGGTCGAGCTCGGCCTGCTTGAACGGCGCGGCCACCTTGTTCTTGACGACCTTCACGCGCACCCGGCTGCCGACGGCCTCGGTGCCCTGCTTGAGGGTCTCGATGCGGCGCACGTCGAGCCGGACCGACGAGTAGAACTTCAGCGCCCGGCCACCGGTGGTGACCTCCGGGGAGCCGTAGACGACGCCGACCTTCTCGCGCAGCTGGTTGATGAAGATCGCGGTGGTGCCGGAGTTGTTCAGCGCACCGGTGATCTTGCGGAGCGCCTGGCTCATCAGGCGGGCCTGCAGACCGACGTGGCTGTCACCCATCTCGCCCTCGATCTCGGCGCGGGGCACGAGGGCCGCGACGGAGTCGATGACGATGATGTCGAGCGCGCCGGAGCGGATGAGCATGTCGGCGATCTCGAGCGCCTGCTCACCGGTGTCGGGCTGGCTGACCAGCAGGGCGTCGGTGTCCACGCCGATGGCGCGGGCGTACTCGGGGTCGAGCGCGTGCTCGGCGTCGATGAACGCCGCGATGCCGCCGGCCGCCTGGGCGTTGGCCACCGCGTGCAGGGCGACCGTCGTCTTGCCGGAGGCCTCGGGGCCGTACACCTCGATGACGCGGCCGCGGGGCAGGCCGCCGATGCCGAGCGCGATGTCGAGGGCGATCGAACCGGTCGGGATGACCTTGATCGCCTGTGCGGCGTTGTCGCCCAGCCGCATGACCGAGCCCTTGCCGAACTGCTTGTCGATCTGGGCGAGGGCCATGTCGAGGGCCTTGTCGCGGTCGAGCGTTGCCATGGTGCTCACCTTCGGGAAGTCGCGTGGAAGCGGGTCGGTGCCGACGCTAGAGCGGGGGTCTGACACTTCCGGGGGATCCGGCGGACCTGTGGACGAGCGCCCGGCCTGTGGACTGCGCGGACCAATCTATCCCGAACGTGTGTTCGACTGCCACCGTGACACGCCGGATCCGGGAGTCAGCGGTCCTTGCGCGGGACGTCGTACTCCTCACAGATGGCCAGCCACACCCGGCGCACCGGCAGGCCGGCCTCGAGCGCGTCCACCGCGCTGCGCCCGCCCAGCGAGGAGAAGACGTGGTCCCGCGCCACGCTCTCGGCACGGATGGGGCCGAACTGCTCGGTGAGACGGGACCAGAAATCCTGCAGGCGCACGTCCCCGACGCTAGCGCGCGCCGGCGGTCAGCCGCTGGCGACGAGCGGCTCCTACGCTGGCCGTGTGTTCCCTACCACGGGTTCGGCGACCTGGGACCTCGTCCTCGAGATCGGCATCGCCCTCTGCCTGCTGGTGTCCCTCGTGCTGCTGTACCGCAACTACCGGGGCCGCTGAGCGACGGCCGCGGGGCCGGCGGTGACGGCCCACACCGCCCCGAGGGGCAGGACCAGGGCCGCGGAGACCGCGGCCACCAACCCGTAGCCACCGAGGGCGAGCAGGGGGCCGCCGGCGACCCCGGCGAGGGCCGCCCCGAGGCCCATCAGCAGGTCCGTCCCGCCCTGTGCGGTCGGCCGCAGCTCCTCCCCCACCGACTCGGTCACCAGCGTCGACCCGGCGATCAGCCCGCAGGACCACCCCAGCCCGAGCAGCAGGAGCGCCGTGCCGAGCTGGAGGGCGTCCCCCGGTCCGGCGGTGCCGGCCAGCGCCGCGGCGGCGAGCAGGAGCGCCCCGGCCACGGCGACCGTCGCCCGCCGGCCGGCCCGGTCGGCGAGCTGCCCGACGAGCGGCGAGAACAGGTACATGCCGGCGACGTGGACGCTGATCACGATCCCGATCACCCGCAGCGTCGTCCCCGCGGGCCCGCCGGCGTGCCCCATGTGGACCGGCGTCATCACCATGACGCCGACCATCACGGCGTGGGAGACCACGACCGCGGTGAGCCCCAGCCTCCCGCCGGGATCGGCCCAGACCGCCCGCAGCGCCGCCGCCGTCGCCCGTCGCGGGCGGACGGCGCCGGCGGCCGCGGTCCCACGCAGGCGCCGGGCGAGCAGGAGCGGGTCGGGCCGCAGCAGGAGGAGGATGCCCGCTGCCACCACGGAGAAGACCGCGAACGCGATCACGAAGGCACCGCCGAGCGCGGGCAGCCCCAGCGCGGTGCCCAGCTCCGCGCCCGGGCCGGCGAGGTTGGGGCCGAGCACGGAGCCGACGGTGGTCGCCCACACCACGAGCGAGAGCGCGCGCCCGCGGTGCTCGGGTGCGGCCAGGTCGGCCGCCGCGTACCGGGCCTGCAGGCCGCACGCGGTCGAGGCGCCGAAGGCGAAGAGACCGAGGAGCAGCAGCGGCAGGGACGAGACCACCGCCGCCACCACGGTGACCACCGCACCGAGGACGGCGACGGAGTACCCGGCGGCCAACCCGGCACGCCGACCGGCCCGGTCACTGATCCGCGCGAGGGGGACGGCGACGACCGCGGCACCGAGCACGCCGGCCGTCTGACCCAGCCCGGCCGCGGTGTCACTGCCGGCGACGTCACGGGCGAGGAGACCGCCGACCGTGATGCCCACGGTGACCCCCAGCCCGGCCAGGGCCACGCCTCCGCCGAGCACCCCGAGGGTCCGGCGCTGCACCCGCGCCGGGTCGAGCCTCGACGGCAGCACCGTGTCCACCGGCCGCCGCTAGAGACCGAGCGAGCGGCCGATGATCTCCCGCATGATCTCGTTGGTGCCGCCGTAGATCGGCTGGATACGGGCGTCACGCCAGGCCTTGGAGACGAAGTACTCGTCCATGTAGCCGTAGCCCCCGTGCAGCTGCAGGCACCGGTCGGCGACCTTGTTCTGCAGCTCCGTCGTCCAGTACTTGGCCATGGCGGCGTCGACCGGCGTGAGGTCGCCGCTGTTGAGCTGCCGCATGCACTCGTCGACGAACGTCCGGGCGATGGTGAGCTCGGTCTGCAGCTCGGCCAGCACGAACCGGGTGTTCTGGAAGCTGCTCACCGGCTTGCCGAACGCCGTGCGCCCCGTGACGTACTCCAGGGTGTGGGCGAGCACCGCCTCGGCCGAGGCGACCGCGCCGACGGCGATCGACAGCCGCTCCTGCGGCAGGTTCTCCATGAGGTGGTAGAAGCCGCGGTTCTCGGTGCCGAGGAGGTTCTCCACCGGCACCCGCACGTCGTCGAAGAACAGCTCGGCGGTGTCCTGCGCCTTGAGGCCCACCTTCTCCAGATTCCGGCCGCGGGTGAAGCCGGGCATGTCGCGCTCGACGACGAGCAGGCTGAGGCCCTTGGATCCGGGGGCGTCCGGGTCGGTGCGGGCCACCACGATCACCAGGTCGGCGTTGATCCCGTTGGTGATGAAGGTCTTGGAGCCGTTGAGGACCCAGGCGTCGCCGTCGCGGCGGGCCGACGTCCGGATGCCCTGCAGGTCGCTGCCGGCGGCGGGCTCGGTCATCGCGATGGCGGTGATCAGCTCGCCGCTGCAGAACCCGGGCAGCCAGCGCCGTTTCTGCTCGTCGGTGCCCAGGTCCCGCAGGTACGGCCCGGCGACGTCGTTGTGCAGGGCGAAGCCGACGCCGGTGGCGCCGATCCGCATCAGCTCCTCGTCGATGACCGCCTGGTAGCGGAAGTCGCGGACGCCCCCGCCGCCGTACTCCTCGTCCATGTCGATGCCGAACAGCCCCTGCGCGCCGGCCGACGTCCACACCTCGCGCGGGACGATGCCGGCCTTCTCCCACTGCTCGTGGAAGGGGACGACGGTCTTCTCGGCCCAGGCCCGGACCATCTCGCGGAAGTCCTCGTGCTCGGCCTCGTACAGGGAACGGCGCATGGCGGTCAGTGTGCCGGACGCCACCGTTCCCACCGGGTTCCCCGGGCCACGGCGTCGCACGGACGGCGGAGGCACCCCGGACCTGCGTCCTCCCCCCGATCGAACGGTCACGACCGCGCGTCCTCGATGGACCGGCGGAGTGTCGTACCCGTGTGGAGACTGGGGCCGTGACCGCTCTCGACCGGTTCTCCGCACCCACCCGGGCGTGGTTCACCGGCGCCTTCGCCGAGCCCACCGCCGCCCAGGCGGGGGCCTGGGAGGCCATCAGCAGCGGCGGGCACGCCCTGGTGGTCGCCCCCACCGGCTCCGGCAAGACGCTCGCGGCGTTCCTGTGGTCCCTCGACCGGCTGGCCAGCACGCCACCCCCCGCCGACGAGCGCGCCCGCTGCCGTGTCCTCTACGTCTCACCGCTCAAGGCCCTCGCCGTGGACGTCGAGCGCAACCTCCGCGCGCCGCTGGCCGGCATCGGGCAGGCCGCCGCCCGGCTGGGCCTGCCGCGCCCGGAGATCCAGGTGGGCATCCGCTCCGGCGACACCCCGGCCGACGAGCGACGGGCCTTCACCCGGCGGCCCACCGACATCCTCATCACCACCCCAGAGTCGTTGTTCCTGCTGCTGACCAGCTCGGCGCGAGAGGCGCTGCGGGGCGTCGAGACGGTGATCGTCGACGAGGTGCACGCCGTCGCCGACACCAAGCGCGGCGCGCACATGGCGGTCTCCCTCGACCGCCTCGACGAGCTGCTCGAGCGCCCCGCCCAGCGGATCGGCCTGTCGGCCACCGTCCGGCCGATCGAGGAGGTCGCGACCTTCCTCGCCGGAGGCCGTCCGGTGGAGGTCGTGGCCCCCGGCTCGGCGAAGGAGTGGGACCTCTCGGTCGTCGTCCCGGTCGAGGACATGAGCACCCTCGGCCAGCCCACGGGTGAGCTGGACGGCTCGGCGGCCGGCAACCAGCCGCGGACGTCGATCTGGCCGGCGGTCGAGGAGCGGGTGCTCGATCTGGTGCAGGCGCACCGCAGCACGATCGTGTTCGCCAACTCCCGACGGCTGGCCGAGCGGCTGACCAGCCGGCTCAACGAGCTGGCCTACGAGCGGGCGACCGGCGAGGCGGTGCCACCGGGCACCAACGCCGCCGCACTCATGGCCCAGGCCGGCTCCGGCGGCGGGGTACCCGAGGGCGTGCAGCCGGTCGCCGCGGCCCACCACGGCTCGGTGTCCCGCGAGCAGCGTGCCGTCGTCGAGGAGGCGCTGAAGTCCGGGCAGCTGCCGGCGGTGGTGGCCACCTCCAGCCTCGAGCTCGGCATCGACATGGGCGCGGTCGACCTCGTCGTACAGGTGGAGGCGCCGCCGACCGTGGCCTCGGGCCTGCAACGCGTGGGCCGGGCCGGGCACCAGGTGGGCGCGGTCAGCCGGGGAGTGCTGTTCCCCAAGTACCGCGGCGACCTGGTGCAGTGCGCGCTGGTCGCCGAGCGCATGAAGGCCGGCGCCATCGAGTCGATCCGCTACCTGCGCAACCCGCTGGACGTCCTCGCCCAGCAGGTCGTGGCGATCGTCTCGGAGCGGCCGCGCACCGTCGACGAGGTGGCCGAGCTGGTCCGGCGGTCGGCGCCGTTCGCCTCGCTGCCCGAGTCCGCACTGCACGCCGTCCTCGACATGCTGGCCGGGCGCTACCCCTCCGACGCGTTCGCCGAGCTGCGGCCACGGCTCACCTGGGACCGCGTGACCGACACCCTCACCGCCCGCAGCAGCGCGCAGCGGCTGGCCGTGACCAGCGGCGGCACCATCCCCGACCGCGGCCTGTTCGGCGTCTTCCTGGTCGGCGGGGAGGGGTCCGGCGGGCGGCGCGTGGGCGAGCTGGACGAGGAGATGGTCTACGAGTCCCGGGTGGGTGACGTCTTCCTGCTCGGCTCCTCGTCGTGGCGGATCGAGGAGATCACCCACGACCGGGTGCTGGTCAGTCCGGCTCCCGGTCAGCCCGGGAAGATGCCGTTCTGGCACGGCGACGCCCCCGGCCGCCCCCTGGAGCTCGGCCGGGCCCTGGGCGCCTTCCTGCGCGAGGTCGGCTCCGCAACCCCCGAGGCCGGCCTGGACCGGGCCCGGGCGGCCGGGCTCGACGAGTGGGGCGCGGCCAACCTGCTCACCTACCTCGCCGAGCAGAAGCAGGCCACCGGCCACCTCCCCGACGACCGGACGCTGCTCGTCGAGCGCTTTCGCGACGAGCTCGGCGACTGGCGGCTGGTCGTGCACTCGCCGTTCGGGGCGCAGGTCAACGCGCCCTGGGCGCTGGTGCTGGCCGCCCGGCTGCGGGAGCGCTACGGGGTGGACGTCGCGTCGATGCACTCCGACGACGGCATCGTGCTGCGGCTGCCGGACACGACCGGGGAACCGCCGGAGGCCGATCTCGCCGTCCTCGACCCCGACGACGTCGAGCGCGAGGTGACCGCCGAGGTCGGCAACTCGGCGCTGTTCGCCAGCCGGTTCCGCGAGTGCGCCGCGCGGGCGCTCCTGCTCCCGCGCCGCGACCCGCGCCGCCGGACGCCCCTGTGGCAGCAGCGGCAGCGGGCGGCCCAACTGCTGTCCGTGGCCAGCGAGTTCTCCAGTTTCCCGATCACGCTGGAGGCCGCCCGCGAGGTGCTGCAGGACGTCTACGACGTCCCGGGGCTGGTCGAGCTGATGCGCGACGTGCGTGCCCGCCGCGTGCGCGTGGTGGACGTGCAGACGCAGGCGGCCTCACCGTTCGCCCAGTCGCTGCTGTTCGGCTACGTCGGGCAGTTCCTATACGAGGGCGACGCCCCGCTGGCCGAGCGCCGGGCGCAGGCGCTCGCCCTCGACACCGGCCTGCTCGCCGAGCTGCTCGGCCGCTCGGAACTGCGGGAGCTGCTCGACGCCGAGGCCCTCGCCGAGGTGGAGGCCGAGCTGCAGCGCCTGCCGGCCGACCGGCACCCCCGTGGCCTGGACGGCGCGGCCGACCTGCTGCGCCTCGTCGGCGACCTGACCCCGGCCGAGGCCGCCGCCCGCGGTGTCCCCCGGGAGTGGCTCGACGAGCTCGTCGCCGCCCGGCGCGCGCTCGTGGTGCGGATCGCCGGCGAGGAGCGGCACGTGGCGATCGAGGACGCCGGCCGCCTGCGCGACGCCCTCGGCACCGCCCTCCCCGTCGGCGTGCCCGAGGTCTTCACCGAGCCGGTCCCCGACCCCCTGGGCGACCTGGTCGGCCGCTACGCCCGCACGCACGGGCCCTTCCAGCCCGGCGAGGTCGCCCAGCGACTGGGGCTGGGGGTCGCCGTCGTCACCGCGACCGTGCAGCGCCTCGTGGGCACCGGCCGGGTGGTCACCGGCGAGTTCCGCCCCGGCGGCAGCGGCCAGGAGTGGTGCGACGCCGACGTGCTGCGCTCCATCCGCCGGCGCAGCCTGGCCCGGCTGCGCCAGGAGGTCGAGCCGGTGCCGATCGGCACGCTGGCGCGGTTCACCCCGTCCTGGCAGTCGGTCGGCAGCCGGATGCGCGGGCCCGACGGCGTGCTGGCCGTGGTCGAGCAGCTGGCCGGGGCACTGGTGCCGGCCAGTGCGCTGGAGTCGCTGGTGTTGCCGGCCCGGGTGCGCGACTACTCCCCCGGGATGCTCGACGAGCTCACCAGCGCCGGCGAGGTGCTGTGGGCCGGAGCCGGGGGCCTGCCCGGTGGCGACGGGTGGATCAGCCTCGTCCCGGCCGACCTCGCGCCGCTCCTGCTGCCCGAGCCGCTGGAGCAGCCCGACGACGGCAGCGTCGGCTCCGCCGTCCTCGATCGGCTGGCGGCGGGGCAGGCACTGTTCTTCCGCGGGCTGTCCGACCTCGTCGGCGCCACCGACGACACCGCGCTGGCCGACGTCGTCTGGGACCTCGTCTGGGCCGGGCAGCTCACGAACGACACCCTGGCACCGCTGCGCACCCGGCTCTCCGGCGGCGGCACGCACAAGCGGCAGCCGGCACCGCCGCGGGCGCGGCTGGACCGCACCCGTTACGGGCGCCCCCGGCTGGGCCGGCCGGCCATGCCCACCCGCACCGGCCCGCCCACGGTGGCCGGCCGCTGGTCCCGGCTGCCCGACCGCGAGGCCAACCCGACCAAGCGGACGACCGCCCGCGCGGAGGCGCTGCTGGAACGGCACGGCGTGCTCACCCGCGGCGCCGTGATGGCCGAGCAGGTGCCCGGCGGCTTCCCCGCGGTCTACCCCGTGCTGCGCGCCTTCGAGGAGAACGGCCGGGCCCGGCGTGGCTACTTCGTCGAGACCCTGGGCGCCGCCCAGTTCGGCACGCCCGGATCGGTCGACCGGCTGCGCAGCTTCGCCTCGCCCGACCGGGTGCCCGGCGGCGCGGTGGTGCTGGCCGCCACCGACCCGGCCAACGTCTACGGCGCGGCGCTGCCGTGGCCCGAGCGCTCGACCGGCGGGGACGAGGAGTCCGTGGACATCGGCGAGGGCACCGGCACCCGCCGGCCCGGGTCGGGGCACCGGGCCGGGCGCAAGGCCGGCGCGCTCGTGGTGCTCGTCGACGGCGAGCTCGTGCTCTACGTCGAACGGGGCGGCAAGACCCTGCTGTCGTGGACCGAGGAGGAGACGGTGCTCAAGGAGGCCGCGACGGCGCTCTCCGGAGCCGCGGCCGCCGGTGCGCTTGGCCGGATGGTGGTGCAGAAGGCCGACGGGGCGTCGGTGCACGAGTCCACGCCGCTGTCGGCGGCGCTGCAGGCCGCCGGGTTCGCCGCCACCCCCCGCGGTCTCCGGCTGCGGGCCTGACCGCGAGCCCGCCCGATCGGCCCGGCAGCGACGGTGCGCGTCAGCGGTCGGGGCGCAGCCAGCCGGCGAACAGCCGGGCCAGGGTCGGCATCACCACGAAGCCGAGCAGGACCACGACGATGCAGGCCGACAGCAGCAGCCGCAGCGGCCACGGCCACCCGGCGATGTGCGGCATGACCAGCAGCTGCAGCGTCGAGGTGATGAGGAAGACCGCGGCGATGGTGAGCACCGTCGACCGCCACCGCGGCCCCGGCGTCGCCGGCCGGGTGAAGAAGCTGTCCAGCCCCGCGACCCGTGCGTACCGCTCCTCGTCGATCATCTCCTGCATCCGCTCCAGTGCCTGGCGCCGCTGCTCCGAGGCCTCCCACGCGGCCAGCGAGGCGTCGTCCCGGAAGCGGTAGACGAGGTGGTACTCCGAGCTGCCGAGGCCGGGCTTGAGCAGCGTGCCCCCGAGGTTGCCGGGGTAGGTCGCGGCGAGGGCGAGCGCGTCGGCCGCCCAGCGCTCGAACGCCTGCCGGCGGTGCGGGCGCACGACCCGCGCGACCGTGACGGTCACCGGCTCCGGGGTGCGCCCGCCCACCTCACGCCGGGGCAGGCGGGCGCGGATCAAGGTCGGGACGGCCACAGGTACCTGAGCGCTGAGAGAACACGGCGTCATCCCGGCTGTCAGCGGTCTCACAGCAGGTGGCGGCCGCACAGGGGACACTGGCGGCGTGCCCGAGGGAGACACCGTGTGGCTGGCGGCCAAGCGCATGAACACCGCGCTCGCCGGCTCCACGCTGCGCCGCGGCGAGCTCCGCGTGCCCCAGCTGGCCGCGACCGACCTCGCCGGGCGCGCGGTCACCGAGGTGGTCCCCCGCGGCAAACACCTGCTCGTCCGGTTCGCCGACGGGTGGACGCTGCGCACCCACTTCCGGATGGACGGCAGCTGGCACATCTACCGCTCCGGCGCCCGCTGGCGGGGCGGCCCCGCCTTCGACGTCCGGGCCGTGCTGAGCACCGAGCAGTGGGAGTGCGTCGGCTACCGGCTGCACGACGTCGCCCTGGTGCGCACGGCGCACGAGGACGAGCTGGTCGGCCACCTCGGCCCCGACGTCCTGGGCCCCGACTGGGACCTGGAGGAGGCGCTGCGGCGGCTGCGGGCGCACCCCGACGAGCAGATCGGCGTCGCGATCCTCGATCAGCGCAACCTCGCCGGCATCGGCAACCTCTACAAGGTCGAGTCGCTGTTCCTCTGCGGCGTGCACCCGTGGAGCCGCGTGGCCGACGTCCCCGACCTCTCCGGCCTCGTCGAGCGGGCCCGCACCCTCATGCTCGCCAACCGCGAGCACCCGGAGCAGAACACCACCGGCGACCCGCGCCGCGGGCAGGACCACTGGGTGTTCGGCCGCCGCGGCCGGCCCTGCCGCCGCTGCCGCACGCCGATCCTGCTCGGCGATCAGGGGCCGGACCTGCAGGAACGCGTCACGTGGTGGTGCCCGACCTGCCAGGCGGCCAGCACCCCGGTCGACCCGGGCGCCCGGACCGGCGAGCCCGGCCGACCGTCACCGGTCGCCACGCGGTACTGACCCGGCGGACGTCACGGGACGACGACCGGCGGTCACCGCAGCGCGACGGGCCGGCCGCTGCGAGCGGCCGGCCCGTCGTGGCCAGGAGGAGAAGGAGAGGTCAGGCCCCGGTCTCGGGGCGCTCGGCGGGCTGGGCCGCCGGCTGCGCCTCCGGCGTCGGCACCGAGGGCGCACCCTGCTCCAGCGCGGGGTTCGCGGCCCCACCGGTGACCGCCGCCTGCCCGCCCATCGACGCCCGGATCTGGTCCAGGCGCGAGGCCCCGGCGACGTCGAGGGTCGCCTTCTGCACCTCGAGCATGCGGCCCTCGACCGAGGTCTGGGCCAGCTCGGCCTGCCCCAGCGCGTTGGCGTAGCGCGCCTCGATCTTGTCGCGGACCTCCGAGAGGCTGGGCGTGTTGCCCGGCGCCGACAGCTCGTTGACCTGCTTGAGCGAGGCCGCGACGTGCTCCTGCATCCGGGCCTGCTCCAGCTGGCTCATCAGCTTGGTGCGCTCGGCGAGCGTCGTCTGCAGGCGCATCCGGCTCTGCTCGACCGCGCCCCGCGCCTGCTCAGCGGCCTGGAGGGCCTCGTCGTGGCTGCGCTTGAGGTCCTCCATCGCCTGCTCGGCTGCGACGAGCTGGGTGGCGAAGGCCTGCGCGGCGTTCTCGTACTCACTCGCCTTGGCCGCGTCTCCGCCGGCCCGGCTGTTGTCGGCGAGGACGAGCGCCTGGCGGGCGGAGGCCTGCAGCTTCTCCACCTCGCCGAGCTGCCGGTTCAGGCGCATCTCCAGCTGCCGCTGGTTGCCCAGGACCGCCGCCGCCTGGTTGGCCAGGGCCTGGTGCCGCTGCTGCTCGGCCTCGATCGCCTGCGCGATCTGGATCTTGGGGTCGGCCTTCTCGTCGATCTTCGCGTTGGCCGAGGCCGTGAGGTACTTCCAGAACTTGACGAACGGGTTGGGCATGGGTCCTCCTGCTCGGCGCGGATCGTCCACCGGTCATCGCCGGCGGGCCGCAGCGATGGTCGTCACCGATCATCGTCCCAGGTGCGCCGGTCCGTGAGCCACCAGGGACGCCCCGGGGGCGTTCCCCCGTTAGTGTCTCGGGGTGTCCACCGAGAACCCGGTGCTGAGCGTCCTGGGTGAGCTGGTCGTCGACCTCATCCCCGTGCCCGAGGCCGGTGCCGGCCCGGAGGGCACCGCCCCGCAGTACGTCGCCCGCCCCGGGGGCAACGCCCTCAACGTCGCCGTCGCCGCGGGCCGGCTGGGTACGCCGGTGCGGCTGCTGGCCCGGCTGGGCACCGGTCCGCTCGCCCCGTCCCTGCGCCGGCACGCGGAGCTGTCCGGCGTGGATCCGGCGGGCTTCGTGCCCGCGAGCGAGCCGGTCAGCCTCGCCGTCGTCGGCCTGGGGGCCGACGGCGCACCGGACTACGGATTCCACGTGCAGGGCGCGGCCGACTGGCAGTGGACCGACGACGAGCTCGCCGCCGTCCTCCCCCCGGGGACGGCGATCCTGCACGTCGGCTCGATCTCCAGCTGGACCCCGCCCGGCTGCGACCCGATCGCCCGGCTCGTGGAGCGCGTGGCCGCCTCGGGGCGGGCCCTGGTCAGCGTGGACCCCAACATCCGGCCGATGCTGGCCGACGGCCCGGTCGGGACGGCACTGGGCAACAGCCGCACCGAGGTGCACGCCCGGCTGGACCGGCTGCTGGCGCGGGCCGACGTCGTCAAGGTCAGCGCCGAGGACCTCGCCTGGCTCGAGCCCGGCGCCGCGGCCGACCTCGACGCGACCGCCGTGCGCTGGGCGGACCGCGGCGCCGCCCTCGTGGTGCTCACCGACGGCGGTGCCCCGCTGCGGATCGCCCGCCCCGGTCGGGCGCTGCTGCACCGCGAACCGCCCCGGGTGGACGTCGTCGACACGGTGGGCGCCGGGGACTCGCTCGCCGCCGGGTTGTTCGCCGGTCTCCTCGCCGCCGGCGCCACCACCCGGACCGCGCTGCGGGAGCTGTCCGACGAGCAGCTGCTGGCGATCGTCGACGACGCCGCCCTCGTCGCGGCGCTCAACTGCACCCGGGTGGGCGCGGACCCGCCGACCCGCGAGGAGCTCGCGGCGGCCCGCCGGTGAGCTCCGCGGTCACCCTCGTCGGCCTCGCCGAGCTGTCCGCCGTGGTGGTCCGGGCGCGGCTGCTCGCCGAGCACGACCGGTTCTGGGACGTCGACACCCGGCCGCTGCACGACCCCGTCTGGTTCGACCAGTTCGGCGGGTTCGGGGTGCTCGCGCGCACCGCGGACGGCGTGGACGCCGGGTACCTGCTCGGCACCGTCACCGCCGACCGGCTGGCCTACGTGCACCTGCTCGCGGTGCGCGACGACCGGCGCCGCGCCGGTCTCGGACGCCGGCTGGTGGGCTGGTTCGACGCCCTCGCCACCAGCACCGGGGCGCGGGTCGTCCAGGCCGTGGCCCGGCCGGAGGACGCCGCGACCCTCGGCCTGCACACCGCACTGGGCGCGACCGGCCACCTCTCCGCCGACCGCGCGGGGCCGGGGCAGGACCGCCTGGTGCTGACGCGGTCGCTGACCCGTTAGGCGCTCACCAGCCACGCCGCGGTGTCCGGCGGCAGCGCGTCCTCGAGGGGCTCGCTGCTGAGCACCAGCCGGCCCTCACCGGGAAGGGGCAGGGACCGGTCCGACATGTTGACGACGCACCGGAAGGTGGGACCCCTGTCGAAGGCCAGCACGTCCTCCCCCGCCTCGACCCAGGTCAGTGGCTGGTCGTCGGCGAGGCCGGGCAGGCTGCGGCGCAGGCGCAGCGCGGAGCGGTGGAGCGACAGGGTCGACGCGGGGTCCTCCCGCTGGGCCGCCACCGTCAGGGCAGCCCACGACTGCGGCTGCGGCAGCCACGGGCGGACGCCGTCGGCGGCGAACCCGAACGGCGGGCGGTCCCCCGACCACGGCAGCGGCACCCGGCAGCCGTCCCGCCCCCGGGCCGTGTGACCCGAGCGCTCCCACGTCGGGTCCTGCAACAGCTCCTCGGGGAGGTCCTCCACCTCCGGCAGGCCGAGCTCCTCGCCCTGGTAGAGGTAGGCCCCGCCCGGCAGGGCCAGGGTCAGCAGCGCCGCCGCCCGGGCCCGCCGCAGGCCCAGCCGGGGGTCCGCGGGTGCCGCCGCGTCGAAGCCCATGGTCGCCGCGCCACTCCGGCTGCGCCCGAACCGGGTGACGTGGCGGGTCTCGTCGTGGCTGGACAGCACCCACGTGGCGGGGGCGCCGACCGGCGCGAGCGCGGCCAGCGTGCCGTCGACCACCGCGCGGAGGCGGCCGGCGTCCCACGGGGCCTTGAGGTAGTCGAAGTTGAAGGTGGTGTGCAGCTCGTCCGGGCGCACGTACCGGCTCAGCCGCTCCGGGCCGTTGACCACCGCCTCCGAGACGAACAGCCGGTCCCCGTCGTAGGTGTCCCCGATGCGCCGCCACCGGCGGAAGATCTCGTGGACCGCGTCGACGTCCCAGTGCGGGTTGTCCACCCAGGAGCTCGACTCGAACAGCGCGTCGGGCCCGTGGCCGGCGTCCGGCAGCGTGGGCACCTTGGCCATGGCCGGAGCGGCATCGACCCGGATGCCGTCGACGCCGCGGTCGAGCCAGAACCGCAGGACGTCGTCGAACTCCTCCTGCACCACGACGTCGTCCCAGTCGAGATCGGGTTGCTCCGGCGCGAACAGGTGCAGGTACCACTGGCCCGGGCGGCCGTCGGGCTCGGTGACCCGGGTCCACGCCGGGCCGCCGAACGCGCTGATCCAGTCGTTGGGCGGCTCCGCGCCGCCGGCCCGACCGTCCCGGAAGAAGTACCGGCTCCGCTCCGGCGCACCCGGTCCGCCCGCCACCGCGGCAGCGAACCACGGGTGCTCGACCGACGTGTGGTTGGCGACCAGGTCGATGACGACCCGCAGGCCGGCCGCGTGGGCCTCGGCGAGCAGCGCGTCGGCGTCGGCGAGGGTGCCGAAGCGCGGGTCGATGGCCCGGTAGTCGCTGACGTCGTAGCCGCCGTCGGCCATCGGAGACGGGTACCACGGGGTGATCCACAGGGCGTCGACGCCCAGCTCGACCAGGTGGGACAGGCGGCCGCGCAGGCCGTTGACGTCCCCGAGGCCGTCGCCGTCGGAGTCGGCGAAGCTGCGCAGGTACACCTCGTAGACGACGGCGGACCACCACCACGGGCGGCGCCCGTGCCCAGCATGGGGAGACATCGGGCTCCAGACGTGCTCGGGCCCCGGGTGGGCGGGCGCCGCCCCGGGGCCGGTCGTACGGGGTGCGGCACCCCGCCGGTGGCCACTGCGACCACCGGCGGGGTGCCGTCGATCAGGCCGCGCCGGCGCGGTGCGCGCCCCCCACCGTCTGCCCGGACGCCTGCGCGTCCTGCACCTGCTCGACGCGGTCCTCGGCCGCCATCTGCGTCAGGCGGGCGCCGGCCTCGGCGTCACGGGTCAGGTTCTCGCCGGACTGGGGGTCGAACACGTGCACCTTGCGGCTGTCGAGCCAGAACTCCGCCTCGCGCCCCTCACGGATGCGGCTGGTCGCGTCGATCGACACGATGGCCTGGGTGCGCAGTTCCTCGGAGTCCAGCTCCCGGGACAGGTCCCGCAGCTGCCGGGTGATCTCCTCGGGTGCCTCGTAGGGGATGTAGGCGTACTGCGAGTCGCCCAGCCACTCGGTGACGTCCACGCGCGCACGGAAGACCGATCCGAGCGGCCGCTTGGCCTCGTCCACGAGGGCCGCGTCCTCGAAGTACTCCGGCCGGATGCCGACGAGCAGCAGATCGCGGCCGGTCACCGCCGCCGCCCGGCGCTCGTCGAGCTCGATCTGGCCGAACGGCGTCTGCAGCCGGTTGCCCTGCAACGTGGCCGGCAGGAAGTTCATCGGCGGGGAGCCGATGAACCCGGCGACGAACAGGTTCACGGGCTGCTCGTACAGCTCGCGCGGGGAGGCGACCTGCTGGATCTTGCCCTTCCGGAGGACGCAGACCCGGTCGCCGAGGGTCATGGCCTCGGTCTGGTCGTGGGTGACGTAGACGGTGGTGATCCCCAGCCGGCGCTGCAGCCGGGAGATCTCCGTGCGCATCTGGCCGCGCAGCTTGGCGTCGAGGTTCGACAGCGGCTCGTCGAAGAGGAACGCCTCGGCCTGGCGCACGATGGCCCGCCCCATGGCGACCCGCTGGCGCTGACCGCCGGAGAGGTTGGCCGGCTTGCGCTCCAGGTGCTCCTTGAGCTCGAGGACGTCGGACGCCTCGGTGACCCGGCGGCGCACCTCGTCGTCCGGGGTCTTCGACAACCGCAGCGGGAACGCGATGTTCTCGTAGACGGTCATGTGGGGGTACAGCGCGTAGTTCTGGAAGACCATCGAGAGGTTGCGGTCGCGGGGAGCCATGTCGTTGACCCGCTTGCCACCGATGATCATGTCCCCGCTGGTGATGTCCTCCAGGCCGACGATCATCCGCAGCAACGTCGACTTCCCGCACCCGGACGGGCCGACGAGGATCATGAACTCCCCGTCGGCGATGTCCAGGCTGACGTCGTTCACCGCCGGATAGCCGTCGCCGTACTGCTTGACGATGTTCCGCATCTCGATCGAAGCCATGACAGTTGTCCCCTCGATGGGTGGGTGGATCGGGCGTCAGCCCTTGACGGCGCCGTTCGTCAGGCCGGCCACGATGCGCCGCTGGAACAGCAGGACGAGGACGACGACGGGGATGGTCACCACGACCGCCGCCGCGGCGATGGCGCCTGTCGGGTCCTGGAACTGGGAGGCGCCGGAGAAGAGCCCGAGCGCCGCCGGGACCGGGCGGGCGGCATTGGTGGACGTCAGCGAGATGCCGTACGCGAAGTCGTTCCAGGCGATGAAGAACGCGATGATCGCCGTGGTGAACACGCCCGGTGCGGCGAGCGGGACGATCACCTTGCGGAACGCCTGCCAGGTGGTGGCACCGTCGACCTGGGCCGCCTGCTCCATCTCCCACGGGATCTCCCGGAAGAACGCCGACATCGTCCAGATGGAGATCGGCAGCGTCAGCGAGAGGTAGGGGATGATCAGCCCGGGCCAGGTGTCGTAGAGCCCGATCTGACGCCACAGGTTGAACAGCGGCGTGACGATCGAGATCACCGGGAAGATCGCCACGGCCAACGCGGTGCCGAGGATCAGCTTCTTGCCGGGGAAGTCCAGCCGGGCGATGGCGTAGGCGGCGAACATCGACAGCACGCACGAGATCGCCGTGGCGATCAGGCAGATCCCGAACGAGTTGCGCAGTGCCGGCAGGAACAGGTCACTGGCCGACCCGGTGAGGATCGTCGTGTAGTTCTCCCAGGTCCAGCTCGACGGCAGGAACTGCTTGTTCGCGATGTCCGCCGAGGTCTTGAAGGACAGCGAGAGGATCCAGGCGATCGGGAACAGGCAGTAGACGACGATCAGGACCCCGCCGATCCACCACCAGGTCTTCTCCTTGGTCGACATCAGCGCTCCCCTCGTGCCTGGGCCAGGTCGACCCTGAATCCCTTGATGAAGCCGAAGGCGATGAGCACCACCGACAGGAACAGCAGCACGGAGACTGCCGAGCCGAGGCCGATCTCCACCCGGGAGATCGTCTGCCGGTAGGCGAGGAACGACACCGACTCGGTGTTGTTCGCGCCTGCGGTCATGACGAAGATGCTGTCGAAGATCCGGAACGCGTCCAGGGTCCGGAACAGCAGGGCCACCATGATGGCGGCCTTCATGTTGGGGATCGTGACCCGCCACATCCGCTGCCACCAGGTGGCGCCGTCCACCTTGGCCGCCTCCTGCAGCACCTCCGGCACCTGCGCCAGGCCGGCCAGGAGCAGCAGCGAGATGAACGGGGTGGTCTTCCAGATCTCGGCCAGGCAGATCACGAACAGCGAGGAGGCCTGGCCACCGAACCAGTCGGTGGTGTCGCTGACGCCCGGCAGCCAGGCGAACCAGTTGTTGACGAAGCCCGTGTCGATCCGGAATGCGAACTGCCAGGCGAAGGCCGACACGACCGTGATCACCGCGTACGGGATCAGGATGGCGGCCCGGACGACGGGTCGGATCGACGAGAGCGCCTTGGCCATCACGAGGGCCAGCGCGAAGCCGAGCACCAGCTCGACGGCCACCGTGACCACCGTGATGACCACGGTGACGATGATGGCCTGCCACCACACCCAGTCGGTGAGGATCACCGCGTAGTTGCCGAGGCCCTCGAAGGTCCGGTTCTCCGGGTCGGTCAACCGGTAGTTGAACAGCGAGTACCAGACCGCCTGCAGGATCGGATAGGCGGTCACCAGCAGCATGACCACGAACGCCGGACCGGCCAGCATCCAGCCGAGCTTGCGCTCGGCCCGGGACCGGTCGCTGATCGTGCCGCGGGGCGCGGAGACGGGTCGAGTCTTCTCGACCGGCGGCAGCGTCGTCTGGCTCATAGCAGCTGCTCTCCTGTCAGGACTGCCTTGGTGAGGGTCTCCGTCCGCTCACCGGTCTGGTCGTTCACCGAGCCCGGCGGGTGGAACTCGCGGAGGAAGGACCCCAGGACCTCGCTGTAGTAAGCCGTGAGTGGCCGGGACGCCGCCAACTCCAGGGACTCGCGGATGGTGTCGGCCATCGGGTAGGCCTCCCGCACCTCGGGGTCGTCGTAGACCGCGATCGACGACGCCGGGTTGCCGTTGGTCACCATGTAATCGGCCTGGTTCTCGTCCTGGACGATGCAGGTGACCGCCTCGTAGGCGAGGTCGACGTTCCGGCTGAAGGCCGACACGGCGATGTCGATCCCGCCGAGGGGAGGCGCACTCGGCGTGCCCTCGTCGACTGCCGGGTAGAGCGCCCAGCCGTAGTCGTCGGGCACCGACTGGTCCAGGGTGCCGGCCTCCACCTTGCTGACGGCCTGGGCGTAGACGAACGGCCAGTTCACCATGAAGCCGGCGTCGTCGCTCTCGAACTCGGTCGCGCTCGTGTCCTCACTGGCCGTGGTGAAGCCGGCGCCGACCGCGGAGGAGTTGGCGACGGCGGCCATCACCTCGGAGGCGCGGTCCGCCTCGGGGGTGGAGAGACCGAACTGGATCTCCTCCGGGCTCTCTCCGCTCTCCTCGATGTACTGGCCCCCGGCGGACTCCAGGAGCGCGTTGAACCACACCATCAGGGACTCCGACCGCCTGCCCTGGGCACTCAGCAGGACGTCCTGACTCTCTGCGGCCTCGATCAGCTGGTCCCAGGTGACCGGCTGGGTCATGTCGAGCCCGGCCGCCTCCGCCACCGACTGCCGGTACCAGAGGAGCTGGGTGTTGGCCCAGAAGGGGACCGCGACGAGCTCGCCGTTCCACGTGGCGGAGTCCAGCGCACCCTCGAACACGCCCTCGCTGACCTCCTGCGCCACGTCCTCCGGGACGGGGGCGAGGAAGCCGGCCTGGGCGAACTCCGGCGGGAAGACCACGTCAAGACTCATGAGGTCGATCGACTCGTCGTTGGCCGCCAGCCGGCGGATCAGCTGCTCCCGCTGGGCGGGCGAGTCGCGGGGCAGCTGGGCCACCTCGATCGTGTACGCCCCGTTCGACGCCTCCGAACAGCGGGCGGCGATCTCCGCCTGGCCGCCGGAGTCGGGGTTGATGTACCAGTTGAGCACCGGCGCACCGCTGCCCCCGCCCCCACCGCCGCACGCGGCCAGGGTCGAGGCCAGGACCAGCGTGGCCGCCGAGCCCCCCAGCAACCGGCGGGAGCGAGGACCCGCGGACCTCCTGTCCGGCGCGACGCGCTGCCGGTGCGCCGCCCTCCTGCCACTTCTCAGCACGCGTCATCGCCTCCGTTGGCGGCTGTGGGCGTTGATCTCTCGGATTTCGTACGGTGGCCCAGGTCACAGGGGCTGTCAACTCGAACGAAACCCGTCCGTTACCGCCCCTGACCAGGGGTCCGGCGGTGCGCGCAGGGGTCAGATCTGGTGGCCCACGATGGCCGACGGCGTGGTCATCTCCTTGGGTGTGCGGGGCAGCACGGTCTCGAAGTACGCGCGCGCCGCCGCCGTCGTCCCGACGTCCCGGCCGGCCTTCTCCGACAGGAACCAGCGGTGCTCCAGCACCTCGTGGAACACCTCGGCCGGGGCCAGCCGCCCGACGAGGTCCGGCGGGATCGCCTCGACCACCGGCTGGTAGGCCTCCTCGAGCCACCGGTAGCCGGCGACGGTCTCGGGCACCGGCCGCCCGCTCTTCTGCTCCAGGTGCACGCGGAAGGCCCGCAGGTCGTTGAGCAGCCGGCGGGCCTGGCGCTCCTGGACCTCCAGGCCGGTCAGGCGGAACAGCTCCCGCCGGTTCTCCCCCGGCTCGGCCACCCGCGTCTCCACCCGCAGCCGCGCGCCCTCCGGTGAGGTGACCAGCTCCACCTCGCCGACGTCGAACCCCAGGTCGTTGAGCCGCTGCAGCCGGGCGGTCACCCGGTACCGCTGCTCGTCCGGGGCGAAGACCTCCTCCCGGTTGACCTCCTCCCACAGCCCCTCGTAGCGCGGCGGCAGGCTGTCGGCCACCTCGATCGGGTCGACGTCGCCGGGCAGCAGCCCGCCCGCCTGCAGGTCCAGCAGCTCGGCACCGACCCGCTCGCGGGCCAGGTCGACGTCGTAGCGCCGCTGCCCGTCGCTGAGCCGGGGGTGGCGCTCGGCGGTCTCGGCGTCGACCAGGTAGGCGGCGAAGGTGCCGGCGTCGAGCCGGAAGAGGGTGTTCGACAGCGAGCAGTCGCCCCAGAACACCCCGGCGAGGTGCAGCCGGACCAGCAGCACGACCAGGGTGTCCAGCAGCTGCTCGGCCGACTGCTCGCCGTGGGGCCGGGAGAACAGGTACCGGTAGGACATCGAGTACTCGAGGTACCGGGTGACCAGGACGGCGTCCTGCCCGCCGGGCCGGTCGACGCAGATGCCGAGCACCGACACCGACGGCAGGCCCTCCTCCTCGAACTCGCCGAGCAGGGCGTACTCGTGGCGGGCCAGCGGCTCGGCGATCTCCTTGAGCGCGTACACGTGTCCGTCCTGGGCGACGAAGCGGACAACGTGCCGCGAGATGCCGCGCTGCGGCACCTCGAGCAGCAGGTCGGGGTCCCACTCCTCGAGCGGGAGGTGCCAGGGCAGGGTCAGCAGGCCCGCCCCGTCGGCGGCCGGTGGCCGGAACAGGTACCGCACGGCGAACTCCGATGGTGCAGCAGCAGCCGCCCGCCCGGGCGGTGTCGGACCGTCACCATCCCACGCCGGTGCGCCCTGCCGCGCGGTCGGGAGGGGTCAGGCGCGCCCGAGGACCGCGGCGAGGCGTGCCGCCGCGGCGTGCCGGGCCGCGGTACCGCCCGGCTGGAGGACCAGTCCCAGCAGCCAGTGCGCCACCGTGTCCGCGGCGTCGGGCTCGGCCCGCAGCGCCGTCGCCAGCCGCTCGACCAGCTCGGTCCAGCGCTCGGGCGCGGCGGACAGCAGGCCGACCAGCTCGGCCGGCTCGTCCTCGGCCAGCCGGCGCAGCACCGGGTGCTCGGCGACCTCGTCGGCGAGGGCGGCCAGCGCGGCCTCCGCCGGCAGCGCCGCGGCCAGCGCGGTCAGCCGGTCCAGCTCGGCGGCCAGCAGCGCCCGGGCGACGTCGTCCTTGGTGCGGAAGTGGTTGTACAGGGTCGCCTTGGCCACCCCGGCCGCGACGGCGACCGACTGCATCGTGCTGCGGCGCAGCCCGCGGTCGGCGAACGCCCGGGCGGCGCCGTCCAGGAGTCCGGCGCGGGTGCGGTTCATGGCGTTGCCGCTGCGGGTGTGCGAGCCCGGCACGTGCACCGGGGCCGGCGGCGCCCAGCCCGGCGGCGGGGAGGGAGGACCGACGGTCACCATGCGTCCTGTCCGGCACCGCCCGGAGCGCGCGCCGAGGACGGCGGGCGCTGCGCGTCGGCCGTGTCGGCGACCTCAGGCCGCCAGCGACACCGCGGTACGGGCCGCAGGGCGGGCGGGTGCACCCACCAGGGCCAGCGCCGGCTCGGCGGCGGACTCCTCCGCGGCCTCCTCGGTGGGCGGCTCGGCGGCGACGGCGCCGGGCGCGGGGGTCAGCGGGTGGACCCCGCCGTCGGCGTGCCGCAGTTCGAGGCTGACCTCGGCGAGCAGGTCGGCGAGCTCGAGGTCGAGGGCCTCGCAGATCGAGGCGAGCAGCTCGGAGGATGCCTCCTTCTGGCCGCGCTCGACCTCGGAGAGGTACCCCAGGCTCACCCGGGCGGCTCCGGAGACGTCCCGCAGCGTCCGGCGCTGACGCAGCCGGTGGCCGCGCAGGGAAGTGCCGAGCTGGGTGCGCAGCAGCGTCATGGCCGTCTCCTGTCCTGCCTCTGCGGGGGCGGCGGCTCCCTCGGGGGCGCCGTGCGCTCACGGTACGCGGAGCCACTGACGGGCACCGCGCCATCCCCGGCGCGTCCGCTCTGGGCGTAACGCCCAGAGCCGCACGGCCCTTCCCCGTCCTGTGCGGCGGGTCCTCGCTCAGGCGGCCGCGTCGGTGCGGGGTCCTCCGGTGGGGCCGGCGGCGCGGCGCGCGGCTGCCGCCCGCATCGCCCGGGCGCTGGTGCGCCGGAGGGTGAGGGCGCGGTAGACGTAGTCCAGGCCGGTCACGACGGTCAGCACGAGCGCCGCCGCCATCACCCACCAGCGGACGCTGGCCAGCACGCCCTCGAGCGGGAGGATGTAGAGCCCGACGGCCAGCGCCTGGACGACGGTCTTGGCCTTGCCGCCCCGGCTGGCCGCGATCACCCCGTGCCGGATGACCCAGAACCGCAACAGGGTGACGCCGACCTCCCGGACCAGGATCGTCAGCGTCACCCACCACGCGACCAGCGACAGCACCGACAGCCCGATGAGCGCGGTGCCGGTGAGGGCCTTGTCGGCGATCGGGTCGGCCAGCTTGCCGAACTCGGTCACCTGGCCGGTGCGGCGGGCGATCATCCCGTCGTAGCGGTCGGTGATGATGGCCAGCGCGAAGAACAGCGTCGCCCAGTAGCGCTGGGCCTCGTCCGTGCCGCCGTCGGTCAGCAGCAGGACGGCGAACACCGGCACCACGGCGAGCCGCAGCACGGTCAGCGCGTTGGGCAGGTTGAGCACCCGCACCGACTGCGGCGGGGTCGCGGCCGGGTCCGCGGGTGCCGAGCTCATGCGGTCACCGCGGGTACCAGCGCGGCGGCGACGAGGTCGACACCCTCGGTGCCGACCACCTCGGCGGTCACCAGCTGTCCGGCGACCGCGCCGTCCGGTACGCCGGTCACCGTCGTCGTCCCGTCGGCCTCGGGGTCCTGGTGGGCCGCGTGCCCGAGCCAGGTGCCCTCGCCGTCGGTGTCGGAGAGGTCCTCGGTGAGCAGCACCTCGACCCGGTCGCCGACGCGGTCCTCGGCGCGCTGGGCGGTGAGCTCCTCCACCAGGTCGGTGACCCGGCGGACGCGGGCGTCGATCTCGGCCTGGTCGAGCTTGCCGGGCAGCCCCGCGGCCTCGGTGCCCTCCTCGTCGGAGTACCCGAAGACGCCGACCGCGTCCAGCCGGCCCTCGACGAGGAAGCGCTCGAGCTCGGCGACGTCGTCCTCGGTCTCCCCCGGGAAGCCGAGGATGACGTTGGTGCGGAAGCCGGCGCCCGGGGCCAGCGACCGGGCCCGCTCGATCAGCGCGAGGAAGTCGTCGGTGCCGCCGAAGCGGCGCATGCGGCGCAGCAGCCCCGGCGAGGAGTGCTGGAACGACAGGTCGAAGTAGGGCGCGACCCCCTCGGTGCCGGCGATGACCTCGAGCAGGCCGGGCCGCATCTCGGCCGGCTGCAGGTAGGCCACCCGCACCCGGGTGATGCCCTCCACGGCGGCCAGCTGCGGCAGCAGCCGCTCCAGCGACCGCAGGTCGCCGAGGTCCTTGCCGTAGGAGGTCGAGTTCTCGCTGACCAGCACCAGCTCGGTCACGCCCTGCGAGGCCAGCCACTGCGCCTCGCCGAGGACCTCGGCCGGGGGGCGGGAGACGAAGGCGCCGCGGAAGGCCGGGATGGCGCAGAAGGCGCACCGGCGGTCGCAGCCGGAGGCCAGCTTCAGGGCCGCCGACGGCCCCGACGCCAGCCGGCGCCGCTGCAGCCAGCCGTGGCCGGGGATCGCCGGGGCATCGACCGCCGCGACCGCCGCGGTGCGGGCCACCGGACTGATCGGCAGGAGCGTGCGGCGGTCGCGCGGGTCGTGCGGCACCAGCGGCCGGCCGGTGAGGACGTCGTCCAGCCGGTCGCCGATCGCGGCGTAGTCGTCGAAGCCGAGCACCGTGGCCTCGGGCAGCGCGCCGGCGAGCTCGGAGCCGTACCGCTCGGCCATGCAGCCGACGGCCACGACCTGCGCGCCGGAGTCGGTGGCGGCGAGGATCGCGTCGACGGAGTCCTTCTTGGCCGACTCGATGAACCCGCAGGTGTTGACGAGCACCGCGTCGGCGTCGTCGGCGTCCTCGACCAGTTCGTAGCCGCCGGCGGCCAGCCGGCCGGCGAGCTCCTCCGAGTCGACCTCGTTGCGGGCGCACCCGAGGGTCACCACCGCCACCTTGCGGGCAGGGTCGGGCAGAGCTGTCACCGGCCCATCGTAGTCGCCGCGTCGAGCCCGGTCGGGATCCCGCGAGTGACCCCGCCCTCCCCGCCGGGCGGCCGCCCTCAGGCCTCGCTGAGGGTGCCGCCGCGCAGCGTGAACAGCACCGACTCGAGCTCGTCGGGCTTGATCAGCACGTCGCGGGCCTTGGAGCCCTCCGACGGGCCGACGATGCCGCGGCTCTCGGCGAGGTCCATGAGCCGGCCCGCCTTGGCGAAGCCGACCCGCAGCTTGCGCTGCAGCATGGACGTCGACCCGAACTGGCTGGTCACGATCAGCTCGACCGCCTGGCACAGCAGGTCGAGGTCGCCGCCGATGTCCTCGTCGATCTCCTTCTTCTCGCCCCCGCCGGCGGTGAAGACCTCTTCCCGGTACTCGGGCTCGGCCTGCCGCTTGGTGAAGTCGACGACCGCCTCGATCTCGCCGTCGGAGACGTAGGCGCCCTGCACGCGCATCGGCTTGCCGGCGCCGATCGGCAGGAACAGGGCGTCGCCCATCCCGATCAGCTTCTCCGCGCCCGGCTGGTCGAGGATGACCCGGCTGTCGGTGAGGCTGGAGGTGGAGAACGCCAGCCGCGAGGGCACGTTGGCCTTGATCAGGCCGGTGACGACGTCCACCGACGGCCGCTGGGTGGCCAGCACCAGGTGGATGCCGGCGGCGCGGGCCTTCTGGGTGATCCGGACGATCGACTCCTCGACGTCGCGCGGCGCGACCATCATGAGGTCGGCGAGCTCGTCGACGATCGCGAGGATGTACGGGTAGGGCCGGTACACCCGCTCGCTGCCGGGCGGGGCGGTGATCTCGCCGCGCTCCACCTTGCGGTTGAAGTCGTCGATGTGCCGGACGCCGGTGGCCCGCATGTCCTGGTAGCGCTGCTCCATCTCCTCGACCAGCCAGGCCAGCGCGGTGGCCGCCTTCTTCGGGTCGGTGATGATCGGCGTGATCAGGTGCGGGATGCCGTCGTACGGCGTCAGCTCGACCATCTTCGGGTCGATGAGGATCATCCGCAGCTGGTCGGGCGTGGCCCGCAGCAGCAGCGAGGTCAGCAGCGAGTTGACGCAGCTGGACTTACCGGCACCGGTGGCGCCGGCGACCAGCAGGTGCGGCATCTTCGCCAGGTTCGCGCAGACGAAGCCGCCCTCGATGTCCTTGCCGAGGCCGACCAGCATCGGGTGCGGGTCCTGCTTGGCCACCTGCGAGCGGAGCACGTCGCCCAGGCTGACCATCTCGCGGTCGACGTTGGGCACCTCGACGCCGACCGCGGACTTGCCGGGGATCGGCGCGAGGATGCGGATGTTGTCGTTGGCCACCGCGTAGGCCATGTTCTTGGTCAGCGCGGTGATCTTCTCGACCTTGACCGCCGGGCCCAGCTCGATCTCGTAGCGGGTCACCGTCGGGCCGCGGGTGAAGCTCGTGACGGCGGCGTCGATGTTGAACTGCTCGAGCACGCCGGTGATCGCCTCGATGGCCGCGTCGTTGGCCTTCGAGCCCTTCTTCGGGGGGTCGCCGGGGCGCAGCACGCTGACCGAGGGCAGCGTGTAGGCACCCTCGACCGGCTCGATGCGCAGCTGCTCGGGCTCGGTGACCGGCTCGAGCTCCTCCGGCGGGGCGGTGCGGTCGACCACCGGCCGGCGCGGCGCCGGGGGCGGTTCGGGCGGCCGCTCGAGGCGCACGGCCTCCGGCGCCTCGTCGAACGCGGCGTGGTCGATGGCCGGCACGGTGTCGACCGGGCCGGTGTCGAGCAGGTCCTCCGACAGCGAGCGGCGGCGGGCGCGACGCGGGGTCGGCGGGGCGACCGGCTCGTCGTCCTCCTCGTCGTCCCAGTCGTCGTACGCGTCCTCGTCGGACCCCTGGCCGAGCAGCCGGTCCCCCAGCTCGCGCAGCCGCTCGGGGATCTGGTGCACCGGCGTCGCGGTGAGCACCAGCAGGCCGAAGAACGCGAGCAGGACCAGCAGGACGACGGCGACGACGCTGCCGACGCCGGCGACCAGCGGGGTGCCCGCCGCCCAGCCGACGAGACCGCCGGACCCCGGCCGGCCCGCGGCGGGGACGGCGCCCTCCCCCACGACCTGCGCGATGCCGAGCACCGAGGCGACGGCGCAGATCCAGCCGATCACCAGCCGGCCGCGGGCCTCGGGGCGGGGACCCCGGCGCAGCAGCCGGAGGGCGGCGAAGAACAGCACGACCGGCAGCACCATCACCAGGGAGCCGACGATCCAGCGCACCGCGTCGGCGAGCGCGGCGCCGACCGGGCCGATGCCGTTGGTCCAGGCGGCCGCACCGAGCACGACGGCCAGCCCGAGGACGGCGAGGCCGACCCCGTCGCGGCGGTGCTCGGGCGCGAGCGGCTCGGCCTCCTCCGGACGGGCCACGGAGCGGGCCAGCCCCCCGGCACCGCGGGCCAGCAGCGACCAGCCGCCGCTGATGACGCCCCAGAGACCGGGGCCGGAGTTCTTCGCCGCGGGCTTGCGGGCCGCGGGCTTGCGACCGCCGGAGGCGGGTCGCTTCGCGGGCGGTCGCTTCCGGGACGCGGTCGACCCGGAGCCGGAGCGGCCGCGCGCGGACGACCGACCCGACGGCCGGGTCGTCGTCGAGCGAGCAGGCATGCGTCAGACGGTAATGGCCGCGGGGGTCCCCTGACGGCAGGCGGAGGGACGTGTCCGCCACCTACGGTCATGGCATGCCGACGACCCCGTACGGGAGCTGGCCCACCCCGATCACCTCGGGACTCGTCGTCCGCGCCGCCGCCCGGCTCGGCGAGGTGGCCGTGGACGGGGACGACCTCTGGTGGTCGGAGTCACGGCCCGGCGAGGGCGGGCGCTCGGCACTGGTCCGTCGCGCCGCCGACGGCCGGACCGCCGACCCCCTGCCCCCGCCGTGGAACGCCCGCGCCCGGGTGCACGAGTACGGCGGGGGCGCGTGGACCGTCGCCGACGGCGTCCTGTGGTTCACCGAGTTCGCCGACCAGCGGCTGTACCGGCTCGGCCCCGGTGCCGCCGAGCCGAGCGCGGTCACGCCCGAGCCGCCGCTGCCGTCCGGGGTGCGCTACGCCGACCTGCACGTCGTCCCGGGCGGTGTCCTCGCCGTGCGGGAGACGCACGCGGCGGGCGGCGCGGCCGCCGACGTGGTCAACGAGGTCGTGCGGATCGGCACGGACGGCACCACCGAGGTCCTGGTCACCGGCCCGGACTTCGTCTCCGACCCCCGCCTCTCCCCCGACGGCCGGCACCTGGCCTGGCTGCAGTGGGACCACCCCGACATGCCGTGGGACGCCGCCGCGCTCGTCGTCCGGGCCGCCGACGGCACCGAGACGGTGGTGGCCGGCGGCCGATCCCCGGACGGCCGCGCGGAGTCCGTCGTCCAGCCGGTCTGGGCCGCCGACGGCAGCCTGTGGTTCTGCGCCGACCGCAGCGACGTCTGGGCGCTGTACCGATGGCGGCCGGGTGGGGACGTCGAGCCGGTGCTGGACGTCGGCGCGGACCTCGCCGGGCCGCAGTGGGTGTTCGGCGCCCGGCGGTTCGCGGTGCTGCCCGACGGCCGGGTGGTCGTCGCGCGCGCAGGGGAGGGCACCGACCGGCTGGCCGTGCGCGAGCCCGACGGGACCCTGCGGGACCTCGCGCTGCCGTACGCGGCCTTCCGGTACGTGACCGCCGCCGGCGGGTCGGTGGTCTGCGTCGCCGGCGGTCCGGACGCCGAGCCGGTCGTGCTGCGGGTCGGCCCGGACGACGGGACCGCCGAGGTGCTGCGCCCGGCCCGCGACCTCGGGCTGGACCCGGCGTGGTTCTCCCGCCCCGAGCACGTCAGCTTCCCCACACCCGAGGACGGGACCGGCATCGACGTCGCGCACGCGCTGGTCTACCCGCCGACCAACCCGGAGGCCTCCGCCCCCGCCGGCACCCGGCCGCCGCTGCTCGTGCTGGTGCACGGCGGCCCGACCTCGGCGACCTCCGCGGTGCTCGACCTGGGGGTCCAGTACTGGACCTCCCGCGGGTTCTGCGTCGCCGACGTCGACCACCGCGGCTCGACCGGCTACGGCCGGCGGTACCGGGAGGCGCTGCGCGGCCGGTGGGGTGTGGTCGACCTCGACGACGTCGTGGCCTGCGCGCGGTTCCTCGCCGACAGCGGCCGGGTGGATCCCGCCCGCATGGCCATCCGCGGCGGGTCGGCCGGCGGCTACACCACCCTGGCGGCGCTGTGCCTGCGGCCGGGCGTCTTCTCCGCCGGCGCGAGCCACTTCGGCGTCGCCGACCTCGGCGCACTGGCCGCCGACACCCACAAGTTCGAGTCCCGCTACCTGGACTCGCTGGTCGCCCCGTGGCCGGAGGGCGCCGACGTCTACGCCGAGCGCTCCCCGATCTCGCACGTGGACGCCTTCGACACCCCGCTGGCGGTGTTCCAGGGCGAGGAGGACCGCGTCGTCCCGCCCGAGCAGGCCGCGGCGATCGTCGGGGCGTTGCGGGACAAGGGGGTGCCGCACGCCTACCTGCTCTTCCCCGGCGAGCAGCACGGGTTCCGGCGGGCGGAGAACATCCGCGCGGCCCTGGACGGCGAGCTGTCGTTCTACGCGCAGGTGTGGGGCTTCGAGCTGCCCGCGGACGAGGGCATCGAGCCGATCGAGCTGCGGTGACGGAGTGGGAGGGACGCGTTCCCCCCACTCCGACTCACACCTCGAGGACGGTGGGGATGATCATCGGTCGGCGGCGGTGGGTGTCCGACACCCACTTGCCGACCGTCCGCCGGATCACCTGGGACAGCCGGTGCGGGTCGGTCTCGCCGTCGGCCAGCGTGCGCCGCAGGGCGTCCTCGACCAGCGCCAGGGCGGGGTCGAAGACGGTGGGGTCGTCGGCGAAGCCGCGGGCGTTGAGGTGCACCGGCCGCACGATGGTGCCGGTCGAGGGCTCGATGACGACGGTGAGCGCCACGAAGCCCTCGTCGCCGAGGATCCGCCGCTCCTGCAGCGACTCCTCCCCCACGTCGCCGACGTTGAGCCCGTCCACGTAGACGTCGCCGACGGGCACGCTGCCGACGATCGAGGCCTTGCCGTCGACGAGGTCGACGACCACGCCGTTCTCCGCGAGCAGCACCCGGTCGGCGGCCATGCCGGTCTGCTCGGCCAGCGCGGCGTGGGCGCGCAGGTGCCGCCACTCCCCGTGCACCGGCATGAGGTGCCGCGGCTTGGCGACGTTGAGCAGGGTGCGCAGCTCCCCCGCGGGGGCGTGCCCGGAGACGTGCACCATCGCCGTCTCCTTGTGGACGACGGTGGCGCCGAGGCGGGCCAGCCCGTTGATGACCTTGTAGACGGCGGTCTCGTTGCCCGGCACGAGCGAGGAGGCCAGCACGATGGTGTCCCCGGCCTCGATCGTGACCTGGTGGTGCTGACCGCGGGCCATGCGCCCCAGCGCCGACAGCGGCTCCCCCTGGGAACCGGTGCTGACCAGCACCACCTGCTCGGGCGGCATGGACGTCGCCTCGTCCAGCGACACCATCAGCCCGGGTGCCACCCGCAGCAGGCCCAGGTCGCGGGCCACGCCCATGTTGCGGACCATCGAGCGCCCGACGAGGGCGACCTTGCGGCCGTGCACCTCCGCGGCGTCGAGCACCTGCTGGATGCGGTGCACGTGGCTGGCGAAGCTGGAGACGATCAGCCGCTGGGTGGCCCGGCGGAAGACGTCCTCGAGCACGGGGCCGATCGCGCGCTCGGAGACGACGAAGCCGGGCACCTCGGCGTTGGTCGAGTCGGCCAGCAGCAGGTCGATGCCCTCCAGCCCGAGCCGGGCGAAGGCACCGAGGTCGGTGAGGACGCCGTCGAGCGGGAGCTGGTCCATCTTGAAGTCGCCGGTGTGCACCAGGACCCCGGCCGGCGTGTGGACGGCGACGGCCAGCGCGTCGGGGATCGAGTGGTTGACCGCGAGGAACTCGCAGTGGAACGGCCCGGCCACGTGGTCCTCGCCGGCGGCCACCTCCACCAGCACCGGGTCCAGGCGGTGCTCGCGCAGCTTGGCCCGCACCAGCGCGAGGGTGAACCGGGAGCCCACCAGCGGGATGTCCCCCCGCATCCGCAGCAGGTACGGGATGGCGCCGATGTGGTCCTCGTGCCCGTGGGTGAGCACCACCGCGGCGACGTCGTCCAGCCGGTGCTCGATGACGCCGAAGTCCGGGAGGATCAGGTCGACGCCGGGCTGCTCGGCCTCCGGGAAGAGGACGCCGCAGTCGATGACCAGCAGCTTGCCGTCGAACTCCAGCACGGCCATGTTGCGGCCGATCTCGCCGAGCCCGCCGAGCGCCATGACCCGCAGGCCGCCGGCCGGCAGCGGGGGCGGGACCTGCAGGTCGAGGTGCGGCTGGACGGCACCCGCCGTCACAGCGCGACCCCGCCCGCGGTGAGGTCCGCGCGCAGGGTGGCGACCTGCTCAGGGGTGGCGTCGACCAGCGGCGGGCGGACCGGGCCGGCGGGCAGGCCGAGCTCGCGCAGCGCGGCCTTGACCAGGATGACCCCCTGCGTCCGGAAGATCCCGGTGTAGACCGGCAGCAGGCTCTCGTTGACCGCGCGGGCCTTCACCAGGTCACCGGACTCGACCGCCGCGATCAGCTCGGCCAGGCGCGGGCCCACCAGGTGACCGACGACGCTCACGACGCCGACCGCGCCGAGGGCCAGCAGCGGCAGGTTCAGCATGTCCTCGCCGCTGTAGTAGGCGAGGTCGGTGCGGGCGAGGGTCCAGGCCACCGCGCCGAGGTCGCCCTTGGCGTCCTTCACCGCGACGATCCGCGGGTGCTCCGCGGCCCGCACCAGCGTCTCCACCTCGATGGGGACCACGGTGCGCGGCGGGATGTCGTAGAGCATCACCGGCAGGTCGGTGGAGTCGGCGACGGCGGTGAAGTGCCGCAGCAGGCCGGCCTGCGGGGGCTTGTTGTAGTACGGCGTCACGACCATGAGGCCGTGCGCACCGAGGCGCTCGGCGTCGCGCGCCTTCTCGATGGAGTGGGCGGTGTCGTTGGTGCCGACACCGGCCACGACGGTGGCGCGGTTCCCGACGGCGTCGAGCACCGCCTCGAGGACGGCACGCTGCTCGGCGTCACTGAGCGTCGGCGACTCCCCCGTCGTCCCGGCGACGACGAGGCCGTCGTGGCCACCCCGGTCCACCAGGTGCGCGGCCAGTTCCTGGGCCCCGGCGAGGTCGATCGAGCCGTCCTCGGCCAGGGGGGTGACCATCGCCGTCAGAACGCGCCCGAAGGGCCGGGCGGGGTCGCTGGTCATGGGGAGAATCTACCGAGCGATCCCGGGCCGGTCCCCCGGCGCGGACCGCCGGTGCTCCGAGACGGCGTACCGCAGGCCCGTGGAGGACGTCGACCAGCCCTCTCCCGGCTCCCGGGACACCCGGTGCCACTCGGCGCCGAGCTCCGGCGCCCACGTGTCGCCGTCCACCCGGGTGTCGACGTCGGTGACGACCACCCGGTCGGCGAACGGCAGGAAGGCGACGTACACCTGGCCGCCGCCGATCACCCACAGGTCGCCGTCCCGCTCGGCGAGCACCTGCGCCACGGACGACGCCACGTGCGCGCCGTCCGCCGTCCACGAGGGGTCGGAGGTGAGGACGACGTTGCGCCGCCCCGGCAGCGGGCGGAAGCGCTCGGGCAGCGACTCCCACGTCCGCCGGCCCATGACCACCGTCGAGCCCGTGGTGAGGGTGCGGAAGAGCCTGAGGTCCTCGGGCAGGTGCCAGGGCAGGGCCCCGTCGGCGCCGATGACCCCGCCGTGGGCCTGGGCCCAGATCAGCGCGACCGTCACACGGCCACCGGGGCCTTGATGGCCGGGTGGTGCCGGTAGTCGTCGAGGGTGAAGTGCTCGTAGGTGTAGTCGAACAGCGACGGCGCGGGCGCCAGCTCCAGCCGCGGGAACGGCAGCACCTCCCGGGAGAGCTGCTCGGTCACCTGCTCGACGTGGTTGCTGTAGACGTGGCAGTCCCCGCCGACCCAGATGAGGTCGCCGGGGGCCAGGCCCACCTGGGCGGCGACCATGCGGGTCAGGAGCGCGTAGCTGGCGATGTTGAACGGCACGCCCAGGAACAGGTCGGCGCTGCGCTGGTAGAGCTGGCAGGACAGCCTTCCGTCGGCGACGTGGAACTGGAACAACGCGTGGCAGGGGGCCAGCGCCATCTCGGGCAGGGCCGCGACGTTCCAGGCCGAGACCACCATGCGCCGCGAGTCGGGATCGGTGCGCAGGGTCTGCAGGACGGCGCTGATCTGGTCGACGTGCTCGCCGCCCGGCGTGGGCCACGACCGCCACTGGACGCCGTACACCGGCCCCAGCTCCCCTTCGGCCGAGGCCCACTCGTCCCAGATCGTGACCCCGTTGTCGCGCAGCCACTGCACGTTGCTGTCGCCGCGGAGGAACCACAGCAGCTCGACGGCGACCGACCGAAAGTGGACCCGCTTCGTGGTGACCAGCGGAAAGCGCTCGGAGAGGTCGTAGCGCAGCCGCTCACCGAAGAGGCTGACGGTGCCGGTGCCGGTGCGGTCCTGCTTCGGGGTGCCCTGCTCCAGCACCCGGCGCAGCAGGTCCTCGTACTGGGTGTCGATCGGGCCGTCGGTTGCGCTTCCCACGGCCCCGAGACTACGGCGGGCCGCCGACGGGGAGCGCGAGGCCGGGCGCCTGCGGATCGCTCCCGCCCCACCGGTCAGACTCGTCACCGTGGACTGGTGGGAGACGCTGCTCGCCGTCGCGGGCGGGCTGCTCCTGCTCTGGGCCGTCCTCCTGCTGCTGCTCTGGCGGGCCCGCCCGCCGGACCTGACGGTCCGGGAGGCGCTGCGCCTGCTGCCCGACCTCGTCCGCCTGGTCCGCCGGCTGGCCGCCGACCGCTCCCTCCCCCGCGGGGTGCGGTGGCGGCTGTGGGCGCTGCTGACCTACCTGCTGTCGCCGGTCGACCTGGTGCCGGACGTCGTGCCGGTCCTCGGCTACGCCGACGACGTGGTCGTGGTGGCGCTGGCGCTGCGGTGGGTGGTGCGCAGCGCCGGGGACGCCGCGCTGGTCCGGGCGTGGCCCGGCAGCCCGGTCGGCCTCACCGTCGTCCGCCGGCTGGCCGGCCTGCAGGAGAGCTGAGGCCGTCTCAACGGACGACGACGGCGGCGGCCAGGTCCCCGGCGAGGTCGCCGCGATCGGCGACGCCGACCGCCTCCAGCTCCATCCAGCCGGCCATGAGGGCCAGTTCGGCGGCGAGCTCGGCGGCCACCTCGGCCCGGTCGACGCCGTGCTCGGCGAAGGCGGACTGCACCCGGAGGACGCCGGCCCGACGGTCGGCCTTGAGGTCCACGCGGGCGACGAGCCGGTCACCGAGCAGGAAGGGCAGCACGTAGTACCCGTGCACCCGCTTGTCCGCCGGCGTGTAGATCTCCAGGCGGTAGCGGAACCCGAAGATCCGCTCGACCCGCGGCCGCTCCCACACCAGGGAGTCGAACGGGCTCAGCAGCGCCCGCGCCCGGGCCCAGCGCGGACGTCGCGCCTCCGGGTGCAGCCAGGCCGGGGCACCCCACCCGGCGACCTCGACCGGCAGGAGTTCGCCAGCGTCGGCGAGCTCGGCGATGGCGGTGCGCGCCGGCCCCGGCCGGAGCCGGAAGTAGTCGCGCAGGTCGCGCTCGGTGGCCACGCCCAGGGCGCGGGACGCCGTCCGGACGAGCTCGCGGACCGCCTCGGCCGGCTCGGGGGTGGGCGCGCGCAGCACCTCGGTGGGCAGCACCCGCTCGGCCAGGTCGTAGACGCGCTCGAAGCCGGCCGTCCGGCCGCGGGTGCTGAGGACGCCGGTGTAGAACAGCCACTCCAGCGCGACCTTGCCCGCGTGCCAGTTCCACATGCTGCCGGGCCGGTCCGGACGCGGCCCGGCGAGGTCGCTGGCCCTGAGCGGCCCCCCGTCGCGCACCCGGTCGAGGACCTCCGCGACGAAGCCGGGGCGCTCGCGCTGGATGCGCACCATCGACCCCCAGGCGTGCTCCTCCGCAGCGGCCATCCGCCACCGCAGGTGCGGGTGCAGCCGGACGGGCAGGAACGACGCCTCGTGCGCCCAGTACTCGAACAGCTCCCGGCGACGCCCGGCCAGCTCGTCGAAGGCGGCCCGCCGATAGGGGCCCAGCCGGCTGAACGCCGGCAGGTAGTGCGACCGGGAGAGGACGTTCACCGAGTCGATCTGGACGACGGCCAGCCGGTCGGCCAGGCGCCGCAGGTGCCCGCCGTTGACCGTCCCCTCCGGCCGCGGGACGGCGAGTCCCTGGGCGGCCAGGGCGATGCGCCGCGCGAGCGCGGCGGGCAACCGGTCGACGACGGGAGCAGCCACGATCTCGATCCTGCCCGGCGGGTCCGACGGGAACCGCGCGGGCCCTAGGCTCGCCGCGTGCAGCCGACCTCGCCGTTCCCCCGGTTCTCGGGCAGCGCGGAGGTCTCGGTGCGCCGCGCCCGGGCCGAGGACGTCGCCGCCATCACGCGGGTCCAGCTGGTCACGTGGCGCACCGCCTACCGCTCGGTGCTCCCCGCCGACGTGCTCGACGACTGGGACGACGAGGCGGCCGCGAACAGCTGGCTGGCCGCGGTCACCTCACCCCCCACGCCCGCGCACGGCGTGCTGGTCGCCCTCGAGCGGGAGGACGTCGTCGGCTTCGCGGCCTACGGCCCACCGGAGGTGGGCGGAGGCGAGGTGCCGCACCCCGCGGGCCCGACCACCGAGGTGGCCGTACTGCTCGTCGAGCCCCGCTGGGGACGGCGTGGGCACGGCAGCCGGCTGCTGGCCGCGGTCGCCGACCTCGCCCGCGACTCCGGGGCGGCCCGCCTCTCGGTCTGGCTGCCGGAACAGGACCGGGTGTCCGCGGACTTCTTCCAGTCGGCCGGCTGGGCGCCGGACGGCTGGGTGCGCACCCTCGACACCGGGCAGGGCCCGCTGCGCGAGGTGCGCTGGCACGCACTGCTGGAGGAGGCGGAAGGGTGAGCTTCGCCGGGTTCCCCGACGAGGGACTGGTCTTCTACGAGGGCCTGGAGGCCGACAACAGCAAGACGTACTGGACGCGGCACAAGGCCACCTACGACACCTGCGTGCGTGCCCCGATGCAGGCCCTGGTCGACGAGCTGGCCCCGGAGTTCGGGACGGCGAAGCTCTTCCGCCCGTACCGCGACGTCCGCTTCAGCCACGACAAGACGCCGTACAAGACCCACCAGGGCGCGGTGGTGAACCCGGAGGGGCGTGGGGCGGGCGCCTGGTACGTCGAGGTCTCCGCCGACGGCCTGCGGGTCTCCGGGGGCTGCTGGCGGCTCGAGTCCGACCAGGTGGCGCGGTACCGCCGCGCCGTGGCGGACGACGTGCAGGGCGGCCGGCTGCGGGCCGAGGTGGACCGCCTCGCCGCCCGCGGGTGGGACATCGCCGGTGAGCGGCTCACCCGGGTACCGAGCGGCTTCTCCGCGGACGGCGACCGTGCCGATCTCCTCCGGCACAAGTCCCTGCACGCCACGCGTCGCTGGGAGCCGGCCGAGTGGCTGCACGAAGCGCGCGCACTCGACGAGGTGCGGACGGCGTGGCGTGACCTCGACGCGCTCAACGCCTGGTTCGCCGACAACGTAGGCGCCACGACCAAGGAGCCGCGCGCCCGGCGGTGACCGCACCGGCGGAGCCCGGAATGGTGCCGTCGTGATTGTTCCGGGGAATGCCGGCAGGGCCCCAGCACGGATGCTGGGGCCCTGGCGGAAAGGTTTGTCCGGCGGCGTCCTACTCTCCCACCCCGTCTCCGGGGCAGTACCATCGGCGCTGAGAGGCTTAGCTTCCGGGTTCGGAATGAGACCGGGCGTTTCCCTCTCGCCATGGCCGCCGTAACGCTGTG
>NZ_JBJGYT010000016.1:0-105365 GCF_054050135.1 Geodermatophilus sp. SYSU D00705 | reverse complement strand
CATCAGGCGCCTGATGGCCACCACGTCGCCGATCTCGTCGGGGGCGTCGGCCACCATGGCGCCCATGCCGCACCGGAGCCGCCTGGCCATCCTGCTGCTCGACCTGCCGCCCGAGCACCACGCGGCCGGGCTGGCCTTCTGGTCGGCGGCCACCGGCCACCCTGCGACGCCGGACCCCTCCGACGACGACTGGCACTCCCTCGGCTCCTTCGCCGACGGGTTCCACCTGGAGGTGCAGCGCACCGGGGAGGGGACGCCGCCGCGGTGGCACGTCGACGTCGAGACCGACGACGTCCCGGCCGAGGTGGCCCGCCTGGAGGCCCTCGGCGCCCGCCGGCTGGCCGACATGGGCTCGTTCTGGCAGATGACCGACCCCGCGGGACTCGTGTTCTGCGTCGTCGGCGTCCAGACCGGTGAGGCGTTCGAGCGGTACGCCGTTCCCTGGCCGTGAGCGGCTACTCCAGCCGCACCAGGCCGATCATCGCGGCCGCCTGCAGCCCGTCGCCGTCCACGGTGAGCACCTCCAGGGGCACCCGCCGCCACACGGCCAGCAGCAGGTCCCCGGCGGTGCCGGTCAGCGCCGCGATCGGGAACGGCCGGGAGCCGGGGAACAGGGTGCGCTCGGCGTCGGCGTCCACCGCGTGGAAGACCACCGGGTGGGCGGTGTCCGGCGGCCCGTGCGGGAACACCGCCGGCACCATCACCTCCAGCCACTCGTCGAGCCCGTCGAGGCCGACGTCGGTGGGCACCGGCCGGACGTCGCCCAGCACCTGCTCGACGTCCACGGTGTGCACCACCGCCTCCATCGTCTGGCGGCGCAGCACGAACCCGACGTCCTGCCGGGGCGCCCACGTCCACACCCGCTCCGCCGGGTCGGCGCCGGCCAGCACCGTCTCCAGCTCCGCGGACTGCGCCAGGCCGTAGCCGAGCAGCTCGTCGTCCGGGTGCCGCACCGGCTCGACGTACGTGCCCGGGTCCACCGCGCGGGTGCGCACCACCCACGCCCAGAAGTGCTGCACCTCGGCCAGGTGCCAGACGACGTCGGCCAGGGTCCAGCCGGGACAGCCGGGCACCGGCGCCCGCCAGCCGTGCGCCAGGACCGCCTCGGCGGCGGCGTCGGCGAAGCGGGCGTTGGTCTTCTGCAGGACCGGCAGGTACTCGTCGGGCTCCACGGTGGCTCCTCCGGGACGGGGCGGCGTCCACCGTCAGGATGAGGGCCGACGGGCGCGGTCGGTAGGCGCATCTAGGCTCGGGGCGTGCTCGCCTGGCCTGCTCCGCTCCTGCCGACCCTCCCGGGCACCGGTCCCGCGCTCAAGCTCCACGACACCGCGCGCGGCGAGGTGGTCGCCACCAACCCCGCCGGCACCGCCCGCATGTACGTCTGCGGGATCACCCCGTACGACGCCACGCACCTGGGCCACGCCGCCACCTACCTGGCGTTCGACCTGGTCAACCGCGTGTGGCGGGACGCCGGGCACGCGGTCCACTACGTGCAGAACGTGACCGACATCGACGACCCCCTGCTCGAGCGCGCCGAGCGCGACGGGGAGGACTGGGTCGTGCTCGCGATGCGCGAGACGGCGCTGTTCCGGGAGGACATGACCGCCCTGCGGGTGCTCCCGCCCGACGACTACGTCGGCGCGGTCGAGTCGATCCCGCAGATCGTCGCCCACATCGAGGGCCTGCTCGACGAGGGGCTGGCCTACGTCCTCGACGACGGCACCGGCGACGTCTACCACGACGTGGCGCAGGCGCCCGGCTTCGGCGGGGAGTCCGGCTACGACGAGGCGACGATGCTGCGGTTCTTCGCCGAGCGCGGGGGAGACCCCGACCGCGCGGGCAAGCGCAACCGGCTGGACCCCATGCTGTGGCGCGGGCAGCGCCCCGGGGAGCCGTCCTGGGCCGGCCCCCGCGGGGTCGACGGGCGGCCGGGCTGGCACATCGAGTGCGCCACCATCGCGCTGGAGACCATCGGCATGGGCTTCGACGTCCAGGGCGGCGGCAGCGACCTGGTCTTCCCGCACCACGAGTACTCCGCCGTCCACGCCGAGGCGCTCACCGCCACCAAGCCCTTCGCGCGGGCCTACGTGCACGCGGCGATGATCGGCCTGGACGGCGAGAAGATGAGCAAGAGCCGCGGCAACCTGGTGTTCGTCTCCAAGCTGCGCGGCGAGGGCGTCGACCCGATGGCGATCCGCCTGGCGCTGCTGTCGGGGCACTACCGCACCGACCGGTTCTGGGCGCCGGAGCTCCTCGACAGCGCCCGCACCCGGCTGGGCACGTGGCGCCGCGCCGTCGCCCTGCCGGCCGGCGCACCGGCGGCGCCGGTGCTGCAGGGCCTGCGCGAGCGGCTCACCGACGACCTCGACAGCCCCGGCGCGATCGCCCTCGTCGACGCCTGGGCCGCGGCGACCCTGGCCGCCGGTCCGGACGACGAGCTCGAGGACGGCGCCCCGGGCGTGGTGGGCGACGCCGTGGACGCGCTGCTCGGTGTGGCGCTGGCCGACTGCTGATGGGTGCCTTCCGGCTGGTCGACCGGGCCGCCCGCGAGCGCGCGGAGGAGCAGGCCCTCGCCGCGGCGGCCACCCGCTCCACCGCGACCCGCGGCCGGGCGGTCGCCGAGCCGGAGGACGCCCTGCGCACCGCCTTCGAGCGCGACCGCGACCGCATCCTGCACGCCAAGGCCTTCCGCCGGCTCAAGCACAAGACGCAGGTCTTCCTCAACCCCGACGGCGACCACTTCGTCACCCGGCTGACCCACACGCTGCAGGTCACCCAGGTCGCCCGTTCCCTCGCGCGGGCTCTCGGGCTGAACGAGGCCCTGGCCGAGGCGATCGCGCTGGGCCACGACCTCGGCCACTCCCCGTTCGGCCACATCGGCGAGGACGCGCTGGAGCCCTACGTGCCCGGCGGCTGGCACCACGCCGCGCAGGGGGTGCGGATCGTCGAGGTGCTGGAGCGGCTCAACCTCACCTGGGAGGTCCGCGACGGCATCCGCGCGCACAGCTGGAAGATCGACCCGCCGCCGGCCACCCGGGAGGCCGAGTGCGTCCGGTACGCCGACCGGATCGGCTACCTCTCCCACGACGCGCTGGACGCCGTCCGGGCCGGGGTGCTGCGGGTGGGTGACCTGCCGGCCCGGGCCCGCGCCGTCTTCGGCGACCCCGGCAGCGAGATGGTGGGCGCGATGATCGACGCGGTCATCGCCGGCTCGCTGGCCGACGGCGGGTCGGTGGTCATGGCCCCCGAGCCGCTCGAGGCGATGCACGAGCTGCGCACGTTCATGTTCCAGCGGGTCTACGCCTCGGAGACCGCCGCCGGGCAGAAGCACCTGGCCATCGCCGTCACCCGCCGGCTGGTCGACCACCACCTGGCCCACCCGCAGCTCATCCCGGCGTCCTACCGGGACACCGAGGCCGACCCGGTGACCCAGGTCGTGGACTACGTCTCCGGCATGACCGACCGGTTCGCGCTGGCCACCCACGACCGGCTCTTCGACGCCGACGCCACGTCGGCGATGCGCCCCCTGCTCCGCCTGCAGTAGCCGCCGCCCGGACGGTCGCCGGCGGGGATCCACTGCCCGTCATACGACCGTTATCCCCAACACGACCGCGCCGTCAGGCGCCGCCGTCGGGCGCGTGAGGCGGGGGAGGGGCAGCGACAGCGGGGCCGCCCTCCAGCGTGAGCCCGGTGCGCGTGAGCCCGGTCAGCGCGAGCCCGGTGCGCGTGAGCCCGGTCAGCGCGAGCCGGATCCGCGCGAGCCCGATCCGCGCGAGTGGGCAGTTGGGGCCGCCGGCACCGGCGTGTCCGCGCGTGTCGGCGACACCAACTGCACACTCGACACCTGGAGCGTGCGAGGAACGGGGGGCGCCCTCGGCTCCGGCCCCGTCCCGGGTTCCCCCTGAGCGTGCGAGGCGCGGGGAGGACGGGGCCGAGGTCAGTTCGTGCCGCCCCGGCGGCGCAGGTAGCGCTCGAACTCGCGCGCGATGGTGTCGCCGTTGGCGTTGGACAGGTCGAACTCGGTGGCCCGCTCCTCCAGGGAGCGCACGTACTCGACGACCTCGGCGTCCTCGTTGGCCATCTCGTCGACGGTCTTCACCCAGTCGTCGGCCTGCTCGGGCAGGGCGCCCAGCGGCACGGGGATCTCGAGGACCTCCTCCACGCGCTGCAGCAGCGCGACCGTGGCCCGCGGCGACGGCGGCTGGGAGACGTAGTGGGGGACGGCGGCCCAGAAGCTGATCGCCGGCAGCCCGGCCTGCACGCAGGCGTCCTGGAAGACGCCGAGGATGCCGGTGGGCCCCTCGTAGCGGGAGGTGTCCAGGCCGTGGCGCTCCGCCGACTCCGCGTCGTAGGCCGAGCCGGTCACCGGGGTGGGCCGCGTGTGCGGCGTGTCGGCCAGCAGGGCGCCCAGGCCGACGACGGAGCGGGCGTCGAGCTCGCGGCACAGCTCGATGAGCTCCTCGCAGAAGCCCCGCCAGCGCATGTTCGGCTCGATGCCCCGGATCAGGACGACGTCGCGCTCGGCGCCCGGGGGGCGGGCGACGGAGATGCGGGTGGTGGGCCACTCGATGCGGCGGCTGACCCCACCGACCAGCGACACGGTGGGGCGGTTGACCTGGAAGTCGTAGTAGTCCTCGGGGTCGAGGGCGGCGAGCGGGGTGGCGTCCCAGATGAGCTCGAGGTGCTCCAGCGCCCCGGTGGCGGCGTCCCCGGCGTCGTTCCAGCCCTCGAAGGCGACGACCACGACGGGGTCGGTCAGCCGCGGCAGGTCCTCAGGAGTGGACTTCGGGTCGATCACCCTTCGAGCCTACGTCGGTCCGGGCGTGCGGCCGCTCCGACGGCGCCCTCGCGGGCGACGCGGGTCCCGCGACCGGGCGAGGGCGGACGGTGGCGGGAGGCCCCCGGGATGGGACGATGGGGCCCGCAGTTCGAGGACGACGAGGCACCGCCGCCGCGTCGGAGTTGCCAGAGCCCTGGCGCCGGACGCTCTCGTGACCGTGTTCGAACCACCTCCGAGGACAGCCCGTGCCCGAGTTCCCCGCACTCCGTCCCGATGCCACCACCGAGCTCACCGCGCTGCTGCGGCGGCGGATCCTCGTGCTCGACGGCGCGATGGGCACCGCGATCCAGCGACGGCGGCCGGACGAGGCCGGCTACCGGGGGGAGCGGTTCGCCGACTGGCCGGTCGACGTCCAGGGCAACAACGACCTGCTCACCCTCACCGCCCCCGAGATCGTCGCCGGCATCCACCGCGAGTACCTCGAGGCCGGCGCGGACGTGATCGAGACCAACACGTTCAACGCGACGGCGATCTCGCTGGCCGACTACCGCATGGAGGAGCTCGCCTACGAGCTCAACGTCGCCGCCGCCCGGCTGGCCCGCCGCGAGTGCGACGCCATGACCGCACGGACGCCGGACCGGCCGCGCTACGTCGCCGGCGCGATCGGCCCGACCAGCCGCACCGCCTCGATCTCGCCCGACGTCAACGACCCCGGCGCCCGCAACGTCAGCTTCGACGAGCTGGCCGCGGCCTACCTCACCCAGGCCGACGGGCTGGTCGACGGCGGCGTGGACGTGCTGCTGGTCGAGACGGTCTTCGACACCCTCAACGCGAAGGCGGCGGTCTTCGCCCTGGAGACGCTGTTCGAGCAGCGCGGACGCCGCTGGCCGGTGATGGTCTCGGGCACCATCACCGACGCCTCCGGGCGGACGCTGTCCGGCCAGGTCACCGAGGCGTTCTGGAACTCCGTGCGGCACGTGCGCCCGCTGCTGGTCGGGCTCAACTGCGCCCTCGGCGCCGCCGAGATGCGGCCCTACGTCGCCGAGCTGGCGCGGATCGCCGACACCTTCGTCTCCTGCCACCCCAACGCCGGCCTGCCCAACGCCTTCGGCGAGTACGACGAGTCCCCCGAGGAGACCGCGGCGGTGCTCGGGGAGTTCGCCGGCAGCGGCTTCGTCAACCTGGCGGGCGGCTGCTGCGGGACGACGCCGGCGCACGTGGCCGCCGTCGCCGCGGCCGTGGCCGGCGTGGCGCCCCGGACGCCGCCGGCGGTCCGCCCGGCGCTGCGGCTGTCCGGCCTGGAGCCGCTCACCGTCGACGGGGACTCGCTGTTCGTCAACGTGGGGGAGCGGACCAACATCACCGGCTCGGCCCGGTTCCGCAACCTCATCCGGGCCGGTGACTTCCCGGCCGCCCTGGCCGTGGCCCGCCAGCAGGTGGAGGCCGGCGCGCAGGTCATCGACGTCAACATGGACGAGGGCATGATCGACGGCGTCGCCGCGATGGACCGCTTCCTCAAGCTGGTCGCCGCCGAGCCCGACATCTGCCGCGTGCCGGTGATGGTCGACTCCTCCAAGTGGGAGGTCATCGAGGCCGGCCTCAAGTGCGTGCAGGGCAAGTCGATCGTCAACTCCATCTCGCTGAAGTCCGGCGAGGAGGAGTTCGTGCGCCAGGCCCGGCTGTGCCGCAAGCACGGCGCGGCCGTCGTCGTCATGGCCTTCGACGAGCAGGGGCAGGCCGACGACCTCGAGCGCCGGAAGCAGATCTGCCGCCGGGCGTACACGATCCTCACCGAGCAGGTCGGCTTCCCGGCCGAGGACGTCATCTTCGACCCGAACGTGTTCGCCGTCGCCACCGGCATCGAGGAGCACGCGCGCTACGGGCTGGACTTCATCGAGGCCACCCGCTGGATCAAGGCGAACCTGCCCGGGGCGCTGGTCTCCGGCGGCGTCTCCAACGTCTCCTTCTCCTTCCGCGGCAACAACCGCGTCCGGGAGGCCATCCACGCGGTGTTCCTGTTCCACGCCCTCGCCGCGGGCATGGACATGGGCATCGTCAACGCCGGTGCCCTCGAGGTGTACGACGAGGTGCCGGCCGAGCTGCGGGAGCGCATCGAGGACGTCGTCCTCGCCCGCCGGGCCGATGCCACCGAGCGGCTGCTGGAGATCGCGGGGGACTACGCCGCCGACGGCGCGGTGAAGGAAGCCGCGACCGAGGAGTGGCGGGCGCTGCCGGCCGGGGAGCGGATCACCCACGCGCTGGTGAAGGGCATCGACGGGTTCGTCGAGGCCGACACCGAGGAGCTCCGCGCGGAGATCAGCGCCCGGGGCGGCCGGCCGATCGAGGTCATCGAGGGCCCGCTCATGGCCGGCATGAACGTCGTCGGCGACCTGTTCGGCGCCGGGAAGATGTTCCTGCCGCAGGTGGTGAAGTCCGCCCGGGTGATGAAGAAGGCCGTCGCCTACCTCATCCCCTTCATCGAGGCCGAGAAGCGCCCCGGGGACGTCGAGCGCAGCAACGGCAAGGTCGTCATGGCAACCGTCAAGGGCGACGTCCACGACATCGGCAAGAACATCGTCGGCGTCGTCCTGCAGTGCAACAACTACGACGTCGTCGACCTCGGCGTCATGGTGCCGGCGCAGACGGTGCTCGACACCGCCAAGCAGGAGGGCGCCGACGTCATCGGACTGTCCGGCCTGATCACCCCCTCGCTCGACGAGATGGTCACCCTCGCCACCGAGATGGAGCGGCAGGGCTTCGACATCCCGCTGCTGGTCGGCGGCGCCACCACCTCGCGGGCGCACACCGCGGTCAAGGTGGCGCCGGCCTACCACGGCCCGGTCATCTGGGTGAAGGACGCCTCCCGGTCGGTGCCGGTGGTCGCGGCCCTGCTGTCGGACGAGCAGCGCCCGGCGCTGCTGGCCGGGATCGAGGAGGAGTACGCCGGGCTGCGGGAGCGGCACGCGGCCCGGCAGGACACCCGCACGCTGCTGCCGCTGGCGGCCGCGCGCGCCGCGGCGCCGGCGCTGGACTGGAGCGGCTACACCCCGCCGCGGCCCCGCATGCTGCTGCAGCAGGCCCGCGACGTGTGCGCGGCGCCGGACTGCGAGCACTGGCACGGCGAGGCCACCCAGTTCGTGCGGACCTTCCCCGACCAGTCCCTGGACGAGCTGCGCCACTACATCGACTGGCAGCCGTTCTTCTCCGCCTGGGAGATGCGCGGCCGGTTCCCCGACATCCTGCACAACCCGGCGACCGGCGAGGCCGCCCGCCGGCTGTTCGAGGACGCCCAGGCGATGCTCGACCGGATCGTGGGGGAGCGGTGGCTGCGGGCGGCCGGCGTCGTCGGCCTGTTCCCGGCCAACCGGGTGGACGGCGAGGACATCGAGGTCTACACCGACGAGACCCGCACCGCCGTCCGGGCGACCCTCCACCAGCTGCGGCAGCAGACCGAGGGCCGCGACGGTGCGCCCCGCAAGTCCCTGGCCGACTTCGTCGCGCCGCGGGAGACCGGGCTGCCCGACTACGTGGGCGCCTTCGCCGTCACCGCCGGCCTCGGGGTGCCCGAGCGGGTGGCGGCGTTCAAGGCGGCCAACGACGACTACAGCGCGATCCTGCTCGAGTCGCTGGCCGACCGGCTGGCCGAGGCGTTCGCCGAGCGGCTGCACGAGCGGGTGCGCACCCAGCTGTGGGGCTACGCCCCCGACGAGCACCTGGACAGCGGGGAGCTGATCGCCGAGCGCTACCGCGGCATCCGGCCCGCCCCGGGCTACCCCGCCTGCCCCGAGCACACCGAGAAGCGCACCATCTGGGAGCTGCTCGACGTCGAGGCGGCCACCGGCATCCAGCTCACCGACAGCATGGCCATGTGGCCCGGTGCCGCGGTCAGCGGGTTGTACTTCTCCCACCCGCAGTCGCGCTACTTCAACCTCGGGCGGATCGGCCGCGACCAGGTCGAGGACTACGCGCGCCGCAAGGGCTGGACCCTCCCCGAGGCCGAGCGCTGGCTCTCACCCAACCTCGGCTACCGCACCGACGACGAGTGAGCGCGGCGTAGCCGATCTCACGGACGACGGGACGGCGGCCGGCTCCGGTCGGCGCCTACCGTGGACGTGATGGAGAGCCTGGGGAGCGACGCCGCGGCCGGGACGACGGCGGGGGCCTCCCTGCAGGCCGTGCTGTTCGACATGGACGGCACCCTCGTCGAGACCGAGCAGTACTGGGGCGAGGCGATGTTCGCCCTGGCCCGGCAGCTGGGCGGCCGCATGTCCGACGCGGCCCGGCAGCGGACCGTCGGCACCAGCATGCGGGTGGCGATGGACGTCCTCTACACCGACCTGGGCGTGGAGCGCAGCGAGGAGCAGTTCCTCGCCGACGCGCGGTGGATCGAGGACCGGGTGGCCGAGCTGCTCGGCGGGGAGATCCACTGGCGGCCCGGCGCGCGCGAGCTCATCGCGGAGCTGCGTCACGCCGCCGTCCCCACCGCGCTGGTGACCACCACCCCCCGCCGGCTGGCCGACGTCGTCCTGGAGGCCATCGGCCGGGCGTTCCCGGACGTGCCGCCGTTCGACGTCACCGTCTGCGGCGACGAGGTGCCCGCCCGCAAGCCCGATCCCGCGCCCTACCGGCAGGCCATGGCCGCGCTCGGCGTGACGCCGGACGGCTGCGTCGTGCTCGAGGACTCCCTCGCCGGGGTGACCGCGGGGCTGGCCGCCGGCGCCGCGGTGCTCGGCGTGCCCTCCCTGCAGCCGCTGGAGCCGGCCCCCGGCCTCGTGCTGCGCGAGACCCTGGCCGGCGTGCGGCCGGCCCACCTGGCCGACGTGCTGGCCGCCCGCGACGCCGACGGCGTCCGGGTCTAGCCGGCCCGGGCCAGCTCGCGGCCCCGGGAGACGACGAGCCGGGGACGCTGCAGCCCGGTGACGTCGCGGGTCACGTCCCCGTCGACGAGCAGCAGGTCGGCGTCCAGGCCCGGGGCCAGCCGGCCGGTCCGGTCCCCCAGCCCGCAGGCGCGCGCCGCCCGCCCGGTGGCCGCCGCCAGCGCCGCGGCCACCGGCATCCCGCACTCGTGCACCAGGTCGGCCACCGCCATCGGCACCAGCCCGTGCGCCTTGGCCGGGCCGATCCCGGCGTCGGTTCCCGCCAGCAGCGCGACCCCGGCCTGCCGCAGCCTCGCGACGTTCGCCAGCTGCGCCTCGTAGGTGGCACCGGCGGCCGCCATCCGCGCCTGGACGTGCGGCGCGGGCTGCATCCCGGGGGTCCGGCCGAGCGTCGGGCACACCGGGGTGCCCGACGACGCGAGGGCGGCCGCGAGCTCGGGCGGCGTCCGGACGCCGTCGCGGGTGACGCAGCTGCAGTGTTCGATGCCGTCGACCCCGGCGGCCAGACTGCGCTCCACGGCCACCAGCGCGTGGGCGTGCGCGGTGACCGGCAGCCCGTGCCGGTGGGCCTCGTCGACGACCACGCGCAGCTCCTCCTCGGTGAACTGGCCGGCGGCGACGTCGGTGCCCGGGGTGGTCAGACCCCCGCTGGCCATGATCTTGACGAGATCCGCGCCCCGCTCGGCACGGGCCCGGACCGCTGCGCGCAGCTGGTCGACCCCGGCCGCCTGGCCGCCCATCGACCAGCAGTGCCCGCCGGGTGAGGTGATCGGCGGCCCGGCGGCGACGACCGTGGGGCCGCCGTCCGGGCGCCGGGACCGGTCGAGGACGGCCCACCCGTGGTCGCCGAGGTCGCGGACGGCGGTGACCCCGGCGCGCAGGTGCTGCTGCCCGGCGGCGGTGATCGTGGCCGCGAGCTCCGCGGCGGAGAACTCGGGCAGCTGCTCCAGGGCCCGCGGACCGCTGTCGCCGCACAGGTGCACGTGCGTGTCGACCAGGCCGGGCAGCAGCGTGGTGCCCGGCAGTTCGGTGACCGGGCAGCCCGCCGGCGCAGGAGCCGCACCCGGCTCGACGCCGGCGATCCTGCCGTCCTCGACCAGCACGAGGGCTCCGCCGGCCAGTACCCGCTCGCCGTCGAAGGCCCGCTGTGCCCGGTAGCCCCGCACGGAGGTCACTGTCGACCCGGCGGACGGTCAGCGGAAGGGCCCCCGGCGGAAACCCCCGGCCGGCAACTCTCGCGACCCCCGACGGCCGCCTCGCAGGGCCCCGTTCCCGGCCCCGTCCGGGCCTCGCCCCGGGCTCGCGAGGGATGAGGGGACGGGGCCCTCCCGCGGCGGGAGGCGAAGGGCCTCTGTCAGTCGCGCTCGACGACCGGCAGCTCGGTGCGCCAGCCGGCGGCGGCCGCGGCCTCCGCCGGGAACGGCGGGGGAGTACCGCCGAAGGACGGGCACAGCGCCTGGTGGTCGCACCAGTCGCACAGGCGGGTGCGGTTGGGCCGGAAGTCGCCGGTCGCCACCGCCCGCTCGATGGCCGCCCAGATCGCCTGCAGCGTCCGCTCGAAGCGCACCAGCTCGCCCTCGTCGGGCGCGTAGGTCAGCGCGTCGCCGTTGCCCAGGTAGAGCAGCTTGAGCTGGCTGGCCACCACGCCGCGGGTGCGCCACAGCACCAGCGCGTAGAACTTCATCTGGAACAGGGCCTTGCCCTCGAACGCCTCGCGCGGCATCGACCCCGTCTTGTAGTCGACCACCCGCAGCGCCCCGTTCGGCGCGACGTCCAGCCGGTCGACGTAGCCGCGCAGCAGCAGGCCGTCGGGCAGGGTGACCTCGACCAGCTGCTCGCGGCCCTCCGGCTCGATGCGCGACGGGTCCTCCAGGGAGAAGTAGGCCTCCACCAGCCGCCCCGCGGAGGCCAGCCACGCCTCCAGCGACTGGCCGGCCGGGTCGTCGTCGGCCGCGCCGCCCTCGGCGAACAGCTCGGCGACCTCCGGGTCGGTGCGCAGCTCCTCCCACGCCGGCGCGACCAGCTCCTGCGCCGACTGCACCGTGCGCTGCCGGGCCGGCAGGTCGTAGAGCTTCTCCAGCACCGTGTGCACCAGCGTGCCGCGGAGGGCGGCCAGGCTCTTGCGCTCGGGCAGCCGGTCGATGGTGCGGAACCGGTAGAGCAGGGGACAGGTCTTGAAGTCCGCCGCCCGGCTCGGGGACAGCGACGGACGGCGCGGGGTCGCCGGCGCGTCGGCGGGTGCGCCCGGGGAAGAGGCAGCCGCCTCGGCGGGCTGCCCGGTCTGCACCATCGTGGTCATGTCCCGAGGCTAGGTCGGGCCGCCGACAGTTCCGAGTGCGCGCGCCGAGAGCCTCGCCACGGCTCCGTAGGCTGGCCGCCCGTGGACGACCAGCAGCAGACCCCCGACACCGCCGACGTGCCCGAGACCGAGCCCCGCACGCCGGTGCCCGGGGCGTTCGTCGCCGGCGACCGCGTGCAGCTCACCGACCCGAAGGGCCGGCTGCACACCGTCGTCCTCGAGGCCGGGAAGCTCTTCCACACCCACCGCGGGGCCATCGCCCACGACGACCTGATCGGCGCGCCGGAGGGCTCGGTCGTCCACTCCACCGCCAACACCGGCTACCTCGCGCTGCGCCCGCTGCTGGCCGACTTCGTGCTGTCCATGCCGCGCGGGGCGCAGGTCATCTACCCCAAGGACGCCGCCCAGATCGTCGGCTTCGGCGACGTGGGCCCGGGGATGCGGGTGCTGGAGGCCGGCGCCGGCTCCGGCGCGCTGACCTGCTCGCTGCTGCGCGCGGTGGGGGAGCGCGGCGCGGTCACCAGCTACGAGCGCCGCGAGGACTTCGCCGACGTCGCACGGGCCAACGTCGGCGCCTTCTTCGGGGAGGTGCCGGCCAACTGGTCCCTGCGCCTGGGCGACCTCGCCGAGCACCCCGCGGAGGAGACCGTCGACCGCGTCGTGCTGGACATGCTGGAGCCGTGGGCGGTGCTGCCCACCGTGGCCGCCGCGCTGCGCCCGGGCGGGGTGCTCGTGGGCTACGTCGCCACCGTCACCCAGCTGTCGACGTACGTGGAGGCGCTGCGGGCGCAGGGCGGGTGGACCGAGCCGTACTCCTGGGAGTCGCTGGTGCGCCCCTGGCACGCCGTGGGGCTGGCCGTGCGGCCCGAGCACCGCATGGTCGCCCACACCGCCTTCCTGGTCACCGCGCGGCGGCTCGCCGAGGGAGTGGTGGCCCCGACCCGCCAGCGACGCGCCCAGAAGCACTGACGGCGGGCGCTCGACCGGGGACGCAACGCAGTCGTAGCCGCGCCGTGACCGAGTGTCCCGCGAGCCCCCGGCAGGCTGTCGCCGGGCGTGTATAGATTTGCCTCCTGGCTCTCCCGATGTGTGCGGAGGTGCGCGATGGGCCTGGGTCCCGACGAGTTCCGAGCGCGACGTGAGCGTGACGTGTCCGCACTGCTCACCCAGATCTCCTACCTGGAGGAGGAGATCGGTCTCCTGCGCCGCAAGGTGGCCGAGAGCCCCCGGCAGGTGCGGGCGCTGGAGGAGCGGATCGCCGAGGCGGAGGGGCGCGCGGCGTTCCTCTCCGAGCGGAACGACAAGCTCACCGCCACGCTGCGCGACGCCCGCGAACAGCTGGTCACGCTCAAGGAGGAGGTCGACCGGCTGGGCCAGCCCCCGTCCGGCTACGGCGTCTACCTGGGCAGCCACGACGACGGCACCGTCGACGTCTTCACCGGCGGCCGGAAGCTGCGCGTGTCGCTCTCCCCGTCGGTGGACGTCGAGACGCTGCGGCCGGGCCTGGAGGTCATGCTCAACGAGGCGATGAACGTCGTCGAGGCGTGCGGCTTCGAGCGCGCCGGCGACGTCGTCATGCTCAAGGAGCTGCTCGAGCCGATCGACGGGGTCACGCAGCGGGCCCTGGTGATCGGGCACACCGACGAGGAGCGCGTGGTCTACCTCGCCGACTCCCTCGCCGACTCCCCGCTGCGCAGCGGCGACTCGCTGCTGCTGGAGTCCCGCTCCGGGTACGTCTACGAGCGGATCCCCAAGAGCGAGGTCGAGGAGCTCATCCTCGAGGAGGTCCCCGACATCGACTACGGCGACATCGGCGGCCTGTCCCGGCAGATCGAGCAGATCCGGGACGCCGTCGAGCTGCCGTTCCTGCACGCCGACCTGTTCCGCGAGTTCGAGCTGCGCCCGCCCAAGGGCATCCTGCTGTACGGCCCGCCCGGCTGCGGCAAGACGCTGATCGCCAAGGCGGTGGCCAACTCGCTGGCCAAGAAGGTCGCCGAGGTCCAGGGCGAGGGCACGCGCGCGGCGAAGTCCTACTTCCTGAACATCAAGGGCCCGGAGCTGCTCAACAAGTACGTCGGCGAGACCGAGCGGCACATCCGGCTGGTGTTCCAGCGGGCCCGGGAGAAGGCCAGCGAGGGCACGCCGGTCATCGTGTTCTTCGACGAGATGGACTCGATCTTCCGCACCCGCGGCTCGGGGGTCTCCTCCGACGTGGAGTCGACGATCGTGCCCCAGCTGCTCAGCGAGATCGACGGCGTCGAGGGCCTGGAGAACGTCATCGTCATCGGCGCCTCCAACCGCGAGGACATGATCGACCCGGCGATCCTCCGGCCGGGCCGGCTGGACGTGAAGATCAAGATCGAGCGGCCGGACGCGGAGGCCGCCCGCGACATCTTCAGCAAGTACCTGACCACCTCCCTGCCGCTGCACCCCGACGACCTCGCCGAGCACGGGGGCAGCCGCGAGGCGACGATCGCCGCGATGATCCAGCGCACCGTCGAGCGTATGTACACCGAGAGCGAGGAGAACCGCTTCCTCGAGGTCACCTACGCCAACGGTGACAAGGAGGTCCTGTACTTCCGGGACTTCAACTCCGGGGCGATGCTGCAGAACATCGTCGACCGCGCCAAGAAGATGGCCATCAAGGAGCGGCTGGAGACCGGCACCGGCGGCCTGCGCGTCGGCCACCTCATGCAGGCCTGCGTCGACGAGTTCAAGGAGAACGAGGACCTGCCCAACACCACCAACCCCGACGACTGGGCGCGGATCTCGGGCAAGAAGGGCGAGCGGATCGTCTACATCCGCACGCTCATCAGCGGCAAGGGCACCGAGTCCGGCCGCGCCATCGACACCGCGACCAACACCGGCCAGTACCTGTAGCTCCTCCGGTCGAGCCCGTCACCGGCGGCCCGGTTCCCGCTGTCCGCGGGGCCGGGCCGCCGGCGTGCGCGGGGCCGGCTCCGGCGCCGCGGAGGGCTCGCGGGTGGCTGGCGTGCGGTCGTGCGGGCGGTGCCGGACGGCGTCGGCGCCGCGGCCTAGGGTTGGCCCATGAGCGTGCGGCGGGTCATGGGCACCGAGGTCGAGTACGGCATCTCGGTGCCCGGCCAGCCGACGGCGAACCCGACCACGCTCTCCAGCCAGGTGGTCAACGCCTGGGCGGTCGCCGAGGCCCCCGCCCCGCGCCGGCCGCGGTGGGACTTCGAGGAGGAGTCCCCGCTGCGCGACGCCCGCGGGTTCGACCTCTCCCCGGCCCAGGCGCTGGACCACAACGACCTGGACGAGGACTCGGGGATGGCCAACGTCATCCTCACCAACGGGGCGCGGCTCTACGTGGACCACGCGCACCCGGAGTACTCGACGCCGGAGGTCACCAACCCGCGCGACGTCGTCCTCTGGGACAAGGCCGGTGAGCACGTGATGGCCGAGGCCGCCCGCCGGGCCGCGCGGGTGCCCGGAACGGTGCCCATCCAGCTCTACAAGAACAACACCGACGGCAAGGGCGCCTCCTACGGGTCGCACGAGAACTACCTCATGGACCGGCGGACGCCGTTCCTGGAGATCATCCGCGGCCTGATCCCGTTCTTCGTCACCCGGCAGGTCTTCGCCGGCTCCGGGCGGGTGGGCATCGGCACGGAGAGCCGCACCCGCGGCTTCCAGCTGTCCCAGCGGGCCGACTTCTTCGAGGTCGAGGTGGGGCTGGAGACCACCCTCAAGCGCCCGATCATCAACACCCGCGACGAGCCGCACGCCGACGCCGACAAGTACCGCCGGCTGCACGTGATCATCGGCGACGCGAACCTCGCCGAGCTGTCGACCTACCTCAAGGTCGGGACGACGTCGCTGGTGCTGGCCATGATCGAGGCCCGCACCCTCACCCAGGACCTCAGCATCGAGGAGCCGGTGGACGCGCTGCAGGCGGTCAGCCACGACCCGTCGCTGTCGCACAAGGTGCGGCTGCGCGACGGGCGGCGGATGACCGCACTCGAGGTCCAGGAGGCCTACCTGGAGATGGCGCAGCGGCACGTCGACCGCACCGGGGACGGCGACGAGCAGACCGCCGACGTGCTGCGCCGGTGGGCCGAGGTGCTCACCGACCTCCGGATCGACCCGATGCGCTGCGCCGACCGGCTGGACTGGCCGGCCAAGCTGCGGCTGCTGGAGGGCTATCGGTCCCGTGACGACCTGGCCTGGGGCGACTCCCGCCTGCGCCTGGTGGACCTGCAGTACTCCGACGTCCGGCCGGACAAGGGGCTCTACCACCGGCTCGTGGCCCGCGGCTCGATGCAGCGGCTGCTCACCGACGACGAGGTGGCGCGGGCGGTGGTGCACCCGCCGACCGATACCCGGGCCTTCTTCCGCGGCGAGTGCCTGCGGCGCTACCCGGCGCAGGTCGCCGCGGCGTCCTGGGACTCGGTGGTGTTCGACCTGGGCCGGGAGAACCTCGTGCGAATCCCCACCATGGAGCCGCTGCGGGGCACCCGCGACCACGTGGGCCGGCTGTTCGAGTCGACGTCCTCGGCCCAGGAGCTGGTCGACACCATCACCGGCGGCTGAGCGCGGGGGAGTCCCTAGGCGCGGGCGTGGTCCACGGACCGCTCGCCGACACCCGTTCGTCACTCCGCCCGGGTACTTTTCGTCCCAGGCACCAGCCACGACACACCTGGAGGCAGCCATGGCCACGAGGGACACCGGCGGGCAGCAGCGGGCCACCCGCACCCGCGAGGAGACCGACGAGGTCGAGGCCTCGGTCGACACCGAGGTCGCCGAGCGCCACAAGGAGATGACCGAGGACGTCGACTCCATCCTCGACGAGATCGACGAGGTGCTCGAGGAGAATGCAGAGGAGTTCGTGCGCTCGTATGTGCAGAAGGGCGGAGAGTGATCAAGTAACTACGCTACGTGATCAAGGGTGAAAACCTGTCCCTCGTGTGGCGTGGACAAGCCGGACATCGACTTCGGGAAGAACCGCTCTCTTCCGGACGGCCTCTCGTTCTACTGCAAGGCCTGTAACCGTCGGCGCAACAACGCCTGGTACAGGCAGAGCCGCCGGGCCGCGGGCCAGGAGGTACGCGATCACTCGTGGGTACCCGACGGATTCCGCTGGTGCCCGGCCTGCCGACAGGCGATCGCGCACGAGGACTTTGCCCGCAGTGGTACGAAGCCCTCGGGCTTCGGAAGTCAGTGCAAGGCCTGCAAGGCAGCGGCGAACAGCCAGGCCTACTTCCTTCGTCGCTACGGCATGTCCCGTGAGGACCTCCAGGAGATGCGCGCCAAGCAGGCCGACCGGTGCGCGCTGTGTGGCGCGCGTGGGCCTGAGCACCTCGACCACGACCACGAGAACGACTTCGTGCGTGCCCTGCTCTGTCAGCGGTGCAACCTCGCGCTCGGGCTGCTGCGGGACGACCCGGATCTGATGAGAGCGGCGGCCGACTACGTCGAGATCCACCGCGCCCGGTGGGCCAAGGCGCAGTCCGCGGGCGCCGGCCCGGGCACGGCCAGCCGGCCGGGGAGCCCGCCGGTAGGGTCGCAGCGGCGCCCGGGGAGCACGCGCAGCACCGGGCGGAACAGCGGGTCACGCCGGCAGAGCACGGCGGGAGAGGCGGATGGGTGAACGAGTATTCAGCTGGCCGGAGCGGGTTCCCGCCCGCGTACCTGGACCGGGTGGGTTCCTCGTTCACCGACTTCCTCGCGGTCACCGCCCCGGACCTGCTGCCCGGCCGCCGGCCGGTCCCGCAGATCCCGGTCGGTGACATCACCCCGCACGGCACCACGATCGTCGCGGTCACCTACGAGGGCGGCGTCCTCATGGGCGGCGACCGGCGCGCCACCATGGGCAACCTGATCTCCAGCCGGGACATCGAGAAGGTCTACCCGGCCGACACCTGGTCGGTCATCGGCATCGCCGGCGCCGCGGGCATCGCCATCGAGATGGTGAAGCTCTACCAGGTCGAGCTCGAGCACTACGAGAAGATCGAGGGGCTCACGCTCTCCCTCGACGGCAAGGCCAACCGCCTGGCCCAGATGATCCGCGGCAACCTCGGCGCGGCGCTGCAGGGCCTGGCCGTCGTCCCGCTGTTCGCCGGCTTCGACCTCGACGCGGCGCCCGGCGCCACGCCGGGGCGGATCTTCAGCTACGACGTCACCGGCGGGAACTACGAGGAGCGGGGCTACGCCGCCGTCGGCTCCGGCTCGCTGTTCGCCCGCAACTCGCTGAAGAAGACGTGGCGGCCGGGGCAGTCCGGCGACGCGGCCACCCGGAGCCTGGTCGAGGCGCTCTACGACGCCGCCGACGACGACTCCGCGACCGGCGGCCCCGACCCGGTGCGGCGGCTGTACCCGATCGTCTACCGGGTGGACGCCGAGGGCGCCGTCCGGCTCACCGACGACGAGGTCTCCGCCGTCGCCGCGACCATCGTCGACGAGCGGTCCGCCGCGGACGGGCCGGGCTGATCCGATGACCATGCCGTACTACGCCTCGCCCGAGCAGGTGATGCGGGAGCGTTCCGAGTACGCCCGCAAGGGCATCTCCCGCGGCCGCTCCGTCGCCGTCGTCACCTACGCCGACGGCGTGCTGTTCATCGCCGAGAACCCCAGCTCCACCCTGCACAAGGTCGGCGAGCTCTACGACCGCATCGGGTTCGCCGCCGTCGGCCGCTACAGCGAGTTCGAGAGCCTGCGGGTCGCCGGGGTGCGCCTGGCCGACGTCCGCGGCTACTCCTACAACCGCCGCGACGTCACCGGCCGGGTGATCGCCAACGCCTACGCGCAGACCCTAGGCGAGATCTTCACCCAGCAGCTGAAGCCCTACGAGGTGGAGCTGTGCGTCGCCGAGGTCGGCGACAACCCCGAGTCCGACCAGCTGTTCCGGCTCACCTTCGACGGCTCGGTCGTCGACGAGCCCGACTTCGTCGTGATGGGCGGCCAGGCCGAGGCGGTGAGCACCCACCTGCGCGAGCACTTCCTGCCCGGGATGAGCCTGGCCGAGGCGCTCAAGGTGGGCGTGCAGGCCCTCTCCGCGGTCAGCCCGGCCACCAGCCCAGGCAACGGCGGGCCGGCCCTGCTGTCGGCCGAGCAGCTGGAGGTGGCCGTCCTCGACCGGCGCCGGCCCAAGCGGGCGTTCCGGCGTGTGGTCGGGGCCGCCCTCCGCACCCTGCTCGACCGCGGCGACGAGGCCGCCGCCGAGACCGTGGAGGAGCCGCACACCGCCTCGCACGCCCCCAGCACGCCGCAGCCCGGCGCTCCGGCCGGGCTGGGCGACCCGGCCGCCCCCGACACCGGGGGCACCGCCGGCGGCGGGGGACACACCCCCACCACCTGATGCCCGCCTACCGGGTCAACGAGGCCGGGGTGCGCCAGGCACGCCGGCTGATCGACGCGGGCTCGGTCGACGTCGACACCGAGTGGTCGCGGGCCGCGCCGTCGGCCGCGCAGGAGAACGACCACATCGCGGCGCACGGCCACGACGGCTACGGGCAGTGGCACCTCGCGGTCGACCCCGACGCGTCGGAGGAGACCAAGAAGCGCTACGCGTTCCCGTTCGGCGACTTCACGACGGTCAACCGGGCGGCCCTGGTGCACGCGAAGCAGCGGGCCGCGCAGAACGACCACCCGGAGATCGCCGAGGCCGCCGGCGACCTGCTGCACCGGCTCGACGACCGGTCGCAGTAGCCGTGCGTCGCGGGCGGGCCAGTGTCGGTGTCGGCGCCTAGGCTCGGTCCGTGGAGCGACGGATCTTCGGGATCGAGACCGAGTACGGCGTCACGTGCACCTTCCGCGGGCAGCGCCGGCTGTCCCCGGACGAGGTGGCCCGCTACCTGTTCCGCCGCGTCGTGTCGTGGGGGCGCAGCTCCAACGTGTTCCTGCGCAACGGCTCCCGCCTCTACCTCGACGTCGGCAGCCACCCCGAGTACGCCACCGCCGAGTGTGACGACCTCACCGAGCTCGTCGTCCACGACAAGGCCGGGGAGCGCATCCTCGAGGGCCTGCTGGTCGACGCCGAGCAGCGGCTGGCCGAGGAGGGCGTCACCGGCGACATCTACCTGTTCAAGAACAACACCGACTCGGCCGGCAACAGCTACGGCTGCCACGAGAACTACCTGGTCGGCCGGCACGGCGAGTTCAGCCGGCTGGCCGACGTCCTGATCCCGTTCCTGGTCAGCCGGCAGATCGTCGTCGGCGCGGGCAAGGTGCTGCAGACCCCCCGCGGGGCGATCTACTGCGTCAGCCAGCGCGCCGAGCACATCTGGGAGGGCGTCTCCTCCGCCACGACCCGCTCCCGGCCGATCATCAACACCCGCGACGAGCCGCACGCCGACGCCGAGCGGTACCGGCGGCTGCACGTCATCGTCGGCGACTCGAACATGAACGAGACGACGACGCTGCTCAAGGTGGCCGTCACCGACCTCGTGCTGCGGATGATCGAGGCCGGTGTCCCGATCAAGGACATGGCGCTGGAGAACCCGATCCGCGCCATCCGCGAGATCAGCCACGACATGACCGGGCGGCGCAAGGTCCGGCTGGCCAACGGCCGGGAGATGTCGGCGCTGGAGATCCAGGCCGAGTACCACAGCCGGGCCGCGGAGTTCGTCGACCGCGAGGGCTTCGGGCCGGTGCACCGGCAGATGCTGGAGCTGTGGGGGCGGGTGCTCAAGGCCGTCGACTCCGGCGACCTGTCGCTGATCGACCGCGAGATCGACTGGGCGACCAAGTACACGATGATCGAGCGCTACCGGGCCAAGCGGGACCTCCCGCTGTCGCACCCCCGGATCGCCCAGATGGACCTCGCCTACCACGACATCAGCCGCAAGCGGGGCCTGTACTACCTGCTGGAGCGCAACAACCAGGTCGACCGGGTGGCCCACGAACCGCGGGTGTTCGAGGCCAAGAACGTGCCGCCGCAGACCACGCGCGCCCGGTTGCGCGGGGAGTTCATCCGCAAGGCGCAGGAGAAGCGCCGCGACTTCACCGTCGACTGGGTGCACCTCAAGCTCAACGACCAGGCCCAGCGGACCGTGCTGTGCAAGGACCCGTTCAAGGCCGTCGACGAGCGCGTGGACAAGCTGATCGCGTCGATGTGACGTGCCGTGGAGTGCCACGGCCGCGAGCGCCGCGCCGTGGCACTCCACTCACTCGGGCAGCGGCACCCGCAGCGCGGCGTAGCGGCCGGCGGCGGCCGCGGCGAGGAAGTACGCCCGCTCCTCGGGGTACCCGCGGCCCATGGTCGACAGCGGCACGGGGGAGAGGCCCAGCGCCTCCTCCAGCCCGTCGACGTCCATCCACACGACCGGGTTGCGCTCGGGCTGACCGGCGAGGTCCTCCTCGACCTGCCCGCCCAGCTCCGATCCGAGCCCCCGCGGCGCCACCAGCGTCACCCCGGCCAGCGCGACCCGGCCGAACGCGGTCAGCGAGTGGTGGGACACCCCGCGGTGACGGGGCCGCGGGTCGGCGTCGGAGATCCGCAGCGCCCCGACCGCCTGCCCGCCGAGCACCGACACCGCGTTGCACGCCTCGCCGGCGGCCACCCCCGAGAAGCCCCACGGCGTCCCGGTGCCCAGGTTGCCCGGGCCCTGCGTCACGATGGCCACGTCGGCGCCCAGCACGTGCCGGGCCGCCAGCAACCCGGTGTGCAGGGTGACCGCCTCGACGTCGCCGCCGAACGCCTGGCCCACCGTCACCACCCCGGCCAGCGACGGCGCCAGCGCCGACAGGGCGCGGGAGAAGCCGGCGACCAGCGCCCCGCCGTCGGTCATGACGTAGGCGACCTTCAGGTCGGGGTCGGTGGCCAGCACCCCGATGAGCACGGCCGGCAGCGCCGAGTGCAGGTCCGCGACGACCACCGGCATGCCGGCCAGGTCCTCGGCCTCGGCGATGGTGTCGTGGGAGTCGGTGTCCTGCTCGTCGACGCCCTGCACGGTCACCTGCAGCGGCGTGTACCGCGCCTTGACCAGGTGCCCGGGGCCAGCCGGGTCGGGGGGCAGCCGGTCGGGGACGGCGACGACGAGGGCGTACCCGCCGGTGCCCAGGCGCTGCGCCCAGGCGGTGGTGTTGAGCAGCACCGTGTCGCCGACCTCGGGCACGCCCACCAGCGACGGGTGGGCCAGCGCGCGGACCTCGCCGTCCTCCGGCACGTCGACGGTGAGCTCCTGGGCGTCCCGCCAGGCCCGGCCCAGGGCCGTCACCGTGCCGCGTCGCCAGCGGATCCGTTGCTGCGTCGAAATCGCTTCCCCCACGCGGGCAGGCTAGCCAGAGCGCTCGTGACTAGCCTGGGCGCGTGGCGGCGAAGCGGGCTGAACGGCTGGTGAACCTGGTCATCGCCCTGCTCGGCACCCGGCAGTATGTGACCGCGGCGCGGATCCGGGCCACGGTGCCCGGGTACGAGCCGGACGACGGGTCGGCCCGCGCCGACGAGGCGTTCAAGCGGATGTTCGAGCGGGACAAGGCCGAGCTGCGCGAGATGGGCGTGCCGCTGGAGACCGGACGCACCAGCGTCTTCGACACCGAGGACGGCTACCGGATCGCCCGCGCCGACTACGAGCTGCCCGAGATCACGCTGACCGGGGAGGAGGCCGCCGCGGTCGGCCTGGCGCTGCGGCTGTGGGAGTCCGCGCAGCTGGCCGGGGCCGCGCAGAGCGCCCTGGTGAAGCTCAAGGCCGCCGGCGTGGACGTCGACGCCGGCCGGTCCATCCCGCTGCGGCCCCGGCTGGACTCCGACGAGCCGGCCTTCGAGCCCTGCTACGCCGCGGCCCGCGACCGGCGGGCGATCGAGTTCGACTACCGCCGTCCCGACGAGGACGCGCCGACCCGTCGGCACGTGCAGCCGTGGGGCGTGGTGGCCTGGCACGGCCGCTGGTACCTGGGCGGGCTGGACCTCGACCGGCAGGCGCCCCGCGTGTTCCGCCTCTCCCGGGTGGTCGGCCTGCCGCGGGTCACCGGACCGGCCGGGGCCTTCGAGCCGCCGGCCGACGTCGACCTGGCCGCGATGGTGGCCGGCCAGTCCAGCGGCGAGGAGCAGCTGGTGCTGGTGCGGGCCCGGCCGGGCACCGCGATCGGGCTGCGCCGGCACGCGGTGCCGCTCGGCCCGGGGGAGGACGGCGACGACCGGCTGCAGGTGCGCACCACCGACCCGGCGCGGCTGGCCGACGAGCTGGCCGCCTACGGCCCGGACGTCGTGGTCGAGGCGCCGGCCGAGGTGCGCGCCGCCGTCGTGGAGCGGCTGACCCGGCTGGCGGCGATGGCATGACCGCGCCCACCACGACCGAGCGCATGACGCGGCTGCTGGCGCTCGTGCCCTACCTGACCGCCCGGCCCGAGGGGGTGCCACTGGCCGAGGTGGCCCGCGACTTCGGCGTCCCCGAGCGGCAGCTGCGCCGTGACCTCGAGCTGCTGTGGATGTGCGGCCTGCCCGGCTACGGCCCCGGCGACCTCATCGACCTGGCCTTCGAGGGCGACCGGGTGCGGGTCACCTTCACCGCCGGCATGGTCCGCCCGCTGCGGCTGACCACCGACGAGGCCGTCGCCCTGGTGGTCGCACTGCGCACGCTGCTGGAGCTGCCCGGCCTGGCCGAGCGGGACGCGGTCAGCCGGGCGCTGGCGAAGGTGTCGGCGGCCGCGGGGCACGCCGGTGAGCGGGTCACCCCCGTGGCGCTGTCGGTGGACGCCCGGGAGCAGGCGCTGGCCGTGGTCCGGGACGGTCTGGAGCGCAAGCGCGCGCTGCACCTGCACTACTACGTGCCCACCCGCGACGAGCGCACCGAGCGCACCGTCGACCCGCTGCGGCTGCTGCTGGTCGACGGCCGGTGGTACCTGGAGGCGTGGTGCCGCCGCGCCGAGGGGCTGCGGCTGTTCCGCCTGGACCGCGTCGACGACGTCGTCGTCCTCGACGAGCCGGCCGCCCCACCCGAGGGGGTGCACCTGCGCGACGTGGACGCCGGGCTCTACCAGCCCGGGCCCGACGCGCCGGTGGTGCGGCTGCGGCTGGCCCGCACCGCCCGCTGGGTGGCCGAGTACTACACCGTGGAGGACGTCCGCGAGGTCGACGACCCGCCCGGCGGCCTCGCCGTCGCCGTCCGCACCGCCGACGTCGCCTGGGCGCGGCGGCTGGTGGCCTCCCTCGGGGGTGCGGCGACCGTCGAGGAGCCGGTCGGGCTGGCCGCGGCCGTCGCCGCCGACGCGCGCGCCGCGCTGGAGCGGTACGGGGTGCGGGCGCCCGGGCCGGCCGGGGCCGGGGACTAGGGTCGGCCCCGTGCTGCTCGTCGTCTGGATCGCCGTCGCCGTCCTCGCCGTCGTGGTCCTCGGCGCGCTGGGCCACGGGCTGCTCGGCGCGGCGAACCGGCTGCGCCGCGAGCTCGCGGCGCTCGAGCGGGAGGTGCGCCCGGTGCTCGCCGAGGTGCAGGCGAGCGCGGCCCGGGCGGCGGACACGCCACGTTCACCCTGAAGTCACCCGGCGACCCCCCCGGTTGCGGGGGGTGCACAGCGGGTCGGGCCACGTAGCATCGACGGTGCCCACCCGCACCCCTGGAGGACCGTCATGGCCGGACTCGGCCCCCTGGAGATCGGCCTGATCATCCTGGCCATCCTGCTGCTCTTCGGCTACAAGAAGCTGCCGGACGCCTCGCGTTCCCTCGGCCGCTCGCTGCGCATCTTCAAGGGCGAGATGAAGGGCATGAAGGACGACGACGTCCGCGGCAAGGACGCCGCCACCACCGCGGTCCGCGGTGAGGTGCTGCCGCCCGCCGGGCCGGACGCCGCCGCCCTCGAGGCCGAGGCGCTGGCTGCGGAGGCCCGGGCCGCCGAGCTGCGCGCCCGCGCCGCCCGGCGCAGCGACAGCCCCCGCTGACCCCTCCCCGCAACGGCACCACGATGAGCGACGACGGACTGCGACGGTCCCGGCTGCGGCGACGCCGCCCGCCGCGTGACGCGGCGGCGACGATGACGCTCATCGCGCACCTCACCGAGCTGCGCAACCGGGTCGCCAAGGCGCTGCTGTTCCTCGCGATGGGAACGGTCGTCGGCTTCCTCTGGTACGACCACGGGCTGCTGTCCTTCCTCACCGAGCCCTACTGCGCGCTGCCCGGGGACCTGCGGCTGCAGGCGGACGGCGACTGCCGGCTGGTGGTGCTCGACGTCTTCGGGGGCGTGCTGCTGCGGCTGAAGATCGCCGTCATCGCCGGCGCCGTCATCTCGTCGCCGTTCTGGCTCTACCAGCTGTGGTCGTTCGTCACCCCCGGCCTCAAGCGCAACGAGAAGCGCTACACCGTCGGCTTCGTGGCCGCCTCGACCACGCTGTTCGCCCTCGGCTCGGTGCTGGCCTACATCACCCTGCGCAAGGGCCTGGAGCTGCTGCTCACCCTGGCCGGGGACGAGGTGGCGTTCCAGCTGACCGCGGAGCTCTACCTGGGCTTCGTGATCAGCCTGCTCGTCGCCTTCGGGCTCTCCTTCGAGGTGCCGCTGGTGGCGGTGGCGCTCAACCTGGTCGGCGTCCTCACCTACCAGGCGCTGAAGAAGTCGCGGCGCTGGATCTTCTTCCTCACCATCGTCTTCGCCGCCTTCGTGACCCCCACCCAGGACCCGTTCACGATGCTGGCCATGGCCGGACCGATGATCGTGCTGTTCGAGCTGGCCATCCAGATCGCCCGCATCGTCGACCGGCGCCGGGCCAAGCGGGACGCCGTCGAGCACTTCCACGGCCTGTCCGACGACGAGGCCTCCCCACTCGACGCCGGCCCCACCCCGGTCGACGACCTGCGCCGGGAGGACGACACCCCCGTCGAGGGCCCCGCGGTCCGCTCGTCCCGCTGAGACCCCGCGGGTGGACGTCGCCGTCCTGCTGAGCCCCACCGCGGGCCGGGGCCGGGCCCGCGGCGCGGCCGGCCCGGTGCTCGCCGCGCTGCGCGCCGCCGGGCTGCACCCGCGGGTGCTGCCGGCCACCACCCGCCCCGACGCCGAGCGGCAGGCCGCGGCGGCGGTCGCCGACGGGGTGGGCGCGGTCGTCGCGGTCGGCGGGGACGGCGCGGCGCACGCCGGGCTGCAGGCCGTCGCCGGCACCGCCACCCCGCTGGCCGTCGTCCCCGCGGGCACCGGCAACGACCTCGCCCTGGCGCTGGGGACCCCCGGGAACCCGGTCGCCGCCGCGCGGGCCGCGGCCGAGGACCTGCGGGCGGGGGCGGTGCGCACCCTGGACGCCGGGCGCACCGGCGACCGCTGGTGGGCCACCGTGCTGTGCTGCGGCTTCGACTCCGCGGTGACCGACCGGGCCAACCGGCTGCTCTGGCCGCGCGGCCCGCGCCGCTACGACGTCGCCATCCTCGCCGAGCTCGCCCGGCTGCGGCCGCGCCCGCTCACCCTCGTGCTCGACGGCGAGCCCCGCACCCTGCAGGCCACGCTGGTAGCCGTCGGCAACACCGCCTGGTACGGCGGTGGGCTGCGGGTCTGCCCGGCCGCCGACCCGGGCGACGGGCGGTTCGACGTCACCGTGGTCGGGCCGGTCACCCGCCGGGAGCTGGTGCGCACCCGGCCCCGGCTCTCCGCCGGCACCCACGTCACCCACCCCGCCGTCACCGTGCACCGGGCGGCCCGGGTGGAGCTTCGGGGGGAGGGACCGGCCGTCTACGCCGACGGCGAGCCGGTGTCCCCGCTGCCGGCCACGAGCGTCTGCGCGCCCGGCGCCCTGGCCGTCGTCGGGACCAACCGAGCCGAGGTCGTCCCCTCGGCCTAACGTGGAGGCATGTCCAGCCCCGCTGAGCGGTACGCGGCTGCCCGGCGGCGCAGTGCCCACCCCACGCTGGCCGACTTCACCGCCGAGCTGTCCTTCTCCCTCGACCCGTTCCAGGTGGAGGCCTGCGAGGCGCTCGACGAGGGCGCCGGCGTCCTGGTCTGCGCGCCCACCGGCGCGGGCAAGACCGTCGTCGGCGAGTTCGCCGTCCACAAGGCGCTGGCCGAGGGGCGCAAGGCGTTCTACACGACGCCGATCAAGGCGCTGAGCAACCAGAAGTACAACGACCTGGTCGAGCGCTACGGCGAGGCCCAGGTCGGCCTGCTCACCGGCGACAACGCCGTCAACGGCGACGCCCCGGTGGTCGTGATGACCACCGAGGTGCTGCGCAACATGCTCTACGCGGAGTCCCCGGCGATCGACGGCCTCGGCTACGTCGTCATGGACGAGGTCCACTACCTGGCCGACCGGTTCCGCGGCGCGGTGTGGGAGGAGGTGATCATCCACCTCCCGCAGTCGGTGACCCTGGTGTCGCTGTCGGCGACGGTGAGCAACGCCGAGGAGTTCGCCGACTGGCTGGTCACCGTGCGCGGCCACACCAAGGTCGTGGTCAGCGAGGTGCGGCCGATCCCGCTGTGGCAGCACATGCTGGTCGGCAACCGGGTGTTCGACCTGTTCTCCCTGCGGCCGGCCGCGCACGCCGCCGAGCAGGGGGAGACGCCGCGGCTGCTGTCCACCCGCGACCGCGGCGCCAGCGTCGTCGACCCCGAGCTGGTCCGGTACGTGCGGGAGTACGAGCGGCGGATCGACACCTGGGGCGGTGGCAACGGCGGGTCCCGCCGGGAGCGGGACTGGCACAAGCCGCGGTACCGCCCGCCGGCGCGCCCCGACGTCATCGAGCGGCTCGACCGGGCCGGGCTGCTGCCGGCGATCACGTTCGTGTTCAGCCGCAACGGCTGCGACGCCGCCGTCGACCAGTGCCTGCGGGCCGGGCTGCGGCTCACCGACGAGCGCGAGCGCGCGGAGATCGCCGCGGTCATCGACGAGCGCACCGGGTCGCTGCCGGAGGAGGACCTGCACGTCCTGGGCTTCTGGGAGTGGCGGGAGGGCCTGCTGGCCGGGCTGGCCGCCCACCACGCCGGCCTGGTCCCGGCGTTCAAGGAGACCGTCGAGGAGTGCTTCGTCCGCGGCCTGGTCAAGGCCGTGTTCGCCACCGAGACCCTCGCGCTGGGCATCAACATGCCCGCCCGCACCGTCGTCCTCGAGCGGCTGGTCAAGTGGAACGGCGAGGCGCACGTCGACGTGACGCCGGGGGAGTACACCCAGCTCACCGGCCGGGCCGGCCGCCGCGGCATCGACGTCGAGGGGCACGCGGTCGTCGTCTGGGCGCCGGGCATGGACCCCTCGGTCGTCGCCGGGCTGGCCAGCACCCGCACCTATCCGCTGCGCTCGTCGTTCCGGCCCAGCTACAACATGGCGGTCAACCTGGTCGGCTCCTTCGGCCGGGCGCGGGCACGGGAGCTGCTGGCCTCCTCCTTCGCCCAGTTCCAGGCCGACCGTTCCGTGGTGGGGCTGGCCCGGGCGGCCGCCCGGCACGAGAAGGACGCCGAGCGGTGGGCCGCCGAGATGCACTCCGAGCACGGCGACGTCGGCGGCTACGCCATGCTGCGCCAGCAGATCGCCGACCGGGAGAAGGAGCTGTCCCGCGACTCGCAGGCCAAGCGCCGGATGGAGGCCGCCGACGCCCTCGCCGCGCTGCGGCCCGGCGACGTCATCCGCGTCCCCCAGGGACGCCGGCAGGGGCTGGCCGTCGTCCTGGACCCGGGCATCACCGACCTCGCCGAGCCCCGGCCGCTGGTGCTGACCGAGGACAAGTGGGCCGGCCGGCTCGGCTCGGTGGACTTCCCGACCCCGGTGACGGCGCTGGCCCGGGTGCGGGTGCCCAAGAACTTCAACCACCGCAGCCCGCACGCCCGCCGCGACCTCGCCGCCACCCTCCGCAACGCGCGGGTCGAGCACGACCTCGGCGCGCGGCGGGTCAAGCAGCGCTCGGCCGCCGCCGACGACCCGGTGCTGCACGACCTGCGGCGGGCGCTGCGGGCACACCCGGTGCACGCGCTGCCCGACCGGGAGGAGCGGGTGCGGGCCGCGGAGCGCTGGCTGCGCGCGGTCCGGGAGGCCGAGGCGACCCACCGCAAGATGGCCGAGCGCACCGGCTCGCTCACCCGCCAGTTCGACCGCACCTGCGACGTCCTGGAGGAGCTGGGCTACCTCGTGCCCGAGGTCGCCCCGCTGGTGCCCGCCGACACCGAGGCCGTGCCCGCGGTCGACGACGTCCCGGTGGTCACCGGCGACGGGCGCCGGCTGGCCCGCATCTGGTCCGAGGCCGACCTGCTGGTCGCCGAGTGCCTGCGGGCCGGCGTGTGGCGCGGCCTCACCCCGGCGGAGCTGGCCGCGGCGGTGTCCACGCTGGTGTTCGAGGCGCGCCGGGACAACCCCAGCCAGCCCGCCGTGCCGGCGGGCAAGGTGGCCGCCGCGATCGCCGAGATGCGGCGGATCCGGGCCCGGCTGCAGGACGTCGAGCTCGACCACGGCGTGCCCGCCACCCGGGACCTCGACCTCGGCTTCGCCTGGGCGGCCTACCGGTGGGCCGACGGGCAGAGCCTCGACCGCGTCCTGGCCGGCGCCGAACAGGCCGGCACCGAGCTCTCCGGCGGGGACTTCGTGCGCTGGGCCCGCCAGCTCATCGACCTGCTGGACCAGCTGGCCAAGGGCGCGGAGGAGCCGGTCGCGGCGACCGCCCGCCGCGCCGTGGAGCGGGTGCGCCGCGGTGTGGTGGCGGTGGCGGTGGGTGGCTGACCTGCCGTGCGCGGCGCCGCCGGTGGTGCACAATTCCCCCCGCCTCGTGACGCGCAGTCACCGGGCTTCCTGATCAGCGACCGGGAGCGACGATGACCAACCCACCCCAGGGCGGCGGCACGCCGGGGCCGTACGGGCAACCGGGGCCCCACGGTCAGCACCCGCAGCCGGGGCCCCACGGTCAGCAGCCGCCCGGAGCGTACGGTCCGCCGGGGCCGCAGTACGGCCCGCCCGGCTCGTACGGGGCCCCCGGTGGCTACGGGCCGCCGGCCCCGCAGTACGGCCCGCCCGGGCAGTACGGACCGCCCGGCCAGTACGGCGCGTACGGGCCGCCGCCCGGCCAGCAGCCGCCGTGGGGGCCGCCGGCCCCCGGGCAGCCCCCGTACGGCGGCGCGACGGCGCCCCGGAAGTCGCGCCTGCGCCTCTACCTCGGCCTGCTCACCCTCGCGGCGCTGCTGGTCCTCGCGGTGGTCATGGCCCGGGTCATGGGCGACACGGTCCTGGACCGCTCGGCCGTCGAACGGGACGTCGCGGCGCAGTTCGAGGAGCGCGCGGGCGTGGCCATCGAGCTCGACTGCCCGGCGGAGATGACGGTCGAGCCCGACGCCACGTACGAGTGCACGGGCACCACGGCCGACGGCGAGGACCTCACGCTGGAGATCCGGATCACCAACGTGGTCCTCGCCGAGTACACCTGGGACGAGGTGTGAGCCGACGGTTCAGGCCGGCCAGCCCAGCGCCGCGCCCAGCCGCCTGACCGAGGACTCGATGCCGTGCGCGGCCGCCAGCGCGGCCAGCGCGTCCGGGTCGGCCGGCCGGCGCGGCAGTTCGTCGGCCACCGGCGGGAGGTCGATGTCGCGGGCCACGGCGACCACCACCGGTGCGGCGTCGAGGTAGCCGGCCCCGGCGTGCAGCTTCTCGAGCACGCCCTTGGTCAGCGGCGCCCTGGGGACGACGGTGCGCGCCGCCGCGGCCCGGATGCCGGCCAGGTCGCCGAACTCGGTGATCAGCGCGGCCGCGGTCTTCGCGCCGATGCCGGCCACACCGGGCAGGCCGTCGCTGGGATCGCCCCGCAGGACGGCGAAGTCGGCGTAGGCCCGCCCCGGGATGCCGTACTTCGCCGTCACCGCCGCCTCGTCGACCAGCTCCAGGTCGGTGATGCCGCGGGCGGTGTAGAGCACCCGCACCCGCCGCGCGTCGTCCACCAGCTGGAACAGGTCCCGGTCACCGGTGACGACGTCCACCGGCCCCGCGGCGCGCTCGGCGAGGGTGCCGATGACGTCGTCGGCCTCGTAGCCGGGCGCCCCCACCCGGGCCACGCCGGCCGCGGCGAGCACCTCCACCAGCACCGGCACCTGGGGGCCGAGCTCCTCGGGGGTCTCCTCGCCGCCCTCGGGGGCCACCCGGTGCGCCTTGTAGGAGGGCAGCGCCTCGACGCGGAACGCCGGGCGCCAGTCGTCGTCCCAGCAGGCCACCAGCCGCTCGGGGCGGTGGGCGGTCACCAGCCGGGCGGTCATGTCGAGGAACCCGCGCACGGCGTTGACGGGGCGGCCGTCGGGCGAGGTCACGCTGGTGGGCACGCCGTAGAAGGCCCGGAAGTAGAGGCTGGCCGCGTCCAGCAGCATCGTCGTCACAGCCCGCGACGGTAACGGCCAGGAGCGGTTCCGGTGCGCGAAGCTAGTCTGCGGTCCGTGCCGACCTCTTCCCCGTCCGGGCCGCTGGTGACCGTCGAGCGCGTGCACACCGCGCGCGAGGTGGCCGCCGAGCTCGGCATCGACCTGCTCGTGGTCACCCCCGGCTCCGACCTGCGCTACCTGTGCGGCTACGACGCCCACGCGATGGAGCGGCTGACCGCGCTCGCGGTGCCCCGGCGCGGCGAGCCGTTCCTCGTCGTCCCCCGGCTGGAGGCGCCGATGGTCGACGCCAGCCCCGCCGGCGGGCTCGGGCTGGAGGTGCTGGCCTGGGACGAGACCGACGACCCGTTCGCGCTGCTGGCCGGGACGGCCACCGCCCGCCTCGGGAGCGCGCCGGCCCGGGTCGCCGTCGGCTCCCGCACCTGGGCCGAGCACGCCCTCGGTGTGCAGCGGGCGCTGGCCGGGTCGGCGCTGGAGCTGGCCGCTCCGGTCGTCGACCGGCTGCGGATGGTCAAGACGCCGGCCGAGGTCGACGAGCTGGCCGCCGCCGGCGCCGCCATCGACCGGGTCCACGCCCGGATGGGGGAGTGGCTGCGGGTCGGCCGCACCGAGGCGCAGGTCGGCGCCGACATCGCCGCGGCGATCCTCGCCGAGGGCCACGTCGGCGTGGACTTCACCATCGTCGGCTCCGGACCCAACGGCGCCAGCCCGCACCACGAGCTCTCCGACCGGGTGGTCGAGGACGGCGACCTGGTCGTGGTCGACATCGGCGGGGAGACGGCCACCGGCTACCGCTCCGACTGCACCCGCACGTACGCGGTGGGCCGCGCGCCCGGGGCCGAGGTCACCGAGTGGTACGCCGTCCTCCAGCAGGCGCAGGCGGCCGCGACCGCCGCCGTCCGCCCGGGGGTGACCGCCGAGCAGGTCGACGCCGCGGCGCGCGAGGTGATCGCCGCGGCCGGGTGGGGCGAGTACTTCATCCACCGCACCGGCCACGGCATCGGCCTGGACACCCACGAGGCGCCCTACATCGTGGCCGGCAACGCCCTGCCGCTGGTGCCGGGGATGGCCTTCTCCGTGGAGCCGGGCATCTACCTGCCCGGCCGCTGCGGCGCCCGCATCGAGGACATCGTCGTGTGCACCGAGGACGGCGTGGTGAGCGTCAACGAGGGCCCCCGTGAGCTCGTCACCCTCGCCGGCTGAGTCCGGCGGCGGGGGCGGCACCCCGTCGGCCGACGTCGACCGGGCGCTGCTGGCCGCGCTGGCCCGCGACGGGCGGGCCAGCTACACCGAGCTCGCCGAGCGGGTGGGGCTGTCGGTGTCCGCGGTGCACCAGCGGGTGCGCCGGCTCGAGCAGCGCGGCCTCATCACCGGCTACCACGCGAAGGTCGACGCCCGGTCGCTCGGGCTGGGGCTGACCGCCTTCGTGTCGATCACCCCGATCGACGTCGCCCAGCCCGACGACGCGCCGTCCCGGCTGGCGCACCTGACCGAGATCGAGGCGTGCCACTCGGTCGCCGGGGTGGAGAGCTACATCCTCAAGGTGCGGGTCGCCTCCCCGGACGCCCTGGAGGCGCTGCTGCAGAAGATCCGCGCGTCGGCCAACGTCACGACGCGGACGACGGTGGTGCTCTCGACCTTCTACGAGGACCGCCCGCCGCTGTGAGACCGGAGGACGCCGTGGACCGACTCGACCGGCTGTACGCCTCGTTCGCCGCCCGCGACGTCGCCGCGGTGACCGCCGCGATGACCGAGGACGTGGACTGGCCCAACGGCTGGGAGGGCGGCCGGCTCGTCGGGCGCGTCGCCGTGGCGGACTACTGGCGGCGCCAGTGGGCGCAGATCTCGCCGTCCGTGCGCCCGCTGCGCACCACCGAGCTGCCCGACGGCCGGGTCGTCGTCGACGTCGCCCTGGTCGTGCGGGGCCCCGACGGCAGCGTGCTGTCCCGCTCCACCGCCCGGCACGTGTACACCTTCCGCGGCGACCTGGTGGCCCGGATGGACGTCGTCCCGGCCGGCGCGGCACCCCCGGCCCTCTAGGCCGTCAGGCCTGCGCGAGGGCGCGCCGCCTCGACACCGCTTCGAACGTGTGTTCGGATGGCGGGCATGCGATGGGACGCGCAGCGGATCGACGCCGCGGAGCCGGCGACGCTGCCGGGGATGCCGACCGTGCGCGGGCTGCTGCGCAGCGTGCAGGTGCCCGAGTTCCCCGGGCTGACCTTCCACGAGGTGCGCAGCAAGAGCGCGCTCAACGAGGTGCCGGGCCCCTCGCCGATGCCGTTCCGCTGGACGATCAACCCCTACCGGGGCTGCTCCCATGCCTGCGTCTACTGCCTGGCCGGCGACACTCGCGTCCTCATGGCGGACGGCCGCCAGAAGGCGATCGCCGACCTGCGTGTGGGAGACCGGATCGTCGGCACGGAGGTGCGGGGGACGTACCGCCACTACGTGACGACCGAGGTCCTCGCGCACTGGTCGACGGTCAAGCGCGCGTACCGGGTGCGGCTGGCGGACGGCACGGAGCTCGTCGCCAGCGGCGACCACCGCTTCCTCACCGGACGCGGCTGGAAGCACGTCACCGGCGCGATGGCTGGACGGGACCGCCGTCCGTACCTGACGACGAACGACGAGCTGCTCGGTTTCGGACGATCAGCCGAGGCGCCGGCATCCTGCGCGGACTACCGCCGCGGTTATGTGACCGGGATGGTGCGCGGGGACGGCCACCTCCAGGTGTACCGCTACGAGCGGGCCGGCCGGGCGCCCGGCGACGTGCACCGGTTCCGCCTCGCCCTTGCCGACGTCGATGCACTCGACCGTGCGGCGGAGTACCTGTCACTGGAGGGCGTCACCACGGACCGGTTCGAGTTCTCCCCGGCCACGGAGCGGAGACGGGCCATGACCGCCATCCGTGCCTCGTCTGCTCGAGTCGTTGGCCGGGTCACGAGTCTCGTGGCATGGCCGACCGACCCTACGCCGGCATGGCGGCGCGGGTTCCTCGCAGGGATCTTCGACGCGGAGGGCAGTCGTAGTTCGCACGTGCTGCGCGTCAGCAATGCGAACGACACGATCCTGGAGCAGGTGAAGCAGGCCCTCGACCACTTCGGGTTCGATGCCGTCCTCGAGGACAGGAACCTGGCCAGCAGGGTGCGCAACATCCGCTTGCGAGGTGGTCTTCGCGAACAACTCCGGTTCATCCACCTCGTAGATCCTGCGATCCGGCGGAAGTGCTCGGTCGAGGGGATCGCGGTCAAGAGCAACGCCGACCTCCGGGTCGTCTCGATCGAAGACCTCGGGCTCGAGATGCCGATGTACGACATCACGACGGGCACCGGCGACTTCATCGCCAACGGCGTGGTCAGCCACAACTGCTTCGCCCGCGGCACCCACCAGTGGCTGGAGCTGGACACCGGGTCCGACTTCGACTCCCAGGTCGTGGTCAAGACCAACGTCGCCGACGTGCTGCGCCGGGAGCTGGCGCGGCCGTCCTGGCGGGGTGAGCACGTGGCGCTGGGCACCAACACCGACCCCTACCAGCGGGCCGAGGGCCGCTACCGGCTGATGCCGGGGATCATCGCGGCGCTGGCCGGGTCGGGCACGCCGTTCTCCGTCCTGACGAAAGGCACCCTGCTGCGGCGGGACCTGCCGTTGCTGGCCGCCGCCTCCCGCGAGGTCCCGATCGGGCTCGGGGTGTCGATGGCGATCCTGGACGACGAGCTGCACGACTCGCTGGAGCCCGGCGTGCCCAGCCCGCGGGCCCGGCTGGAGCTGGTGCGCGCCATCGCCGACGCCGGGCTGTCCTGCGGGGTGTTCCTCGCCCCGGTGCTGCCCGGGCTCACCGACCGGCTGGCCGACCTCGACGCGACCATCGCGGCGATCGCCGAGGCCGGCGCGAGCGGGGTCACCGTCGTCCCGCTGCACCTGCGGCCGGGCGCCCGCGAGTGGTTCTCGGCCTGGCTGGCCCGCGAGCACCCGCAGCTGGTGCCGCGTTACCAGCAGCTCTACCGCCGGGGTGCCGCGGTGGCGCCGGAGTACCGCCGCTGGCTGGCGGGCCGGGTCGCCCCGCTGCTGGCGAAGCACGGCCTGGAGCGGCAGGGCGGGGGAGCGGCGCGCGGCTCGATGGCGGCGGGGGCTCCGGCCACCGGCATCCCGGGCGACGAGGACAGCGACTTCCCGACCGGGAGCCTGCCGACGGCGCGGGCCGGCACCGGCGGGCTCGCGGTCACCGGCGCCCGGAGCGGGCACGAGCGCGCGGCGGCGCCGGAGCAGCTGGCGCTGCTCTGACCGGCCCGGGGGTGCCGCGGGCGGCGACGACGTGCCCTGAGGCCCGTCCGGCCGCTGGGAATCGGGCCTCGCCGCACCCGCCGGAGAGGGCGACCGGTCAGCCGGCCAGGCGCGCCGTGCGGGCCACGGTGCGCAACGCCCGCACCGCCCCGCGGGCGGCGACCGGGGCGGCCCCGGCCGCGAGCGCCAGGCGCCGGTAGGAGTCGTAGGACAGCGTCAGGTAGGCGACCGCCAGGGCCTCGGCCTGCTCCCGGCGGGAGGGTGGCGCGGTCAGCCGCAGGTGGTGGGCGGTGCGGACGGCGTGCTTGGCGAAGGTGACCTGCAGCGCCTGGGTGGACAGCTGGCCGCCGACGGCTGAGGCCAGGCCGGGGCCGCGGCGCAGCGCCGGCAGCACCCACGGGCTGTCGGCGAGGGCGGGGAAGCGGGAACGGCGGGCCTCCCACGCGTGCCACGCGGTGAGCGCGCCGGGCACGGACCACTCCCCGTCGTCGGTGCGGACGACCAGCCGGCGGGCCGTGGCGTGCACCTGCTCGCGGCGCAGCGCCCGGAACTGACCGACCGTGCCCGGCCAGTTCAGCGCCAGGGCACACCAGGCGACGGTGCGCAGGTGTTCCGGGTCGTCGGTGCGGATCTGGGTGAGCGGCCGCAGCTCCAGGGTGGGCGGCTCGGGCTCGGGCGTGCGCACCGTCGGCAGCGCGACCCCGCCGTAGCGGGCCACCTTGCTGTACAGCGCGACGGTCGCGGGCTTCCAGCCGCGGGCGGCGGCGACCGCGTCCAGTCCGTCCTCCGCCAGGGCGTCGGGGCTCAGGCCCAGCTCGAGGGCGGCCTCGACCAGCCGTCGCCACTGCGCCTCGTACCCCTCGGGCGGCCGCAGTCGGCGCCAGGAGCGCTCCGCGGGAGGAGCCGGCATCGACGGCAGCGGGGGCTGCCACCCACCTGTCATGTCGCAATACTACCGTTATCCCCAACGAATTCGCAGCCATTTCCTGTCGGCACTTGCCGTCGACACCGGCGGCGCCTCCGGCGCCGGGGCAGCAACGGGCGAGGCCTGTGCCGCGACGGGAGGAGGAGCAACGGCACCGCAGGTGTCCGTTGGCCCGAAAGACACTTGGGCATAACGGAGGTGTACGTCACGTTCCGGTCGCTCGGCGCGCGGCACCGCCCACGACTGGTGATCATGAGCGGGTGCGCACCGTGGGCGTGGAGGAAGAGCTGCTGGTCGTCGACGCCACCGGGCGCCCGGTCCCGCGCGGGCCGGCCGCCCTGGAGGTGGCTGCCCGCCGCGGTGACGGCGAGACGGTGTCCGAGCACGACCGCGCCGACCGGGAGCGGACCGATGATGCCGCAGCCGGCGACGGGGACGGCGGCGACCCGCGGGGCGGGCTGGTGCCCGAGCTGAAGGCCCAGCAGCTGGAGTACGCCACCCGCGTCTGCGCCGGCCTCGACGACGTCCACGCCGACCTGCGGCACTGGCGCGGGCGGGCCGACGCCGCGGCGCGCGCCGTCGGGGCGCGGGTCGCCGCACTGGCCAGCTCCCCGGTCGACGTCGAGCCGGTCACCACGCCCGGGGAGCGCTACACCGAGATGGCCGAGACCTTCGGGCTGACCGCGCTGGAGCAGCTGACCTGCGGCTGCCACGTGCACGTCTCGGTCGAGGACGACGAGGAGGGCGTCGCCGTCCTCAACCGCATCCGCACCTGGTTGCCGGTGCTCACCGCCGTCACCACCAACTCACCGTTCTGGCTGGGCCGCGACAGCGGGCACGCCAGCTACCGCTCCCAGGCGTGGAACCGCTGGCCCTCCTCGGGCCCCAACGAGCTGTTCGCCGACGCGGCGGCCTACCACCGGCTCATCGCCGACCTGGTCGCGACCGAGACGATCGTCGACACCGGGATGGTCTACTTCGACGCCCGCCTGTCCGAGCGCTGGCCCACCGTCGAGATCCGCACCGCCGACGTCGCCCTGCGCGTGGAGGACGCCGTCACCCTCGCCGGGCTGGTCCGGGCCCTGGTGGAGACCGCCGCCCGGGAGTGGCGGGCCGGCGTGCCCGCGGCCGCCGTCCGCAGCGAGGTGGTGCGCGTCGCCGCCTGGCGGGCCGGCCGGTCGGGGCTCACCGGCGACCTCGTCCACCCCGGCACCGGCCGCCCCGCCCCGGCCGGGGAGGTCCTCGCCGCCCTCCTCGACCACGTGCGCCCGGCGCTGGCCGACGCCGGGGACGAGCGGCGGATCACCGACGGGGTCGCCGCCCTGCTCGACCGCGGCACCGGCGCGGACTTCCAGCGCCGGGTGCACGCGGAGACCGGCGAGCTCGCCGCGGTGGTGCGCGCCGCGGTCGAGGTCACCCACCGGTGACCGCGGCCCGGGCCACGCCGTCCAGCGGGGGCGGCTATCGTCCGGCCATGTACACCGCCAGCTGGCGCGACGTCGTCCGCAAGGACCTCTTCGGTCCCCGCCCCGACCCGCGAGACCGGCCCTACCGGGCGGTCATCCGGCTGGCGCTGATCGTGTTCCGGCTGTTCCGCTTCCGCTTCGACGTGCGCGGCGCCGAGCACGTGCCGGCGTCCGGCGGCGCGATCATCTGCAGCAACCACGTCAGCTACCTGGACTTCACCTTCCTCGGCCTGGCCGCGCTGCCCCAGAAGCGGCTGGTGCGGTTCATGGCCAAGGCGTCGGTGTTCAGCCACCGGTTCTCCGGCCCGTTCATGCGCGCGATGCAGCACATCCCGGTCGACCGCCGGGCCGGCGCCGCCGCGTTCGAGGCCTCCGTGCGCGCCCTCAAGGACGGCCACGTCGTCGGCGTCTTCCCCGAGGCGACGATCAGCAGCAGCTTCATGGTCAAGGAACTCAAGGCCGGCGCCGCCCGCATGGCGATCGACGCCGGCGTGCCCGTCATCCCGGCCGCGGTGTGGGGCGGCCAGCGGGTGGCCACCAAGCACCACCCCGTCGACCTCAAGCGGGACGTCGCGGTCACCGTGGTCCTCGGGGAGCCGCTGGTGCCGGAGCCGGGGGAGAAGACCCAGCAGCTGCTGCGCCGCATCCGCACGGCGATGGAGGCCCTGGTCGACGAGGCGCAGCGCAGCTACCCGCAGCAGCCGGTCGGCCCCGCGGACCGCTGGTGGCTGCCGGCCCACCTCGGCGGCACCGCGCCCACGCCGGAGGAGGCCACCCACCTGGACCACCACGACGTGCGCGGCACCGCGACGAAGCTGCACCGCCCGCACCCGGTGACCCGCGTCAAGGCACTGCTGGCCCGCCGCCGCGCCTCCCGCTGAACGGCCGGGCCGACCCGGTGGCCCCGTGCAGAGGCTCGCCGCGAGCTCGCGAGTGGTGAGGACGGGGTCCTCCCTTCGACTTCCGCGCGCCGGTCCGCTCCTCGCGCGCGGGCGCTCGCGGCGATGCTCCCGCCGCTGTCACTCGACGATCACCGGCGCCATCAGCCGGAACACCTCCAGCTCGACGTCGTACCACCGCCGCATCCGGCCCAGCGGCTCCATGCCCAGCCGCCGGCACACCGCCAACGACGGCTCGTTGCCCGGCCGGACGACGGCGTAGACCTCCGGCAGCCCCGCGGCGAAGGCCCGGTCGATGACCACCCGGGCGGCCTCGGTGGCGTAGCCGTGCCCCCAGGAGTCCGGGTGCAGGTGCCAGCCCACCTCCACCTCCCCGACGCCGTCGGGCAGCGGCTTGAGCAACAGCGTGCCGGCCACGACGCCGGTGCCGGCCACCTCGACCGCCCAGACCCCGGAGCGCTCCCCGGCCGCCGACACCACCGCCCAGCGCGCCACCAGCTCCACCGGCGTCACCGACGGGCGGCCCCCCAGCCAGCGGGTCACCTCGTCGCGGCCGTAGAGGTCCAGCAGCCGGGCCAGGTCGTCGCGGCGGGTGCTCCAGGGCCGCAGCCGCAGCCGGGCGGTCTGCAGCACCCCGTCGGCGGCCCTCATCCGCCCTGCCTACCCCCGGGCGTCCCCGGCGGCCACTCGTGGCAGCGGCGTCAGTCGGCCAGGGACGCCGCCCGCGACGCGGCGGCCGCGCGGTCGGCCGCGACCGGATCCACCCCGCGGGCCCGCCACCACGCCCGTCCGCTCTCGGGGAGGGTCGCGATGGGGTCGTAGTAGGTGTAGCGGCGGTCGAGGGCGTCCTCGTCGTCCCGCTCGATGCCGGTGCGGTAGTTCTTCGTCCAGTAGCTGATGCCGCGCTCGCGGTCGTACTCGGCGACCTGGTGCACCCAGCGCTTCCCGACGTAGGGGACGTCGCAGACGATCCGCGGGGTGGCGAACCCGGGCAGGTAGCCCATCAGGTCGTGCTGCAGCGTCTGGGCCTCGGCCAGCGACACCCGCCAGTGCTCGGCGCTGGGCACCATGTCGCACATGTAGAAGTAGTAGGGCGTGATGCCCGCGCCGTCGAGCAGGGCGAAGCACAGGTCCAGCAGCGCCGGCGCGGTCGCGTTCACCCCGCGCAGCAGCACCCCCTGGTTGCGCACGTCGCGCACCCCGGCCGCGAGCACCGCCTGCGCCGCCTCGGCCACCAGCGGCGTCACCTGCTGCGCGGCGTTGACGTGCGTGTGCACGGCCAGCGACACCCCGCGCGCCCGCGCCGTCGCCGCCAGCCGGGTCATGCCCGCCACGACGTCGTCCTGCAGCCAGTGCTGCGGCAGGCCCATGAGCGCCTTGGACGCCAGCCGGATGTCCCGGATCGACTCGATCTCCAGCAGGCCGGAGACGAACGCCTCGAGACTGCGGAACGGCAGGTTGGCGACGTCCCCACCGGAGACGACGACGTCCCGGACGCCGGGGGTGGCCCGCAGGTACTCGAGCATGGCGCCGTGCCGGTCGACCGGCTTGAGCGCGAAGCGGAGCTTGGCGACGGCGGGCGTGGAGTTGCCCACCAGGTCCATCCGGGTGCAGTGACCGCAGTACTGCGGGCAGGTGGGCAGCAGCTCGGCCAGCACCTTGGTGGGGTAGCGGTGGGTGAGCCCCTCGACGGTCCACATCTCGTGCTCGTGCAGGGAGTCGCGGGCGGCGTAGGGGTGGCTGGCCGCGTCGCCGGGCAGCCGGTCGGAGGCGACCGGCAGCATGTAGCGGCGAACCGGGTCGGCGCGCATCGCGGCGGCGGTCGGCACGGCTGTCCCGTCCCCACCCGCCGCCATCGTGTTGAGCATCTGCGGCGGCAGCAGCAGCGACATCGTGGCGCGGCCGGCCTGGTCGGCCGCGACGTCGGCGTAGAACGCCTCGTCGAGCAGGTCGCCGTAGACGCCGCGCAGCTGCCGCACGTTCTTCACGCAGTGCGCCCGCTGCCACTGGGCGCTGCGCCACTGCTGCGCGGTGACGTCGGCGAAGCCCGGCAACCGGCGCCAGTCGGGCTCGACGAGGGCGCGGGCGGTGTACTCGTAGGGCTGTTCCAGCACAGGGGTGCCTCCTGGTCTCCGCTCTCCCGCCGACCATACGGGAGGATTTCCCGTTCGAGAGCTTGAACGCGATAGGTTCTCCGGGATGGACGCGATGACGCACACGGAAGTGCTGCCGGCGGCGCGGGCCCTGGGTGTCCACCGGGTGCTCGAGCCGCCCGGCGTACTGCCCCAGGCGGCCACCCGGCTCGACGCCGACCCGGCGATCGGCGCCGACGAGGTGCGGATCGCGGTACAGCGACTGAACCTCGACGCGGCGTCCTTCCGGCAGCTGGCGGAGTCCTGCGGCGGCGACGGCGGCGCCGTGCGGGCGGCGGTGCTGGGGATCGTGGCCGAGCGCGGCAAGATGCAGAACCCGGTGACCGGCTCCGGCGGCATGCTGATCGGGGTCGTCGACGCGGTCGGGCCGCAGTCGCCGCTGGGCCTCGCCGTCGGCCAGCGCGTGGCCACCCTCGTCTCCCTGACGCTCACGCCGCTGTCGATCACCGACGGGCTGGCCCGCTGGGACGGCCGCAGCGAGCAGGTGCCGGCCGCGGGGACGGCGATCCTGTTTGCCCGCTCCATCGCCGCAGTCCTGCCCGGCGACCTGCCCGACGCGGTCTCCCTGGCGCTGCTCGACGTGTGCGGGGCGCCGGCGGCCACCGCGCGGGTGGTCCGGCGGTCGGGCGCGCGGTCGGTCGTCGTCCTGGGTGCGGCCGGGAAGTCCGGGTGCCTGAGCCTGGCCGCGGCGCGGGCGGCCGGGGCGACCGCGCTGACCGGCCTGGTACGCGACGAGCGGGAGGCGGCGGCGCTGTCCGCGGCCGGGCTCGCCGACCGCGTCGTCGTCGCCGACGCCACCGACCCGCTGGCCGTGGCCGCCGCCGTCGGCACCCCGGCCGAGGTCACCGTCGTGTGCGTCGACGCGCCGGGCGCCGAGCACGGAGCGGTCCTCGCGACGGCCGGCGGGGGCACCGTGGTCTTCTTCTCCATGGCGACGTCGTTCGCGCAGGCGGCGCTCGGAGCGGAGGGGATGGCGGCGGACGTGACCATGCTGATCGGGAACGGCTACACGCCGGGGCACGCCGCCTTGGCCCTGGACCTCTACCGGTCCACGCCGGGGGTGCGGGCGCTGGTGGACCCGCGGGTGTCCGGATGAGCCTGCTCGTCACCGACGTCACCGTGGGCGACCGGCCCGGCCGGGCCGTGCGGGTGGAGGCGGGCCGGATCGCCTGGCTGGGCGACGCCGCCGACGCCGCGCCGGCCGACCGGGTCGTCGTGGGGGAGGGGGCGCTGCTCACCCCGGCGTTCGTCGACGCCCACGTGCACGCCACCGCGACCGGGCTCGCGCTCACGGGGCTCGACCTCCACTCGAGCGTGAGCCTCCGGTTGGCGGTGGAGTCTCTCACCGCCCACGCCCGGACCGCGGCCGACGGCGTCCTGCTCGGCACCGGGTGGGACGAGACGGGCTGGCCGGAGGGCCGCGGGCTGACCCGGCACGACCTGGACGCCGTCGTCGGCGACCGGCCGGCCTACCTGGCCCGCGTCGACGTCCACTCCGCCACGGTCTCCACCGCACTCCTGGACCGGGTGCCGGGCATCGCCGCCCTGCCCGGCTTCGCCTCCGACGGCCGGCTGCGGCTCGACGCGCACCATGCCGCGCGGCGGGCCGCCTACGGCGCGGTCGACGCCGGCCGGCGCCGCGCGGCCCAGCGGGCCACCCGCGAGGCGGCCGCCGCCCTGGGCATCGGCAGCCTGCACGAGATGGCCGGCCCCGAGGTGTCCGGCGCCGACGACCTGGCCGGGCTGCTCGCCCTCGCCGCCGAGGAGCCCGGGCCGCTGGTCCTCGGCTACTGGGGCGAGCTGGCCGAGCGCGGCGGGCTGGCCGTCGTGCGCGAGCTGGGGCTGACCGGCGCCGGGGGCGACCTGTTCTGCGACGGCGCCTTCGGCTCCCACACCGCGGCGCTCACCGCCCCGTACGCCGACCGGCCCGACACCGCCGGCAGCCTGCGGTTCGAGACCGCGTCGCTGGTGCACCACGTGCGCGCCTGCACGCTGGCCGGGGTGCAGGCCGGCTTCCACTGCATCGGCGACGCCGCCGTCGACCAGGTGCTCGCCGCCGTGGGCACCGTCGTCGAGGAGCTGGGCGCCGCCGCGGTGCGGGCCTGCCGGCACCGGCTCGAGCACGTGGAGATGGCCGGCCCGGCGGCGGTGGACCGGATGGCCGACTGGGGGATGGTCGCCAGCGTGCAGCCCGGCTTCGACGCGGCGTGGGGCGGGGGCGGGGGCATGTACGCCGAACGGCTGGGCGTGGTCCGCGCCCGGGACTGCAACCCGTTCGCCGACCTCTCCGACGCCGGCGTCGCGCTCGCGCTGGGCAGCGACGCCCCGGTCACCCCCTTGGACCCCTGGGGCGGGGTGCACGCCGCCGTCGACCACCGCACGCCCGCCTCCGGCCTGCGGCCGTTCGACGCGTTCGACGCCGCCACCCACGGCGGCTGGCACGCCGTGCGCGCCGAGCACCCGCAGGGCCCGCTGGCCGTCGGCGCGCCCGCGCACCTGGCGCTGTGGGAGACGGCGCAGACCCTCTCCGCGGTCCTCGCCGAGCGGTCCCGCCCGGCCTGCCGCGCGCTCCTCGTCGACGGCCGGGAGGTCCTGTGACGCCCCTGCAGCTGGACCCGGTGCTGGTGGCGCGGGCGCGTGAGCTCGCCGTCCGCGCGGCGCAGCCGGTCGTCGACCTCGCCCGGCGGCACACCACCGTCTCCGTCGAGCGGGCCGTGCTGCGCCTGGCCGGGCTCACCGGCACCGATCCGGTCACCGGCGACGGCGCCGTGACCGACCGGGTGCCGTGGGTGAACCGCGTGGTGGACGCCGTCCGGGAGCAGGTGGGCCTGGAGTCCGGCGTCGCGCTGCCGGTCTGGCACGCGCTGGCCGGCGGCGGCACCCTCGCGGACCTCGCCGAGCAGGTCGGCGCCGGGACGGCGCGCTTCACCGTCCCCACCGGGGCCGACGCCGAGCGCGCCCGGGAGGCCGCCCGGGCGGCGGTCGCCGGGGGCCTGGCCCGCATCGACGCCAACCGCGCCCGCCGGGAGGAGCTGGTCGCCACCCTCGGCGACCCGCCGCGGCGGCCGTGGATCTACCTGATCGTGGCGACCGGGGACATCCACGAGGACATCCCGCAGGCCCAGGCCGCCGCGCGCGCCGGCGCCGACGTCATCGCCGTCATCCGCTCCACCGGGCAGTCGCTGCTGGACTACGTGCCCGAGGGCGCCACCCGCACCGGCTACGCCGGCACCTACGCCACCCAGGAGAACTTCCGGCTCATGCGGGCCGCCCTGGACGACGTCGGCGCGGAGCTGGGCCGCTACGTGCGGCTGACCAACTACGCCTCCGGCCTGTGCATGCCCGAGATCGCCGTCCTGGCCGGGCTGGAGCGGCTGGACATGATGCTCAACGACGCGATGTACGGGATCCTCTTCCGCGACATCAACCCGCAGCGCACCTTCGTCGACCAGCGGTTCAGCCGGATGGTGCACGCCCGCGCCGGGATCATCATCAACACCGGCGAGGACAACTACCTCACCACCGCCGACGCCGTCGACGAGGCGCACACCGTCACCGTCAGCCAGCTGCTCAACGAGACCCTGGCCAAGGAGGCGGGCCTCGCGGACTGGCAGCTGGGCCTCGGCCACGCCTTCGAGATCGACCCCGACCGGCGGGAGTCCTTCCGGCTGGAGCTCGCGCACGCGCTGCTGGCCCGCGCGCTGTTCCCCGACGCGCCGCTGAAGTGGATGCCGCCGACCAAGCACATGACCGGCGACGTGTTCCGCGGCTACCTGCTCGACGGCTTCTTCAACCTGGCCGGGGCGCTCACCGGCCAGGGCATCCTGCTGGTCGGGATGATGACCGAGGCCGTGGTCACCCCGTGGCTGTCCGACCGGGACCTGGCCCTGCGCAACGTCCGCTACGTGCTCGACGCCGCCGGCGGCCTGGTGGAGGACTTCGCCCCTCCGCGGGGCGGGTTCATCGACCGCCGCGCGCACACCGTGCTCACCGAGGCGGTGCAGCTGCTGGAGAAGATCGCCGACGAGGGGCTCCTGCAGGCGATCGCCGACGGCACCTTCGGCATCACCAAGCGGCCGCCGGACCGCGGCAAGGGTCTGGACGGCGTCGTCCGGCTCGGCGCCGACGCGTACAACCCGGCGCTGGAGCTCCTGGAGCGTGAGGTGACGCGTGCCTGACGACGGCCGAAATGGCCACAAAGGCCCGACCGGGATGATCCGCCCGTACGGCGACACCACCGGCGACGGGATGGTGCAGCTGTCGTTCACCCTGCCCGTCGCCCCCGGCCCGCGGGCGGACGGCGCGGCGCTGCAGCTGGCGCGGAAGATGGGCCTGGACCCGGCGATGGTCGTGCACAGCCACGGGATGGGGGAGGGCTTCACCTTCTTCGTCGTCTACGGCAGCACCCGGCACCTGGTCGACCTGGACGCGGTGCAGGTGGAGGAGCGGGCCTATCCGCTGCTGTCGTCGTCGGAGATCAACGCGGCGATCCGCAGCGGGCTGCGCCGCAAGCTCGTCGTGCTGGGTGCCTGCATCGGCACCGACGCGCACACCGTGGGCATCGACGCGATCCTCAACCTCAAGGGGTTCGCGGGGGAGAAGGGCCTGGAGTACCACCGGGAGCTCGCCGTCACCAACCTGGGTGCGCAGGTGAGCGTGCCGGAGCTGGTCGCCCGGGCGCGGGCCGAGCGGGCCGACGCCGTCCTGGTCTCCCAGGTGGTCACCCAGAAGGACGCGCACCTGCGCAACACCCGCGAGCTCGCCGCCGCGTTCCGCGAGGCGATGGGGGACTCCCGCCCGCTGCTGGTGGTCGGCGGCCCCCGCTTCGACCCCGCGATGGCCGCCGACCTCGGCGTCGACAAGGTCTTCGGCCGCGGCACCACGCCCGGCGAGGTGGCCAGCTACCTCGTGTCCGCCCTCGTCCCCGCAGGAGCCGCGCAGTGACCGACCCGCGCCTCGGCCTCACCGTCACCCACCGCCGGTACGTGCCGCACGCGCACGCCCACTACGGCGGCAGCCTGGTGGACGGCGCCTACACCCTCGGCCTGTTCGGGGACGTCGCCACCGAGGTCGCGATCGTCCTGGACGGCGACGAGGGCCTGCTGGCCGGCTACACCGAGGTCCGGTTCCTCGGCCCGGTGCGTGCCGGCGACGTCCTGGAGGCCACCGCGGAGGTGGTGCGGATCGGCCGGCGCAGCCGCGAGCTGCGCTGCACCGCGCGGGTGGTGGCGCGGGCCGAGCCGGAGCGCGGCCCGTCCGCGGCGCGGGTGCTGGAGCCGCCGCAGACCGTCGTCGAGGCCACTGCCACGCTCGTCGTCCCAGGGCCAGCCGCCACGCCGTAACGAACAGGTCACGGTTCGTCACTGACCCCTCGGGGGCGGTCGCGGGCGACGGCGCGCTTCCTACAGTGCCTGCAGTTCCACCCCGGGAGCACCGGCACGTGCTCCTCCGGACCAGTCGCGCGGGCCCCCCGGCCGCGCGGACGGCGACCGCCGCCCGCGCCCCGGGTCGAGGGGGCCGGCGGCCGCCCGGGGGAGGCGCGGGCCGGGCACCCGGCGCAGACCGACCCGGCCCGCACCACCAGACAACGGCCCGCCGATCGCCGCCAGCGACCGGCCGCGCCGGCCCGAAGGTGCGGCGTCCGCGGCCCGGCCGGCGCCGTCGCGACCGGAGGCGCGATACGGACGACACCCCGTGACGACGCCCCGTCGCGGCGGGCGGCCGGGCAACCGCTCCGGGATGGGATGCTGGGCTCGACCGCGGCAACGGCGCCGGCGGTCGGGGTCCCGTCCGACCGGCGCGGGGCGGTTGGCGCGGGAGCGCCGGGTGCACGGGAGGCGACGGTGGGCGCAGTCGCCCCGGACACGCTGGAGCGGCCGTCCGGCGCACCGCACCCGGCAGCCGGGACCCGCCGCCGGTCCCGCTGGCCGTGGCGCACGCTGCTCGCCGCCGCCGGCGGCCTCCTGCTCCTGCTCGCCTTCCCCGGGTACGGCCTCTGGGCCCTCGCCCCGCTCGGCCCGGCAGCCCTGGCACTGGCCGTCCGCGGGCAGCGGGCGCGCGGCGGCGCGTGGCTGGGGCTGGTGTTCGGCCTGGCCTTCTTCGTGCCGCTGCTGTCGTGGAGCGGCATCTACGTCGGCGCGTTCCCGTGGCTGGCGCTCGCGACGTGGGAGGCGGTGCACCTCGCGCTGCTGGGCGCCGCGGCCGCCGCCACCTCCCGACTGCCGCTGTGGCCGCTGTGGGGCGCGGCGCTGTGGGTCGCCGACGAGGCGCTGCGCGGCCGGTTCGTCCTCGGCGGGTTCCCGTGGGGCCGACTCGGGCTGAGCCAGACCGACGGGCCGTTCCTCTCCCTGGCCGCCTACGGCGGGGTCCCGCTGGTCGGCTTCGCCGTCGCCCTCACCGGCACGCTGCTGGCCGCGGCCGTGGTGGGCCTGCGCCGGCGTCGCCGGGCCGCCGCGCTCGCCGCGGCCGGCGCCGTCGCGGTACCCCTGCTCGGCGGGCTGGCGTGGCTGCCGCTGCCCGGGCCGTCGCTCACCGAGGGCGGGCCGACGGCCACCGTCGCCGTCATCCAGGGCGACGTGCCGCAGCCGGGCCTGGAGTTCAACGAGCGGCGGCGGGCGGTCCTGGACAACCACGTCGCCCGCACCCTCGAGCTGGCCGAGGCGGTCGCCGCGGGGGAGCAGCCGCGGCCCGACGCGGTCATCTGGCCGGAGAACAGCTCCGACATCGACCCCTACCGCAACGAGGACGCCGCCCGGCAGATCAGCCGGGCCGCCGAGGCCATCGGCGCGCCGATCCTCGTCGGCGCCGTCGTGGACGGGCCGGGCCGGTTCATCAGCAACACCGGGATCGTCTGGGACCCGCAGGACGGGCCGGGCGACACCTACGTCAAGCGCCACCCGGTGCCGCTGGCCGAGTACGTGCCGGCCCGCGACTTCTTCCGCTTCTTCAGCGACAAGGTCGACCTCGTGCGCCGCGACTTCGTGCACGGCACCGAGGTCGGCGTGCTGGAGATGGGGCCCGCCCGGGTCGGCGACGTCATCTGCTTCGAGGTCGTCTACGACGGGCTGGTGCGCGACGTCGTCGAGGCCGGCGCCGGGATGATCGTCGTCCAGACCAACAACGCCACCTTCGGCTACACCGACGAGAGCGAGCAGCAGCTGGCCGCCAGCCGGCTGCGCGCGGTCGAGTTCGGCCGCACCGTGGTGGTCGCGGCCACGAGCGGCATCTCCGCGGTGGTGGCGCCCGACGGGTCGCTGGCCGCGCGCTCGGAGCTGTTCGAGCCGGCCGTCTTCGTCGAGGACGTCGCGCAGCGCGACTCGACCACGGTCGCCGAGCGCCTCGGCGCGGCGCCGGAGTGGGTGCTCACCGCGCTCGGTGCAGGCGCCCTGCTGGCCGTCGTCGTCCCGGGGATCGCGCGGCGGCGGGCCGCCCGGAGGTCGGCGTGAGCCCGGTGCTGGTCGTCGTCCCCACCTACGACGAGGTGCAGAACCTCGAGCCGATCCTGGAGCGGCTGCACCGCAGCGCCCCCGACGCGCACGCCCTCGTGGTCGACGACGGCTCGCCCGACGGCACCGGGGAGCTGGCGGAGAAGCTGGCCGCCCTCGACCCCCGGGTGCACGTGCTGCGGCGGACGGCGAAGGCGGGGCTGGGCCCGGCCTACGTCGCCGGCTTCCGCTGGGGGCGGGCCCGCGGCTACGAGGTCCTGGTCGAGATGGACGCCGACGGCTCCCACCACCCCGAACAGCTGCCGCAGCTGCTCGCCGCCCTGGACGACGCCGACCTGGCGCTGGGCTCCCGCTACGTGGCCGGGGGCCGGGTGGAGGACTGGCCGGTGCACCGGCTGCTGCTGTCGCGGGCGGGCAACCTGTGGACCCGGTGGGCGCTGCGGCTGCCGCTGGCCGACGCCACCGGCGGCTACCGGGCCGTGCGCGGGGAGCTGGTGGACCGGCTGCCGTTCGACGAGGTGGCCAGCCAGGGCTACTGCTTCCAGGTCGACTGGGCCTGGCGGGCCGTGCGCGCCGGAGCCCGCGTGGTCGAGGTGCCGATCACCTTCACCGAACGCCGGTTCGGCAGGAGCAAGATGAGCGGCTCGATCGTTGGAGAGGCGTTGGTACGGGTCACCTGGTGGGGCCTGCAGGACCGGCTGGCCGATCGGCTGCCGGGCCGGGTCCGCCGCCCCGTGCCGGGACGGGTCCGCGGTGGCGGGCGGTCGCGCACGGTCCGGTAGGCGGGCCGGGACCGCCGGCCCGGGCGGAGCGAGGAGAGCCGTGGGTCGCCGCGTGCGGATCGGAGCCGGGCTGCTGGCCCTGGCCGAGGTGGTCGTGTTCGTGCTGGTCGCCGGGTGGATCGGCGTCGGCTGGACGCTGCTGGCCACCGTGGCCACCAGCGCCCTGGGCTGGGTGTTGCTGGCCCGTCAGGGCACCCGGGCGCTCACCGAGCTGCGGGACCGGGCCCGGCGACGCCGGCCCTCCGGCCGCGCGCTGGGGGACGCCGGGCTGATCGCCGTCGGCGGGCTGCTCATGGTGCTGCCCGGCTTCCTCGGCGACCTCGTCGGCCTGCTGTGCCTGCTGCCGCCCACCCGCTTCCTGGTCCGCGGGCTGCTCACCCGGCTGCTGGCCTCGCGGCTGCCCGTGGAGCTGCGCGGGCCGGTGCACGTACGCAGCCGCCGGGCCGAGGGCGTGCCGTACGCCGCAGGGGCCGGGTACGCCGACGGGCCGGGGTACGGCACCCCGCGCGGCGGGCGACCGCTGGTCATCGAGGGCGAGGTCGTCCGGGACGAGGCTCCCGGTCGCTGACCCCGGCACTCGTCGTCGATCACGGGGTCGGTGCCGGCGACATTCGCCGAGCGGCCCGGGGCCACGCCCGTGATCGACACCGGCCGCGGCGTCTCGGCCTGCACGGCCCCCAGGTCCGCCGCGTCCCGCCACGAACTCGTCCCGGACGCGGAGCGGCCCCGGTGGGACATCCCACCGGGGCCGCTCCGACGTGCTGTGGTGCCTCAGCTGGCGCGGGTCCGCCGGCCACGCAGCACCTCGAGGCGCTCGGCCAGGACCTCCTCGAGGTCCTCCACCGAACGGCGCTCGAGCAGCATGTCCCAGTGGGTCCGCGGGGGCTTGACCTTCTTGGGAGCCGGCTCGGCGCCACCGACCAGCTTGGCCGCGGAACCGTCGAACTTGCACTCCCAGGTGTCGGGGAGCTCGGCGTCGTCAGCGAAGGGCACGGTGAACAGGTGGCCCGAAGGGCACCGGTACTCCGCGTACTGACGCTCGATCGGCGCGGTGTTCCGCTCGGTCTCGTAGCTCACGCTGCCCAGTCGGCTGCCCCGCAGGGAACGCTCGCCCATGGCACACCGTCCTCTCGTGCTGGTGGTGTCGGTCGGATCTCGTCGTCGCAGGCGGGGATACCCACCGGATGACGGGGTCGAAAGAACCAACGACGGATTTCGCGGAGAGATTCCGCTGAGTCGGTTCACAATCATCGCATGGGGTGGTAAACGACCCGCGGGGCACCCCCCGAGGGGTGAGGTCAGGGCAGGGCGAGCTGTCCCGGGCCCACCGCGGCCGGCCCCAGCTGGCCCAGCACGTGGTGGCGCCGGCAGAGCACCTGGTAGTGCACCTCGGGCTCCGGGCCGGTCTCGTCCGGTGCCGGGGTGGGCGCGGTGTCGGCGACGACGACGGTCTCGCCCTCACGCACCATCGCGCCCTCCACCACCCGGGCGTTGAGCAGCCCGGGCAGGCCGCACCAGCAGAGCACCTCGACCTGGATGCGCTGGACGTCGTCGGCGACCTCCAGCAGCCGCTGGGTGCCCGGGAACAGCCGGGCCCGGAAATCGGTGGTCAGCCCGAAGGCGTAGACGTCGACGTGCGAGTCGTCGACCAGCTCGGCGAGCTGGTCGACCTGGTCGGCGGTGAGGAACTGCGCCTCGTCGACGATCAGGTAGTCCACCCGGTGCCCCTCGGCCCACTGCGCGCGGACCAGCAGCCGCAGGTCGGTGCCCGGGCCGACCTCGGTCGCCTCCCGGCACAGCCCCACCCGGGAGCTGATCAGCGGCCGCGCCGACCGGTCGCCCTGGGTGAGCAGCAGCCCGCGCCGTCCCTGCCGGCTGTGGTTGTGGTCCACCTGCAGCGCCAGCGTCGACTTGCCGCAGTCCATCGGCCCGTGGAAGAACCGCAGGTGCGCGGGGGCCGGGTGCCGGCGGCGGTCGCCGGCCACCGGGACGACCGACACCCGCCGCTCGGTGCCCGCCTCGACGTCGGGCAGGGGACTCACAGGCGCTCCGGTGGGGTGTTGCCGGCCGCGACGACGGCGCGGCGGATGGGGAGGGCGGCCAGCGCCACGAAGCCGGCCACGAAGAACACGACCAGGCTGACGATCGCGTACCGGTAGGAGCCGGTCAGCTGGTAGGTGAGGCCGAACGCCAGCGGGCCCAGCCAGCTGGTGCCGCGGTCGCTGATCTCGTAGAAGCCGTAGTACTCGGCCTCCTTGCCGGCCGGGATCAGCTGGCTGAACAGCGACCGCGACAGGGCCTGCGTGCCGCCCTGCACGAGGCCGATGACCGCGGCGAGGGCGTAGAACTGCGCGACCGCCCCCTCCTGGAGGAAGAAGGCGGCCAGCAGCACACCGATCCAGGCCACCAGGCTGCCCAGCACGACCCGCTTGGCGCCGTACCGGCCGGCCAGCCGGCCCAGCCCGAGCGCCCCGGCGATCGCCACCACCTGCACCATGAGGATGGCGCCGGTGAGGACCGACTGGTCCAGGCCCAGCTCCTCGGTGGCGTAGGTCGCCGACAGCGCGATCACCGTCTGGACGCCGTCGTTGAACAGCAGGTACGCGCCGAGGAACCACAGGGTCAGCGGGAACGCCCGCATCTCCCGCAGCGTGGTGGCCAGCTGCCGGAAGCCGCTGCCCGAGACCGCGGCGGAGGCGCGGACCGGCCGGTTGCGCAGCCGCGACACCGTGAAGACGGTGAACCCGCCCCACCACAGCCCCGCGGTGGCCAGGCAGATCCGCACCGCCTCACCGGTGGTCAGTCCCAGGGACGGCGCCCCGAGCACCAGCCCCAGGTGGACGGCGAGCAGCAGCGCGCCGCCGACGTAGCCGAACGCCCAGCCGCGGCTGGAGACGGCGTCGCGCTCGTCGGGGCCGGCCAGGTCGGGCAGCCACGAGTAGTAGACGACCGTGGCCGCGCCGAAGCTGATGTTGGCCAGCACGAACAGCGCCGCACCCAGCAGGTAGCGGCCGTCGGCGACGAAGAACAGGCCGGTGGTGGCGAGCGCGCCCAGCGCGGCGAACCCGGCGAGCATCTGCCGCTTGGCACCGGTCCGGTCGGCCACCGCGCCGGTCAGCGGCAGCACCAGCACCTGCAGCACGACCGACAGCGACAGCACGTAGGAGAACCAGCTGCCCGGCGGGATGGACAGGCCGAGCACCGACAGCCGCCCGTCCGGGCCGGCGGCGTCCTCCGCGACCGAGGTCAGGTAGGGGCCGAGGAAGACCGTGGTGACGCTGGTGTTGAACACCGACATCGCCCAGTCGTAGGAGTACCAGCCGAACCGCTCGCGGCGCAGGGCCCGGTCGGCGGCGGGGGCGGTCGGGTGGGCGGCCGTCGTCACGGGCGCAGGGTGTCAGCCGGACGGGGGCCGGTCCAGCACCGCGGGGCGGATCGCGTCACGAGCCGGTCACGGGATGTCGTCGGGGACGACGCCGCCGGGGAACGCCGCGGTCGCCGTCGTCGGCCGGGTCGGGTCCACGTAGGCGGGGCGGTCGGCGGGCTCCCCGGCCCGCAGCGGGACCAGACCGCGGGTGATCGCGGCGGCGATGCGGGTGCGGGCCCGGTTGGCGTCGCCCACCCGGCCGGGCTGCAGGTCCTCGAAGAAGACCGGCGGGCCGATGTGCACCTTGAGCGCGGGCTGCCGCCAGAACGCCCACAGCAGGGTGCGCAGCTTGCCCCAGTCGTTGGCGTACTGGAGCACCTCGTGGGCACCCCACTGGCTGACCGGGATCACCGGGACGTCGGCGGCCAGCGCCATGCGGGCCAGCCCGGTACGGCCACGCTCGGGCCAGCCGTCGGGGGACAGGCCCACCCGGCCCTCGGGATAGGCGACGACGTGGCCGCCGTGGGCCAGCGCCACCCGGGTCACGGTCAGGGCGTGCGCGGCGACGTCGGTGCCGCGGTCGACCCGGATCCCGCCGGAGCGCTCCAGCAGGGGGCCGGCGACCGGCGAGCGCATGATGCCGCCGGTGGCCAGGAACCGCGGCGTCACCCCGGCCTTGTGCAGCGCCACCGCGACGACGAACGTGTCGAAGTCGCCGATGTGGTTGGCCGCCAGCAGCAGCGGGCCCTTCAGCCAGTCCTCGCGGATCGAGCCGGTGACCTGCAGCCGGCCGAAGACGCTGGGCAGCCAGGAGAGCCAGCGCAGCGCGAACCGCCAGAACCACCACGGCGGGCTCGCCGCGATGGCCAGCTCCCGGGCGAACCACTCCGGGTCGTCGGGGCCGACCAGGTGCGCGACGTCCTCCGGCAGCCGCGGCGGCCTCGGCCGCCACGCCCGGATCCGCCGGCCCGGCCCGCTCACCGCGGCGTCCACTGGCCGCGCTTCTCGAGCAGTTCGCGCAGCATGGCCGGGCGGTCGGTCATGACGCCGTCGACGCCGAGGTCCAGCATCGTCGTCGTCTCCTCCACGGTGTTGACCGTCCACACGTGCACCTGCAGGCCGCGGGCGTGGGCGGCGGCCAGGAACCGCTCATCGACCAGGGCGCGGCCGCCGAGCTGCAGCGGCACCTGGGCGCAGCCGGCCTGGATGCGCACCAGGCCCGCGGCGCGGGGGGAGTAGGAGGACAGCCGCAGCGCGGCCACTCCGCGCGGGCCGAGCGAGGTGCACACCGACGGCCCGAACAGCCGGCGCGCCGCGGCGACGCGGGCGTCGGAGAACGAGCCGAGGCAGATGCGGTCCTCCACCTTCAGCCGCCGCACCGTGCGGACCAGGGGGGCCAGCACGCCGGCGGCCTTGATGTCGAGGTTGAACCGGATGTCCGGCCAGGCGCCGAGCAGTTCCTCCAGCCGCAGGATCGGCTCCCGGCCGCCGATGCGGGCGGCGGACACCTCCGACCAGGGCAGCTGGTCGACCCGTCCGGTGCGGTCGGTGACCCGGTCGAGGATGGCGTCGTGGAACACGATCGGCACGCCGTCGGCAGTCACCCGGACGTCGGTCTCCAGGTACCGGTAGCCCAGCGCCACGCAGGCCTCGAACGCCGGCATGGAGTTCTCCAGGTGCTCGATCGCACCGCCGCGGTGGGCCATGGCGATCGGGGTCGGCCCGTCGAGGAAGGCGTACCGGGCGGGGACCACGCCGACACGCTAACGCCGCGCGTCGCCGGGCTGGTCAGGGCCTCGGTGCACCGGCCACACCCGCCCCCTCCGCCCCGTGCGCACGGCGGTCGGGCGCGCGACGCCCGCCTCCGGCTCCGGCCGCCTCCGTCCGCCCCCCGCCTCCGCGTGTCGGGCGTGTCCCTCGGTGCTGTCGGTGGTGACGTCTACCGTGCGCAGCGTGGCCAAGCAGCACACCACCCAGGTGACCGACGAGGAGGCGACGACCGGTACCGGGCTCCCCAGCCCCCGGCAGGGGAGCGGAGCCGAGCGCCGCTGCGGCTGGTGCCGCCGGGTGCTCCCGCAGCAGGGCTCGGTGGGCCGCCCGCGGCAGTACTGCGGTCAGGCGTGCCGGCAGCGCGCCTACGAGCAGCGATCTGCGACGGCCAAGGCCGGCCTGTCCGGCGACGTCGTCCTCGTGACCCGGGCCGAGCTCGACGGCCTGCAGGACCGGCTGTACCAGCTGCGCTGCGCCCTCGAGGACGTGCAGACCCTGCTGACCGAGCGCCCCACCAAGGCCGAGCTGGAACGGTCGCTGTCCGACCTCGTGCGCTCCACCGGCCGGCTCGACCGGCTCTGGGTCACCGAGCGCGCCGGCTGACCAGCCGCCCGGCGATCAGTCCGGGTCCTGCTGGTCGTCGTTCTGGTCCTCGCCCGCGCCGTCCTGCTGGTCGGAGTTGTCCGGCACGTTGTCCTGCGACTCGTCGGACTCCTCGTTGGTCTCGGTGTTGACGCTCTCGTCGTCGCTGGTGCCGTCCCGTTGGTCCTGCCCGGCTGCCTGGCAGGCGGTCATCGTCGCGCCGCCTCCGAAGAGCGCCAGGGCGGTCATCAGTGCGGCGATCGGGCGTCGGAGTTGCATGTCCTCGACCCTATGCAGCGCCCGGGAACACCGCCCGTCGAGACCGGCGACCCGCCCCTGTTTACGTCACAGTGACGGAATGAGGGATGGGTCAGCGGGTCGGGGAAGGGGTGGACGAAAGGGGTCGGAGGGGCTGGTCGACCCGGGCGGCACGCGACGACCCGCGTGGCCGGGCCGTGCCGTTCATGATCATCCCGACTGTCGGCCGGACATGATCATGGGGGCGGTGACCGGCGGCCGGCGGAGTGCCGGCCGCCGACGCACACCGGCCGCACGCCGAGGACACCGCGGGTCGCCGGCCGCCGCGGAGACCCGGCGCGACGACGACGCGCCGGTACGACGACGAGACGGCACGGACGCACGACCCCGCGGCCGACCGATCCACAGGCCGGCCAGCAGGTGCTCCAGCCCCTTCTCGCCGCCTGGACCCGTGCCGCCGATAATGAACATTATGTCAACCAGTCCGGCGGGAGGGCGTCCCCCACCGGCCTACGCGAGCGTCCGCACGTCGTAGTCGGCGAAGCGGCGGTCCGCCGTCACCAGGACCAGTCGGCGCCGCCGGGCCTGGGCGATGAGCATCCGGTCGAACGGATCGTCGTGATGCCTGGGCAGGGCGCCGGCGGCCAGGCCGTCCTCGACGGTGACCGGCAACGGCTCGAAGCCGTGGTGGTCCAACTCCGCGACCAGGTCGTCCGGCGCCGCGAGCTTGCCGAGGGCCGCCTTGATCGACATCTCCCACGCCGAGACCGCGGACACCGCCACCGCCGCGCCCGGGTCGGCGATCGCCTCCCGCATCGTCGGGGTGAGCCGGTCGTCCTCGGCGAGCCACCACAGCAGGACGTGCGTGTCGAGCAGCAGCGTCACGAGCCGCTCTCGCCACGGAAGGCCGCCAGCACGCTCTCCGGCGTCTCGTCGAAGTCGTCGGCGATGACGACCCGGCCTCGCCAGCTGCCGGGGACGCGGGGCTCGCGGCGCACCGTCACGGGGACGAGCCGGGCGATCGGCCTGCCCGCCCGGGCGATGACGACGTCCTCCCCCCGCTCGACCGCCTCGAGCAGGCGGGACAGGTGCGTCTTCGCCTCGTGCACGTTCACCGTCTGGCCCATGCGCCAAGGGTATGACCAAGTCGGACTAAGTCAACCCCGGTCGCCTCCCACCGGGCACGCCGCCGTCCTTTCGTCACGGTGACGATGAATCGCGCGAGCCGTGCCGGTCGGACCGTCGACACCGCCGCGGACCCAGGGAGCACTCGTGCCGAGCACCATCCGCCCGATCATCGTGACCGCCGACCTCGACAGTCTGCTCGGCTTCTACACCGGTCTCCTCGGCGCGACCGAGCTCATGCGCTTCCCCGAGGACGGCCCCTTGTTCTACGTCGGCCTGGAGCTCGGCAACTCGGAGCTCGGCCTGTCCGCCGACGCCTCCGTGGTGCCCGGCGCCCCCGGCCGCATGCTGCTCAGCATCGAGGTCGACGACGTCGACGCGCTGCTCCCCCGTGCCCGGGAGCTGGGCGGCGAGGCGCCGGACCAGGGCAACGACATGCCGTGGGGACAGCGGGTGGCGCACATCAAGGACCCCGACGGCAACGTCGTCAACCTGACCCGCACGCTCTGACCTTCGCAGCACCAGCGTGGTCCGAGGCGCGAGCACGGTCAGCGGCTGCAGGGGATCTCGAGGACCGTGCCGGACGTCGGCGGCAGGGTCACCGACCGGACGGGCTTGCCGGCACGGTCCACCGTGCCGCGGGGCGTCGCGAGGGTGACCGACGCCTGGGTGGGGTTGACCGCTGCCCACCCCGTGGCGAACCGGCGGGTCCAGACCCCGGAGGACTCGCGCACGGCCTCGGCCGTCGCTGCGCCGATGGGGACGGCCATCTCCGGCACCCACTCCGGCTGGGTGTAGTCCCCGAGGCGGGTGGTCGACGGGGTCCAGTAGTCGCCAGCGTCGCCACGCACGAGGACGCTCGCGTAGCCGTACGAGAGTGGCCGGAGGTCCCCCGGGGCCGCGCGGGTCACCGTGAGGGCGAGGCCGGGGGCCGTCAGCTGCGCGGTCTGGGTCAGCCAGCCGGTCTGTCCCCAGTCCCACAGGAACCCGCTCCCCGGGTCGGCCCCCCAGTGCACGAAGTTCTCCTCCATGGCACCGCCGAAGGCCGCGCGCGACTCCCAGCGCCCGTCCTGCAGGCGGGCGTCCGAGGTGTTGGGCACGAGGAGCTTTCCCCGGTCCTGGAGCGCCGACCCCGCCCGGGTCACGAGGCCCTCGAGCCCCTCCTGGAGGCGGGCGTCGGTCTCGGTTGCCGACGCCGTGCCCGCGAGCAGCGCCGAGTCGTACCACCGCAGAGTGGCCAGGTCGTTGTCGGCGAGAACGCCGTCCCAGCCGGCCGAGAGGACCTCCTCGACCACGTTGTCCACCCAGCGCTGCTGGTAGGCCGGGTCCCACACGGCCATCTGCCAGTGCCCCGGGTAGGGGTCCCACTCGATCCGCTGCCCCGCGTCGTCGACGGCGAACCAGGAGGCGTCGGCCTCGCCGTAGCCCACACCCGTCGGCGGGAGCGGGCCCGTGTGGTAGCTGCGGGTGCTGGCGAGGTCCTTGTAGACGAGCACCACCACGGAGGGATCCCGCTGTTTGAGCCGCTCGAGGGCCCACGTCTCCCAGGGGTTGAGGACCACGACGCCGTACCGGGATGCCGCGTCGTCGATCTCCTGCTCCGTCGGCCGGTCACCGATGGCGTACCAGAAACCACGCCGCACGATGGGCTCCGCGACGGCGCCTCCGGCGGACGGGCGGCAGGTCGCGGACGCCGACGAGTCCGTCACGGGGCCGGAGCCGGAGGCGCTGGGGACGACGACGAGCGCAGCCGACAGGACCGCACCCGCCGCGCGCCACACTCGTCGGGACCTGAGCAGACGGTTCACATCCTCAGGTTTCGGCGCGTGGGGGCCTCTCCTCGATGACCCGTCCGGGTGACGCGCCGGCGGTCCCGGCTCCTCGGGCGGGCCACCCGCCGGTGGCCGTCGCCGCCCCCGCCTCACACCCCCTCCCCAAGGCATCGGCCCGTGCGTCCGCCTCGGAGTTCCGGACCTGGTCGGATCCGATCTCCACCGGAGCCGCTCCCCGTGGCAACGGCCGTCCACCTGTCAGCCGGGAGCAGCCTCCCAGCGACCGGTCGCCGCGCTGATGCGTTCCGGTCCTGCGCCGAAGCCCGCCTCAGGACCTTGGCCAGGCAGGGGACGGCTGCTCGATCACCCGGGAGAAGACGGCCGCCACTGCCGGGGAGATCAGTACCGATCGTCTCGTCGATGCCCTCCGAGCAGCTCCTGGTACACGGCCTGCATCCGGACACCACTGACGGACAGGCTGAAGTGCTCCACGACGTGCCGACGAGCAGCAGCCCCCTGCCGATCGGCCGCCGCCCGGTCCCGCAGCCGGACCTGCACCGCCTCGGCGAGCGCGGCGGGGTCCTCGGCCGGCACCACCGCCCCCGTCCCTGGCGACACGGCCTCCCGGGCTCCCGCGACGTCGGTCATCACGACGCTGCGCCCGCTGCTCCCCGCCTCGAGCGGGACGAGGGCCATCCCCTCCCAGCGGGAGGGGACCACGACGACGTCGGCGGCCGCGTACCAGTCCCGCGGGTCCCCGCTGTTGCCGGCGAGGACGACGTCCGGCTCCGCGACCGCCGCGAGCCGCTCGCGCCACGGCCCCTCCCCCACCAGCACCAACCGAGCCCCCGGCACCGCCGCCCGGATCGCCGGCCAGGCCTGGAGCAGCACGTCCTGACCCTTCTGCTCGCTGAGCCGGCCCACGCAGACGGCGACCGGCCCGTCCCCGAGGCAGAGCCGGGCGCGGGCGTCGGCGCGGTCCTGGGGCCGGAACCGGTCGGTGTCCACGCCGTTGGGCACGACGCGCACCCTGCCGTTCAGTGGTACGCCCAGGGCGACGGCGTCGCGACGCTCGGCCTCGCTGACGCAGACCACCCGCCGGGACCACCGCAGCGCCCAGATCTCCCAGGCCAGGGTGGCCCGCCGCAGGGCTCCCTGCACCGCCAGGAACGACCAGGCGTGCGGTTGGAAGACCGTGGCGACCCGCCCCCGCAGCGCCAGCCGGCCGGCGAGCCCCGCCTTCGCGCTGTGCAGGTGCACCAGCGACGGGCGCAGGTCGCTCAGGATCCGGCGGAGGGCGGCCGTCTCCCGGGCGACGGCCGGTCCCGGGTTCCGGCCGGCCGCCCAGGGGACGTGCCGCGCCCCGCCCGCGACGGCTTCCGACGCCAGCCACCCGTCGTCCGGGCAGACGACGGTGACCTCGAGCCCGGCTGCCACCTGGTGCCGGACCAGCCCCACGACGCATCGGGCCACGCCCTCGGTGGTGGGCTGGGCGACGTGCACCACGTGGTCGGTCACGACTTCTCCCCCAGGAGCTCCGTGTACAGGGCCAGGTGGCGGTCCCGCGCGGTCTCCACCGAGTACCGCTCCCGGGCGACGGTCGCCGCTCGCCCACCCCACTGGACGGCGTCCTGGCCGGTGGTCAGCTGCTCGAGCGCCCGTCCCAGTGCCGCGGCATCTCCGGCGGGTACGAGGATCCCGGCGCCGGCGACCATCTCCGCGACTCCGCCGACGTCGGTCGCGACGACCGGCTTACCGGCTCCCAGGGCCTCGATGAGCACCAGCGGCTGCTGCTCCATGGCCGACGGCAGCACGAAGGCGTCCGCTGCGGCCAGCAGGGCGGGAACGTCGGTGCGGAAGCCCAGGAACTCGACCCGCCCGTGCAGGCCCGACCGTTCGGCGAGCGCCTCCAGCGCGGCACGTTCGGGGCCGTCACCGGCGATCTGCAGCGTCACGTCCGGGGGAAGGGCCGCCCCGGCCATGGCCTCGAGCAGGACGTGGACACCCTTGCGGCGCACGAGCAGCCCGACGAACAGCAGCCGTCGCACCGGCCCGCGAGGCACGGTGGCCGGTGGCAGGGGAAGTCCGTTGTCGATGTGGACGACCCGGTCGGCCGGGACCCGGAGCCGCTCCCGCAGGAACCGGCCCATCGACGACGCCGGGACGACGGTGCGCGTCACCGCCCGTGCGACGAGGGCGTCGGCGGCCAGGACCGTGCGGGTGTACCGGGAGGGGCCGTCCACCCGCCCGCCGCGGAACCACGGTTCGGACACGTCGTCGGGGACCCCGTGGTAAGTGTGCACGACCGCCCTGGGCCGGCCTCTCCACAGTGGGCCCCAGGCCGCGCCGGCACAGACGAGGCCGGAGCGGCGGTCCTGGGCGTGCACCACGTCGGGCTGCCAGGCGAGGATCCGGCGGCGGGCCCGGCGGATCGCTCCGGCGGCGCCCTTGCCCCCCACCAGGACCTCGGTGTGGAGGCGCGCGACCCGCTCGGCGCCCCGGGCCGGGCGGGGGCCGAACAGCCGCACCTCCCACCCGGGCTCCTGGCTCAGCGCCAGGGCGAGTTCCACCGTGACGTCCACCGGCCCACCCCGGTCCTGGGTGAGGAGGTAGGCGACTCTCCGGGCCCGGACCGGTCCACTGCTCATGGTCGCGTCCCCTCGGTCGATCCGGTCACCGGCAACACCCTCACCGCGCCGCGGCCGCGCGCAGGTCGCGGACCAGCGGCCGGTCGAGGAGGACGAGGACACCGCCGTAGGCCGCCAGGACGACGACGCCGGTGACGGCACCCCCAGCCAGTGATCCGGCCGGCGGCAGGAGGTCCGCCCAGGCGGCCGCCGCGTGCAGGCCCGCGACGACGGCTGCGGCGACCAGGGGCGGGAGCACGGCACGTCCCAGGCCGGCCTCCAGGAGCCCGGCCCTGGCCAGCATCACCGCGACGACGACGGCGGCGACCGCCACCGCGCCGACCTGGGCCCAGGCGACTCCCAGGATGCCGAACCGGACCAGTGCGATCGCAGCGGCCAGGAGGACGACCACGTGGACGATCTGCGCCCGGAGGTACAGGCCGGGGCGGCCGGAGGCCCGCAGTGCCTCGTGTCCCATGAGCACCGCCCCCAGGAGGACGCCGTACAGGCAGAGCACCCGCAGCACCGGCGCGGACTCCGCCCACCGGGGGTTGATCACGACGATGCGGTCGGCGAGGAGCGCGACGGCGGTGTACGCCCCGCCGGTCGTCGCCAGCAGCACGTGCAGGAAGCGCAGCACGGCCGGGGACATCGCTCGCTCGCCCCCGGAGGCCATGAGCCGGGCGTACAGCGGGAAGGCAACGCCCCCCAGCACGACGGCACCCATGACGTAGGGCACGAAGGCGATGCGGAAGGCGAAGGAGTAGACGCCGGTCGCCGCCTCCCCGAGCGCACGGGAGATGACGACGTAGTCGAGGTTGAGCAGGACGAGGCCGAGCACCGCCCCCGGCCCGGTCACCGCCGCCCACCGGGCGGTGCTACGGGCGTGGGGGGCCGACCAGCGCAGGGGCACCCTGATCCCGACGGCCAGGCCCAGCAGCGGGGCCAGCACGGCGGTGGTCACGAGCCCGGCGACCAGCGACCACTCCCCCAGGCCCGCCGCGGCGGCGAGAACGGTCACCGCCGCGCCGACCAGCGCGCTCCCGGCGTCGGGGACGAGACGTCGCCGGAAGTCGAGGTTCCGGTGCAGGTAGGCCATCTGCACCCCGGCCAGGGCGGTGAACGGGAGGCTCAGCACCGCGACCCGCAGGAGGTCCGCCGCGCCCGGCGCGCCGACCAGGCCGGCGATCCGGGGCGCCAGGGCCGCGGTCACCAGGGCGATGACGGCGCCCGCGCCGACCGACAGCGAGGCCACCGTGCCTGCGAAGTTGCGGGGGGCCTCGGAGGTCCGGGAGACGACGTCGTACACACCCGCGGACTGCAGGACCAGCGCGAGGTTCACCACCGCGACGGTGACGGTGACGGTCCCCAGCTCACCGGCGGTGAGGAACACCCCCAGGGCGAGGGTCACCGCCACCTGCGATCCCTTGCTCAGCAGGTTGACCAGCCCGAGCCAGAGCGCTCCGCGCGAGGCTGCGCCCGCCAGGCCCCGGGTCACGGGCGGCCCCGCCGACCGTGGCGGTGCCGGGGAGCGTGGCGCTGCCATGGCGCGCCGGCCGGGGCGGTCACCGCACCACCACCGCACCGAGCTCGTGGCCGGAGTCCAGGGCCGCGAGCAGGGCCGACGTGAGCTCCTCCGGGGTCGTGCGCCGCAGCCGCACCGTGACCACCGCCGGCTCGGCCTGCACCGCATCACGGACGCGGGGGCCCGCGGCGGTGGTCACCCGGGCGGTGCCCCTCGCGGGCGCCCCGTCGTCAGGGGCCGCGGTGACCGGCCCGGGCGCGCGCTCGGCGGCGCGCCGGGCCAGCCGCTCGTCGATCGCGGTCACGACGCCGTCCTCGGTGCCCGGACCCGCCGGGAAGGAGCGGATCCGGGTGGCTGCCGGGGCGCACGCGGCCAGCCGCGAGACCAGGACGTCCACCCCCTGCTGGCCGCGCCCGACGGCGACCACCGGCACCTCCGGCGTGGCCACGGTGCGTACCACCTGCTCCACGTCGCCGACGGTGAGCAGCCGGGGACGCAGCACCTGGACGGCGGCGACCGCGAGGAGCCCTGCGACGACCGCCGCCAGCACGCCCAGGCCCCCCGCCAGCAGCAGGTCCGGCTCCACCTGCGTGGGTGCGACGTCGACGTCACCGAGCACGGTGAACGTCGCCACCGGCGCGAGCAACGCGCTGTCCTGGATCTGCCCGACCACCGCCCGCAGGATCGCCGTCGTGGTCTCGGGGCTGTCCCCGGTGACGGTCACGCGGGCGACACCCGAGGCGGGGACCAGCTCGACCGCGATCGACTCGGCGAGCGTGGTGGCGTCCACGTCCGGCAGTCGGGTGGCCAGGCGGTCGAGCACCGGCGTCGACACCGCGACCTCGGGGAGCGCCGGCATGACCGAGCTCACGACCGCGCCGTACTCGGGGGCTGCCGCCGTGGTGCCGGCGACGGGGGTGGCCACGATACCGACACGGGCCTGGTAGACAGGGGCGCGGGTCAGCAGCACGGACAGCACGAGCGCCATCGCGACAGCGGCGGCGAGCAGAGCGGGGACCAGCGCTCGGCGCAGCGCCGCCAGGGCCTGGGATCGCGTCACCGCGTCACCCCGGGTGCCGCGGGCGCCACCGCGGTGACCAGGTCGCGGAACAGTGCGTCGTACCGCCGCGCCATGCGGAGGGGGTCGTGCTCGGCGGCGATCCGCTGCTTCGCCGCCTCGGCCGCGGCCGACCGGGCAGGCGCGTCGGTGAGCAGGTGGTCCAGGGCTGCGGCGAGCGCGTTCGGCGAGCCCGGCGGAACCAGCAGCCCCCCGCCGTCGCGCAGGGTCTCCGTGAGGCCGTCGACCTCCGTGGCGACGATCGGCCGCCCGGCCGCCATCGCCTCCAGCACGAAGACGGGCAGGCCCTCCCAGTCCGAGGCGAGCGTGGCGACGTCCGCGGCCGCGAGCAGCCTGGGGACGTCGGTGCGGTTGCCGAGCAGCCGCACCCGGTCGCCCAACCCCAGCTCGGCGTGCAGGGCTTCCAGCGCGGGCCGGTTGGGCCCGTCGCCGGCGACGAGGAGGACGCAGTGCTCAGGCACGCGCACCCACGCCCGCAGGAGGACGTCGTGGCGTTTCTGGTCCACGAGCCTCGCCGCGCACAGGGCGACCGGGGCGTCCGGCCCGAGGCCCAGCTCCCGACGGGCCTCCGCCCGGTCCGGGAGGGCGGGCGCGGTCACCGCGTTGGGGATGACGACCGGTGAGCGCCGCAGCCCGGCGGCCCGCAGCCGGCCGGCGATCGCCTCGCTGACCGTCACCACGGCACGGGGCGCGGCGCTCAGCAGCCGCGCGGCGGTGGGGTAGTCCTCGGCGGACACACCGTGGAACACGGTCACGACCGGCACGCGCGACCGCCGGGTCAGCTGCGCCAGCGTCACCGCCGCCGTCACCCCGACGTTGTGCGCGACCACCATGTCGGGCGCGGCGTCCACGAGCGCGCGGCGCGTCGCCACCACGGCGCGGGCCAGCCCGGCGGGCCGGCGACGCGACAGCGGCACGCGGTGGACGTCGGCCAGCCCGTCGCGCACGAGCTCGTCCTCCCGGGACCCCCCGGCGCTCGCCACGGACGAACGCCACCCGACCTCGGGTCCCCGTCGGACGAGCTCGACGACCAGGGACTCCGCCCCGCCCGTGCCCATCTCACCAATGGCGTGCAGGACGTGCATTCACGCGCTCCTCTCCCGGCTGCGGCTGCGCAGGTCGACCGCTGCCGCGATCGCCAGCCCGGCCCACAGCGGCATGTAGTACTGCTCGGACAGGAACACCGAGCTCACGCACACGGCGAGCAGGCTGCCCTGGACGGCGAGTGCGGCGAGGACACGAGTGTCGCCGACCGCGGCCCCCTCGGCCCGGCGCCGCCGGATCGCCTGCTCGCTCGCGACGACCGCGGCCACGATGCCACCGACGAAGAGCAGCAGGGCCGGTGCCCCCAGCTCGGCGCCGACCTCCAGGTACATCTCGTGGGCGACCGGGGTCAGCTCGGCGAGCTCGGCGAAGCCCGAGTACTCGACGTAGCCGCCGCGGAAGCCCCCCGGGCCCACACCGAGCAGCGGGTTGTCCGCCAGCATGCGCGCCGCCGCCTGCCACCGCAGCAAGCGGGTGTCGACGTTGCTCGCGGCGATGTACTGCTTCTGGTCCAGTGCCTGGCGGACGACGTCGTGCGCCAGCAGCAGGATGGGCACCGCGAGGGCGGCCAGCAGCGCCCCGGCGGCAGCGAGGAAGCGCGCCGGGACCAGCCCCCGCACCAGGGCCCAGACGAGGACGGCCGTGATGGCGAGGATCCCGCCGCGGGACAGCGTGGCCGCCGCTCCCACCAGCAGCAGCGCCAGGACGGCTCCCCATGCGGCCGCCGCCGCGGGCCTGCCGGCCCTGCGGACCGCCAGCAGCACGATGGGGACCGCGGCCGTGATCACGTAGGCCAGGTCGTTGGGGTCCTCCAGGGGACCTGTGGCGCGCGGTGAGCCGAGGAAGGCGAAGCTGACCACGGCACCGAGAGCGCTGGCCGCCGCGCCGGCGACCAGCGCGTACAGGGCGACCCACGGACCGACGTCGCGGGTCAGCACGTCGACGAGGGCGACGACGAGGAGCAGGAAGGGCAGCCAGCGTACGGCGTACATCAGGGCGTAGCCGTTGTCGAGGTTGACCGCGGTCGAGGCGAGGACCAGCGGGACGAGCCCGACGGCGCACCAGGTCACGGGGTGCGAGACACCGATCGGCCGGTCGCGGACCAGCCGGTTGCCCAGCCAGGTGACCAGGAACAACGTCGGCGCGAGCTTGCCGAGGTTCGCGTCGACCTCCTGCACGTAGCCCTCGAGCGGGGCCAGGGCCAGTGTGGCCACCAGGGCGACCCGCAGCAGCCTGGCGCCTGCTGCCCGAACACGGCGCTGCTCGGCCGGCTCCGGCACGGCCGGAGCGGCGGGCACGTGCGCGGTCAACCTCCCTGCCGCCGCAGGACCTGGCCCACCGTCTTCGCCACGATCTTCATGTCGAGCCAGGGGGACCAGTTCTCGATGTAGTAGTTGTCGAAGCGGGCGCGCTCCTCGATGGACGTGTCACCACGGAGCCCGTGCGCCTGCGCCCAGCCGGTGAGGCCGGCGGGCACCCGGTGGCGGGCGGTGTAGCGGGGGATGTGCGTGGCGAACTGCTCGGCGAAGTGCGGCCGCTCGGGACGGGGCCCCACCAGGCTCATGTCCCCTCGCAGGATGTTCCACAGCTGCGGCAGTTCGTCCAGCGACGTGGCGCGGATGAACCGGCCGACCGGGCCCAGCCGGTCGTCGTGCTTGATGTTCCAGTTGGTCTGCGACTCGCTCTCGTCGACGGGCTTCAGCGACCGGAACTTGAGCACGTCGAACGGCCGTCCGTCGACGCCGACCCGCTGCTGCCGGAAGATGATCCCGGGTCCGCCCTCGTACCGGACCGCCAGCGCGCAGAGGGCCATCGCCGGCGACAGGACGATGAGGGCGGTCCCCGCGACGACGATGTCGGCCAGACGCTTGATCTTCCACCACGGGCTGCGGAAGACCGCTCTGCGGACCCGGATCAGCGGGATGCCCCAGACCTCGTCGACGTAGCGGTTGACGTTGTGCAGCTCGAACAACCGGGGCACCAGGAAGACCTCGACGTCCAGCCGGTCACAGGTCCGCAGGATGTCGACGAGCTCGTCCTCCGCGGCCGACCCGAAGCCGACGATGACGTCGCGGATGGCGTGGTCGCGGATGACGCGCCCGAGCTGCTCGTAACCGCCCAGCACAGGTGCGGGGAGCATGGCCGGTTCGTGTGGTGGCGGCGCCGAGTCGACGAAGCCGACCGGGTCGAGGCCGTACTCCCGGCGGTCCTGCAGGGTGCTGGCGAGCCGGAGGCCCACCTGCCCCAGCCCGACGATGAGCGTCCGGTGACGGACCCTCTGCCGGCGTCGGGCCCGTCGCACGACGGTGTAGGCGAGGCGCCGCACCACCAGCACGGCGGCCAGCAGGACGAGCGCGTGGACCACCTGCCGGAGCGGCGGGTCGACGCTCGGGAAGACCGGGATGAGCGCCAGCTTGATCGCGAAGCCCACGACGGACGCCGCGAGGAGGTACGGGAGGTCGTCCAGCAGGGAGAGGTTGAGGCGCGACCGGTAGAGGCCGGCCACGTAGAACACCACCAGGTTCACGCCCAGCACCGCGATGTGGAGGGGGGACGTCGGCCGGGTGATGAGGGTGGCGATGACGAAGGCGAGCACGTCGCCGAGGACCAGGTAGGGCCGGACACCGCCGCGCAACCACCACGGCTCCGGGTTGTGCCACTCCGCCTCCAGGGGCAGCGCGACGGGTTTGACACTCGGCGCTCCCCCCGGCGCCGCCACCCGGTCCTCCGTGCCGGGGACCCGGAGGACCACACCCGCGTCAGGGTCGGCGGCCTCGTTCACGTGCTCGGTCACGGCACCTCCAGCGTGTCGGCCCCGACACGCTAACCGAGGGTCTTCGGGGCCGCTGCAGCGAGTGGTGGCGCCTGGCCGGCTCGGCGCCCTCCCGTCCGGTGGGGAAGGTCACGGTGGCCCGCCCGTCCGCAGCCCCCGCCGCGTGCCCGACGGCCTCAGTGGCTGGAGACGGCGACCCGGACGCCGAGGGCGATGAACACGGTGCCGCTGACCGCCTCCAGCCGTCGCCGGATCCGCGGCCGGCGGAACCAGGCGCCGGCCCGCGCCACGCCCGCCGCCAGCCCGAGGTAGAGGCCGGTCTCCAGGGCGATCTGCAGGAGGCCGAGCGTCGCGGTCGTGGCGAACACCGGGCCCTCGGCGGGAACGAACTGCGGATAGAAGGCGATCATGAAGACGGCGGCCTTGGGGTTGACCAGCTGGACGACCAGCCCCTCGCCGAACGCCGTCCACCAGCGCCGCCGGCCCAGCGGCGCGGCGGGCGGCGCGGGGACGTCGGGCGCCCGGCGCTCCCCCACCGCCGTCCGCCAGGCCTTGACGCCGAGCACGAGCAGCACGGCGGCGCCGACGACGCGCAGCACCAGGAAGCCGACCTCGGACGCTGCGACGAGGGCGGCGAAGCCGGCGCCGGCGAACAGGGCCCACGCGTAGAGACCCAGCTCCAGTCCGAGCACGGTCGGCACCGCGCCGCCGAGGCCGCGGAGGGCCGCCCGGCGCAGGATCAGCGCCATCGCCGGCCCGGGCGAGGCCGAGATGATCAGGACGGCCAGCACGAACGCCGGCAGCGACCCGAGCAGGTCCACGCCGCGATGGTGGCAGCCTGGCGGGGCACGAGGCGACCGGTTTGCGCGGCCGCCGCTCGTCCCCTCCCCTGTTCCTCGATGTGGGTTCTTCTTCGAGCGGCTCTGCCGCGTTTGTGTTGGGGATAACGGTCGAATGACCGGCTCGTCGCGCGACCGGCTCCCAGCCTCGTGCGGTTGACTCCCGGCCGTGGACGTCGTCGAGGGGTTCTGGGCGCGCGTCACCACCCCCGTGCCCGACCTGCCGACGCCGGTCCTGCTGGCCGCCCTGGTCGCGGCCGCGGTCGTCGTCGGCACGCCGGCGCTGTGGCGGCCGGCCCGGAACGTGGTGACCATCGCCCACGAGGGCGCCCACGGGGTGGCCGCCCTGGTGACCGGGCGGCGGCTGGCCGGCATCCGGCTGCACTCGGACACCTCGGGGCTGACGGTGTCAGCGGGCCGGCCGTCCGGCCCGGGCATGGTGCTGACCTGCGCCGCGGGTTACCTCGGCCCCGGCCTGTTCGGGCTCGGCGCCGCCGCGCTGCTGGCCGCCGGGCACGCCGTCGGGCTGCTGTGGGCGCTGCTGGCCCTGCTCGCGCTGCTGCTGGTGCAGATCCGCAACTGGTTCGGCTTGTGGTCGGTGCTGGCCACCGCCGCGGTGGTGTTCGCCGTGACCGAGTGGTTGCCGCCTGACGGGCAGGCCGCCTTCGCCGCCGCCGGCACCTGGTTCCTGCTGCTGGCCGCGCCGAAGACGGTGCTGGAGCTGCAGCGGGCCCGGCGGCGCCGCGCCGCGCCGGACTCCGACGCCGACCAGCTGGCTCGGCTCACCCGCCTGCCGGCGGTGCTGTGGGTCGGCCTGTTCCTGCTGGCCGACGTCGGGGCGCTGCTGCTGGGCACCTGGTGGCTGCTCGGGGCGCGCTGGACCGGCTGAGCCGGCTCACTTGCGCCCGCGCCGACGGGGCGCGGCGCCCTCCGGCTGGGACACCGGCTCCACCTCCGGCGCCGGCGGGATCTCGGCGACGACCTCCCGCTCCCCGACGGTGATGCACCGGCCGTGGTGGTGGACGTCGAGCGGGTCGCCCTCCGAGAGCCGGTAGGTCGCCTCGCCGGGGCTCACCGACACCAGCAGGCAGCGACCCTGGTAGTTCAGCCGGAACCGCAGCCGGGTGATCCGCTCGGGCAGCCGCGGGGCGAACTGCAGCCGCCCGTCGTGGTCGCGCATCCCGCCGAACCCGGCCACCGCCACCGTCCAGCCCCCGGCCAGCGAGGCGATGTGCAGCCCGTGCCCGGAGTTGCCGTGCAGGTTCTGCAGGTCGGTGAGCGTCGCCTCGCCCCAGTAGTCGTAGGCGAGCTCCAGGTGCCCGGTCTCGGCGGCGACCACCGCCTGCTGGGTGGCCGACAGGGAGGAGTCGCGCACCGTGCGCGCCTCGTAGTAGGCGAAGTCGGCGACCTTCTCCTCGTGCGTGAAGGCGTCGCCGCGCAGGTGCAGGGCCATCACCAGGTCGGCCTGCTTGACCACCTGCTTGCGGTAGATGTCGAAGTACGGGTAGTGCAGCAGCAGGGGGTAGCACTCCGGCGGGGTGTTCTCGAAATCCCACTCCTCGTGGTGGGTGAACGCGTCGGACTGCATGTGCACGCCCCGCCGGGTGTCGTACGGCACGGCCATCAGGGCGGCCGCCCGCTCCCAGACCGCCACCTCGTCGGCGGTCACCTGCAGCCGGCCGGCGACGTCGGGCTGGCGCTCCACCGCCGCGGCCGCCTCGCGCAGGTTCCGCTGCGCCATGAGGTTCGTGTAGACGTTGTTGTCCACGACCGCGGTGTACTCGTCCGGGCCGGTCACCCCGTCGATGCGGAAGCCGTGCTCGTCGTCGAAGTGCCCGAGCGAGGCCCACAGCCGCGCGGTCTCGATGAGCAGCTCCGCGCCGTGGTCGCGGTCGAATTCCTCGTCGAGGGTGGCGTTGTGGTACCGGACGACGGCGTCGGCGATGTCGGCGTTGATGTGGAACGCAGCCGTCCCGGCCGGCCAGTACCCGGAGGTCTCCTCGCCGCGGATGGTCCGCCACGGGAAGGCCGCGCCGTGCAGCCCGAGCACCCGCGCCCGCTCCCGGGCCAGCTCCAGGGTCGAGTGCCGCCACCGCAGCGCGTCGCGCGCGGCCTGCGGGGCGATGTAGGTCAGCGCCGGCAGGACGTAGGTCTCGGTGTCCCAGAAGGTGTGCCCGTCGTAGCCCGGGCCGGTCAGCCCCTTGGCCGGGATCGGCTGCCGCTCGGCCCGCAGGCCGGCCTGCAGCAGGTGGAAGACGCCGACCCGCACCGCCTGCTGCAGCTCCTCGTCGCCCTCGATCTCGACGTCGGCGTGCAGCCAGTGGGCGTCGAGCACCTCGCGCTGCTCCCGCAGCAGCCGCTCGAAGCCGGCCAGCTTCGCCGTGGCCAGCGCGCCCTCGACCTGGTCGCGCAGCGCGGCCGACGAGCGCCGCGAGGACCACCCGTAGGCCAGGTACTTCACCAGCCGCACCGCCGAGCCCTGCGGCAGCCGGGCGGCGAGGGTGAACCGGGCGAGGTCCTCCCCCGCCTCGATGTCCTCGGTGTAGGTGTCGGGCACCTCGATGACGTGGTCCATGCCGGCGGCCATGCGCAGCCGGCTGCGTCGGGTCCGGTGCACCAGCACCGCCCGCTGGCCGCGGCCCACGGCCAGCTCGCTGACCAGCGGGCGCGCGAGCGCGGCGGCGGCGCGGGGGTCATCCCCCTCGCTGCCGCTGTCGACCGGCTCGTTGGCCAGCAGGTCCGACTGGAGGGCGACGTAGAGGTCGCCCTGGCCGTCGGTGCACTCCACCGCGTACTCGATGGCGGCGATCGAGCGCCGGCGCAGCGAGACCAGCCGGGTGCTGGTGACCCGCACCGTGCGGCCGTTGGGCGAGCGCCACTCGGTGGTGCGGCGCAGCACGCCGCGGCGCAGGTCGAGGGACCGGCGGTGGGAGACGATCTCGCCGTAGTCGAGGTCCAGCGGGGTGTCGCCGACCAGCAGCCGGATCAGCTTGCCGTCGGTGACGTTGACGACGGTCTGCCCCTGCTCCGGGAAGCCGTAGCCGGCCTCGGCGTAGGGCAGCGGCCGCTCCTCGAAGAACCCGTTGAGGTACGTCCCGGGGACGACGATCGGCTCCCCCTCCTCGAACGAGCCGCGCATCCCGATGTGCCCGTTGGCCAGGGCGAACACCGACTCGTGCACCGCCAGCGAGGCGTGGTCGAGGCCGATCTCGGTGAGCGACCACGGCTCGACCGGGAAGGTGGGGCGCCCCTCCGTCATGGCCGGCCCTCCAGGAGCTGCTCGAGGTCGGTGACGACGACGTCGGCGCCCGAGGCGGCCAGCTGCTCGCCCTGCCCGACCCGGTCCACGCCCACGACGAAGCCGAACCGCCCCGCCCGGCCCGCGGCCACCCCGGCCAGGGCGTCCTCGAACACCGCGGCCTCGGCCGGCTCGACGCCCAGGGCCTGGGCGCCGGCGAGGAAGGTGTCGGGGGCGGGCTTGCCGCGCAGCCCGCGCTGGGTGGTGACCACGCCGTCCACCCGGGTGTCGACGAGGTCGGCGAACCCGCCGGCGGCCACCACCTGTCCCCCGTTGGCCGAGGCGGTCACGACCGCGGTGGCCAGCCCGGCGTCCTTGACCGCCCGCAGGTAGCGCAGGGAGCCGGGGTACACCTCGACGCCGTGCTCGGCCAGCTCGGCGAGGACGAGCTCGTTCTTGCGCAGGCCGACCCCGTGCACGGTCTCGGCGTCGGTGGGGTCGCCGTCGGCGCCCTCGGGGAGGGTGATGCCGCGGCTGGCGAGGAAGTCGCGGACGCCGTCCAGCCGCGGTTTGCCGTCGACGTAGCGGTTGTAGTCGTCCTGGGTGAACTCCGCGGCAGCGGGGTCGCGGCGGTGGAGGAACTCGTCGAAGGTGCGCTTCCAGGCCGCCATGTGCACCGTCGCGGTCCGGGTCAGGACGCCGTCGAGGTCGAACAGGCAGGCGCGGATGGAGGCGGGGAGTCCGAGCACGGTGCGACGCTACCGGCGCCGGCCGCCGCCTGCCGGGCCGGGAAACGTGCTGTTCACCGACGCGCGGCCGGGGTCCCCGCTGCCTAGGGTCGGGACCGGGGCGCGCCCCGCGCGCCGCCTCCCGCGGGACGCCGTGTCCCGCCGTCCGAGCCGAGGAGAGGACCACCATGGCCGAGCGCCCGACGCCGCCGAGTCCGTTCGACTTCCTGCCCCAGGTGCCCGGTTTCGAGGTCACCAGCACCGACTGCGCCCACGGCCGTCCGCTGGACCCCCCGCTGGTCAGCGGGGTCATGGGCGCCGGCGGTGAGGACCGGTCGCCGCAGCTGTCCTGGTCCGGCTTCCCCGAGGGCACCCGCAGCTTCGCCGTCACGGTCTACGACCCCGACGCCCCCACCCAGAGCGGCTTCTGGCACTGGGCGGTGGCCAACATCCCGGCCTCGGTGACCGAGCTGCCCAGCGGCGCCGGCGACCAGGGCGGCACGGGGCTGCCGGCGGGCGCGGTGCAGCTGCGCAACGACGCCGGGTTCGCCGGGTACGTGGGCGCCGCTCCGCCGGCCGGGCACGGCCCGCACCGCTACCTCATCACCGTGCACGCCGTGGACACCGACGCCCTCGACGTCACGCCGGACACCACCCCCGCCGTCCTGGGGTTCAACCTGTTCGGCCACACACTGGCCCGCGCGACGCTGGTGGCGACCTACGAGCAGTCCTGACCCGTCCGGGTGAGGCGGGCTCGACGCTGCGCGAGCCCGCGTTCGCGCTCGGCCACCGACACGCGTCTTGTGGTTGAAGCCTGAAGTTCCTGGTCGCCGGGTGGGCACCATGGACTCATGGCGACAGCAGCGTCGCACCGCTCCCGCCCGCGGACCGCGGGCGCCCTGGCGGTCGTCGCGCTGCTCCTGGTGCTCACCCTGCCGCTGCTCGCCGGCCCCGCGTCGGCGGGCGGGACCGCGGCCGCGGCACAGGCCGACGTCGTCTCGGCCGTCACCGCGGCCTACGGGACGACCGGCACCGTCGCCGTCGCCGTTGCCCCCCAGGAGACCCGCGCCACCGGGCTCTCCCCGCGCGCCGCCGAGGCGCGCAGCGCCGAGCTGGCGGCGGCCGCCGCCGGCAACGACCTCGCCGGCCGGCCGCTCCCGACCGCCTCGCTGGTCAAGCTGTTCATCGCCGAGGACCTCCTGCACCTGGCCCGGCAGGGGGCGGTGACCCTCACCCCCGACGACCGGGACCGCATGGCCGAGATGGTCCGCCGGTCCTCCGACCCCATCGCCTCGGACCTGTGGGTCCGCTTCGACGGCGACCGGCTGGTCCGCGACGTCGCCGCCCGTTACGGGCTGCGCGCCACCGCCCCGCCCCCCGTGCGGGGCCAGTGGGGCGAGACGACGACGACCGCGCGCGACCTCGCCAGCTTCCTGGCCCGGCTGCCGGTGGTCGCGCACCCGGACGACGCGGCGGCCCTGACCGCCTGGATGCGTGAGCCGGCCCCCGCGGCGGCCGACGGCTTCGACCAGCGGTTCGGGGTGCTGGGCGCCGTCCCGGCCGGCGCGGCGGTCAAGCAGGGCTGGATGTGCTGCCTGGGCGGGATGCGCCATCTGCACTCGGTGGGCGTCGTGGGGACGCACGTCGTGGTGCTGCTCAGCGAGGTGCCGGCCGCGGTGGGCTGGGACGCCGCGCGGGCGTCGCTCACCGCCGCTGCGGCCGCGGCGCCGTCCGGCCGCTGAGCCGCCGGCGGCCGCGCCGTCCTCAGCCCGGCAGGCCGGTGGCGGTGGAGACGGCGGCCGGCGGCTCGCCGTCCGGGAGGTCGGCCACCCCGACGGTGGCCAGCCGGGCGAAGCCGATCCGCTCGTAGACGCGGGCCACGTCGTCGTCACCGGCGACGAGGAAGACCAGGTCGGCGGTCTCGCGGGCGTGCGCGGCCAGGGCCGAGGCGAGGCCGGCGCCCAGGCCGCGGCCCCGCAGCCGCGGCAGCGTGGCCACGCCGGTGATCTCGCTGACCTCGGTACCGCCGACGTCGACTGGGTGGTGCGCGCCGACCGCCACCGGCTCCCCGCCTTCGACGGCCACCATCATCACGGTGCGGCCGGTGGCGATCCGCTCCCGCAGCAGCGCCGTCTGCGGCGACTCGGGCACCGCCCCGACCGAGGCGTCGCCGACCTCGGCCCGCGGGCCCGGGTGGGCGAAGGCGATGGAGGCCAGCCGCTGGTAGCGGGGCAGCTCGGGGTCCTCGGCGCCCACGAGGTACAGCCGCACCCCGTACGGGAGCAGCAGGTCCACCGGGTCGGCGGCGACCAGCAGGGGCGACTCCTCCACGGCCAGCCCGGCCTCGCGCACCGCCGCGGCGGCCGTGGGGGTGGACTCGCACACCCACTCCAGCGCGACCGGCAGGCCGGCGCGGCGCTGCACGCCGACGGCGGCGCGGACGTCGTCGGCCGTGACCTTCTCGCCCTGGCGCGGCCGGGCCGGGTAGGGCCAGTCGGGGCTGCCCACCGGGACGTCGAGGGCGCCGGCGTTCTCGATCCGGGCATCGGGCAGCGGCGCGGCGGCGAAGTACCGCTCGATGCACTCGAGCAGCCCCGGTGACGTGGGCACACGGGCACCCTAGACGGGCCGGGTCGCCGGACCGGTCCAGCCGGCTCCGCCGACCCCCGGGCGGGTGAGCGCCCCCGCCTGCCCGGCACGATGGTGCCGTGACGGCAGGCACACGACCCCAGGTCTCGCCCTACGCGGTGTTCGACCGCGACTCGTGGCGGGCCCTCGCCGCGGGCGCGGCGCCGCCGCTGGACGAGGGCCAGCTGCGCGGACTGGCCTCGCTGGGCGACCGCATCGATCTCGACGAGGTGGCGACGGTCTACCTCTCCCTCGCCGGCCTGCTCCACCTGCACGTCGACGCCAGCCGGCGGCTGTGGGCCGCCCGCAGCGAGTTCCTCGGCGACTCCACGGCCAAGGTCCCCTACGTCATCGCCGTGGCCGGCAGCGTCGCCGTCGGCAAGAGCACCACCGCCCGGCTGCTGCAGACCCTGCTCGCGGCCGGCCCCAGCGCCCCGCGGGTGGACCTCGTCACCACCGACGGCTTCCTGCTGCCCAACGCGGAGCTGGAGGCGCGCGGGCTGCTGGGCCGCAAGGGCTTCCCGGAGAGCTACGACCGGCGCGCGCTGCTGCGGTTCCTCGCCGCGGTGAAGTCCGGCCGCGGCGCGGTCACCGCCCCGCTGTACGACCACCAGACCTACGACATCGTCCCCGGCGGCCATCAGGTGGTGGACGGCCCCGACATCCTCGTCCTCGAGGGCCTCAACGTGCTGCAGGCGGGCCGGCGGGCCGACGGCAGCACCGCCGAGGTCTTCCTGTCGGACTTCTTCGACTTCTCCGTCTACGTCGACGCCGCGGAACCCGACATCCAGCAGTGGTACGTCGACCGGTTCCTCGCCCTGCGCCGGACGGCGTTCCAGGACAGCTCGGCGTACTTCCACCGGTTCGCCGACCTCACCGACGAGCAGGCCCGGGAGACCGCGCGGGGCATCTGGGCCGCCGTCAACGGCCCCAACCTGCGCAGCAACATCGCCCCCACCCGCTCGCGGGCCCGGCTGGTGCTCCAGAAGGCCGCCGACCACAAGGTCCGCCGCGTCCTGCTGCGCAAGATCTGACGCGCCCGGCCGGCCATGGCGACTCCTGACGACCCGATGGGATGAGGTCGTGAGGTTCGTCACCTGACAGCGGCGGGGACGGCGCCCACACTCGGGATCGTCCGGTCACCGGATCACCACACTCAGTGAACCCGGCCCCCGCCGGGCCGAACGGAGAGATCCCGATGTGCTCCCACGTATCCCCCTGCCCTGACGCGACCAGCGACCTGCGCGACCTCGCCGCGGTGGTGAGCAGCCACCCCGAGCAGGGCTGGAGCCTGCTGTGCAACGGCGTCGTCCTGTTCGACGACGACGGCGAGCTGCTGCCCGACGGCCGCGTGGTCGCCGACCACCGCGCCTGGCTCGCCCCCCAGTTCGCCGCGCACTGACCGCGCCGGTGCCCGCGAGGCCCGGCGCGGGCACCGGCCGCTCTCCCGTCGTCGCTGCTCTCGCCCGCGCCGGATGATCGGCGCCGTGTTGGGGATAACGGTAGTCGGGAAGGGCCGGCGCACCCGCTCGGAGCAGCCCGCTCACCCCTCCTCGGGCTCGCGCTCCTTGCGTCGCAGCAGCCAGGACGTCACGCCCAGCAGCGCCACGAGCACACCCAGGACGCCGATCTCGACCATGCGGTGGACGAACTCGTCCCCGCGCCCGACGACGCCGGCCGCCTCCACCGAGAGGACGACGATCTCCTTGATCGAGGCGATGATCCCGATGATCAGGAACGGCTCGGCCACCAGCTCCCGCCGCTCCACCGTCGCCCGCACGGCGAAGAGCAGCTCGACGAAGATGAAGACGAGCAGGAGCACGTCGAGCATCTCCAGCAGCGGCGCCTGCGAGAAGTCCTCGAGCAGCGCGACCGTCTTCAGCCCGGCCACGACCAGCAGGAGCAGCGACCCCACGATGAGCAGGACCGCGATCCCCGCGTAGACCACGTTCTCCGCGATCTCCAGCGTCCGCGTGCCGACCCGCCCGAACCCCGGCGGCGGTGTGCGGTCCTCGACGTCGCGCTGCTCCCGGCGGGCCACGGTGCGGATCCTGGTGCATCCGGGCACCGGTCGGCTGGGTCGCGGCCCTCCGGTCAGCCGTTCGGGCGGTGCCGCGTCAGGCCTGGGCGCCGGCGGGCAGGGCGTCGGCCGCGGTGCCCATGTCGTCCGGTGAGCCCTCGGCCCGCCCGGGCACGCGGGCTTCCACCGTCGGCGCGGGCTCCGGCTCCTCGAAGGCCTCCGGCGGCGGGCACGAGCACACCAGGTTGCGGTCGCCGTAGGCCTGGTCGATGCGGCGCACCGGTGACAGGTAGCCGCGTCCGCGCAGCGCCGGCACGGGGAAGACGGCGTCCTCGCGCGGATAGGGGCGGTCCCACTCCCCCGCGAGCATCTTCAGCGTGTGGGGGGCGTTGCGCAGCGGGTTGTCGGTGCGGTCGTACTCGCCCGCGGCTACCTTCCCGATCTCGGCGCGGATGGCGACCATCGCGTCGACGAACCGGTCCAGCTCGCCCTTGTCCTCGCTCTCGGTCGGCTCGACCATCAGCGTGCCGGCCACCGGGAAGCTCATCGTCGGGGCGTGGAAGCCGAAGTCGACCAGCCGCTTGGCGATGTCGTCGTTGGTGATGCCGGTGGCCTTGGTGAGCGGCCGGATGTCGAGGATGCACTCGTGGGCGACCAGCCCGCCGGCGCCGGCGTAGAGCACCGGGTAGTGCTCGCGCAGGCGCGCGGCCAGGTAGTTGGCCCCCAGGATGGCGTGCTCGGTGGCGCGGGTCAGCCCGTCGGGGCCCATCAACCGCAGGTACGCCCAGGAGATGGGCAGGATGCCCGCCGAGCCCCACGGCGCCGCGGAGACCGCGGGGCCCTGCGCGCCGGTGTCGACGACCGGGTGGCCCGGCAGGAACGGCACCAGGTGCTCCCGGACGCCGATCGGCCCGACCCCCGGACCGCCGCCCCCGTGCGGGATGCAGAACGTCTTGTGCAGGTTGAGGTGGCTGACGTCGGAGCCGAACCGGCCGGGCCGGGCCAGCCCCACCATCGCGTTGAGGTTGGCGCCGTCGACGTAGACCTGGCCGCCGGCGTCGTGGACCGCCGCGCAGATGTCCTGGATCTCGGTCTCGAACACCCCGTGCGTCGACGGGTAGGTGATCATGATCGCGGCCAGCCGCTCGGCGTGCTGGTCCACCTTGGCCCGCAGGTCCGCGACGTCGACGTTGCCGGCGTCGTCGCAGGCCACCACCACGACCCGCATGCCGGCCATCACCGCGCTCGCCGCGTTCGTGCCGTGCGCCGACGACGGGATGAGGCAGACGTCGCGGTGCGCCTCGCCCCGGGAGTGGTGGTAGCTGCGGATGGCGAGCAGGCCGGCGAACTCGCCCTGCGAGCCGGCGTTGGGCTGCACGCTGACCGCGGCGTAGCCGGTGATCTCGGCCAGCCCGGTGCACAGCTCGTCGATCAGCTGCCGGTAGCCGCGGGCCTGCTCGGCGGGGGCGAAGGGGTGCAGCTGGGCGAACTCCGGCCAGGTGATCGCGGCCATCTCGACCGCCGAGTTCAGCTTCATCGTGCAGGAGCCCAGCGGGATCATCGTGCGGTCGAGCGCGAGGTCCTTGTCCGCGAGCGACCGCAGGTAGCGCATCAGCTCGGTCTCGGAGCGGTGCGCGGAGAACACCGGGTGCGTGAGGAACGGGGTGCGGCGGCGCAGCTCGGGCGGGAGCGCGTCGGCACCGTCGTCGTCCGCGGTCGCGTCGTCCGCCGGGACGCCGAAGGCCGCGGCCACCAGGCGCAGCGTGTCCAGCGTCGTCGTCTCGTCGCAGGCCACCCCGACGGTGTCGGCGTCCACGAGGCGCAGGTTGACCCGCCGCTCGGCCGCGGCGGCGACCACCTCGGCCGCGCGGCCGGGCACCCGCGCCTGGACGGTGTCGAAGAACCGGTCGGCGACCACCTCGACACCCCCGGCGCGCAGCCAGGTGGCGAGGGTCTGCGCGCTGCGGTGCACGCGGGCGGCGATCGCGGTCAGCCCCTCGGCGCCGTGGTAGACCGCGTACGCCCCGGCCATGACGGCGAGCAGCACCTGCGCGGTGCAGATGTTGCTGGTCGCCTTCTCCCGGCGGATGTGCTGCTCGCGGGTCTGCAGCGCCAGCCGGTAGGCGACGTCGCCGTCGGCGTCCACCGACACCCCGACCAGCCGGCCGGGGAGCTGGCGGGCCAGCCCCTCGCGCACCGACAGGTAGCCGGCGTGCGGCCCGCCGTACCCCATGGGGACGCCGAAGCGCTGGCTGCTGCCGCAGGCGACGTCGGCGCCCCACTCCCCCGGCGCCTCCAGCAGGGTCAGCGCGAGCAGGTCGGCGGCCACGACCACGGCCGCGCCGGCGTCGTGGGCCGCGGCGGCCAGGGCCCGGTCGTCCCGGACCGCGCCGCTGGCCCCGGGGTAGGACAGCAGGACGCCGAAGGCGCCGGCCTCGGGCAGGTCGGCCGGCCACCCGGCGGACAGGTCGGTGACGTGCAGGCGGATGCCGAGCGGCTCCGCGCGGGTGCGGAGGACGGCGAGGGTCTGCGGGAGCGTGTCGGCGTCGACGACGAAGACGGCGTCGGCCTTCGCCCGTCCGGCGCGGCGCACCAGGGTCATCGCCTCGGCGGCCGCGGTGGCCTCGTCGAGCATCGAGGCGCCGGCGACCGGCAGCCCGGTCAGGTCGGCCACCATCGTCTGGAAGTTGATCAGCGCCTCGAGGCGGCCCTGGCTGATCTCCGGCTGGTACGGGGTGTAGGCGGTGTACCAGGCGGGGTTCTCCAGGACGGTGCGCTGGATGACCGCCGGGGTGACGGTGCCGGAGTAGCCCAGCCCGATCATCGAGGTGTAGACGTCGTTGGCCGCCGCGCGCTCCCGCAGCACCCGCAGCACCGTGGCCTCGTCGGCGGCCGCGGGGAGGTCCAGCGGCGTCCGGTCGTGCACCCCCTCGGGCAGCGCGGCATCGACCAGCGACTGCAACGAGGGGTGGCCGACGGCCGCGAGCATCGCCTCGGTCTCGTCCGGCCGTGGGCCGATGTGCCGGGCGGCGAAGGACCCCGACGGGTCCAGCGCGGAGAGTGCGGGCAGGGACTCAGGAGCACGGTCCGCCATTACATCGACGCTACCAGCGCTCCGGCCCCGGCCAGATCGGCGATCTCGCGGCCTTCAGGGCGCGCGACGCAACGAGATCGGCGATCTCGCGCGTGGAGAGGCGTTCGGTCAGACCGCGGCGCGGCGGCGCCGGCGCAGGGACAGCTCGTCGTCGGCCGGGTGCACGGTGCCCCCGTCGATGCGCTCGGCCGGCAGCTCGGCGAGCTCGCCGGACAGCTCGCGCAGTGCGCCGGAGACGGCGATCCCGAAGACGCCCTGGCCGCCGGCGAGCAGGTCGACGACCTCCTCGGCGGAGGTGCACTCGTACACCGTGGCGCCGTCGGAGAAGAGGGTGACGTTGGCGAGGTCCTTGATGCCGCGGTTGCGCAGGTGGTCGACGGCCTTGCGGATGTTCTGCAGCGAGACCCCGGTGTCCAGCAGCCGCTTGACGACCTTGAGCACGAGGATGTCGCGGAACGAGTACAGCCGCTGTGTGCCCGAGCCGGTGGCGCTGCGCACCGAGGGGGCGACGAGCCCGGTACGGGCCCAGTAGTCCAGCTGGCGGTAGGTGATGCCGGCAGCGGCGCACGCCGTCGGGCCGCGGTACCCGACCAGGTCGCTGTCGACCTCGTCGTAGGACGGCGCCCCCACAGCGGCGTCGCTGAAGAGCTGACCCTGGGAGCCGTTGCTCTGGTCGCTCACGTCAGCGTCCTCCTCTGCGTCCCGCAGCGTTCGCCGCGGTGACCCGGCGGGCGCACCGTCGTCCGTGTCACTGCACGTCCCAGGTGTCACACCGGTGTTGTTCGCCGACCGTAAGCCGGGCCCAGGGGTCGGTCAACTGAGGCGGGCGGCGTGTCGCCGCACTCATCCTTCCGAGGGGTATCGGCAGGTGGTGCGGCGGACTTGAGCCGTTCCGGTACGCCCGTGGCTGGTGTGACTGGAGTGACCACGGAGGTGGGAGAGGCGGGTCAGGGGGTGCCACCGGAGCCGGAACCGGCGCCGAAGTCCTCCGGGGAGATCTGGTCGAGGAACTCGCGGAACTTCTCGACCTCGTCCTCCTGCTCGTCGGGGATCTCGATCCCGACCTCGTCGAGCAGGTCCTCGGCGCCGAAGATCGGGGCACCGGTGCGGACGGCGAGGGCGACGGCGTCCGACGGGCGGGCGCTGACCACGCGGTCATTGCCGAAGACCAGTTCGGCGATGTAGATGCCGTCGCGCATCTCGGTGATGTTGACCGCCTCGAGGGTGGCCCCCAGGGCACGGACGACGTCCTTGAGCAGGTCGTGGGTCATCGGCCGGGCCGGCCGCACCCCCTGCTGCTCGAAGGCGATCGCGGCGGCCTCCACCGCGCCGATCCAGATGGGCAGGTACCGCTCCCCCTGCGCCTCCTTGAGCAACAGGATCGGCTGGTTCCCGGGCAGCTCGACCCGGACCCCGACGACTCTGAGTTCCTGCACGGTGGGGCTCCCTCAGCTGCGGGCCCGCTAGGGGCGGTGGATCGGTCGGGCGGCTGGTGGACGGGTCGGGTGCCGACCCCCAGGCGGGGGGGTCCGACGGCGACCACGGTACGCCGGAGTCAGGGACGCAGGAGATCCCGGAGCCGTGCCTCCAGGAGTGCGCTGTGCAGCTGCGCCGACAGCTGCGCCAGCTCCTGGAGCTTCTCCGTGGCGCGGGTCCGCGCCTCCTCCGACCGCGCCCGCAGGACGGGGGCGACCAGCTGCTCCACCAGCCCGGCCTCCCGCTCGGCCCCGTTCTGGTAGACGCGCAGGTGCCGCGGCTCGATGCCGTGCCGGGCCAGCCCCGCGGCCGCCCGCGCGATGGGCAGGTCGGCGGTGGGGTGGCGGCCCTCGGCGTCCGCGGCGAGCAGGCCGAACTGCACGCAGTCGGCCAGCTGCCCCGGCTCCAGGCCGGCCGCCCGGGCGAACTCCTCGGCCGGCAGGCTGCCGGCCGAGGGCCGCTCGGGTGCGGCTCCGGCCGGCGCCGGCGCGGACCCGGGCAGCGGCTCGCCCCGGTCCAGCGCGTCCAGGTGCTCCTTGATGACCTTCAGCGGGAGGTACTGGTCGCGCTGGGCGGCCAGCACGTACCGCAGCCGGGCGACGTCGGCCGAGGAGAACTTCCGGTAGCCCGACGGCGTGCGCTGCGGGTGGACGAGGTCCTCGGACTCCAGGTACCGGATCTTGCTGATCGTCACGTCGGGGAAGTCGTCGCGCAGGACGGTCAGCACCTCCCCGATGGTCAGCCGGGGGGTGTGCTGGTCGTCGGCGTCCCCGAACGCGCTCGCGCGCGAGGCCACCGCGCTCACGCTGCCGAGGGCGCCGGGGCCGGCCCCCGGGAGCGGTGCGCCCGGAGGGTCACGGGCGAGGAGCGGGCTCGCCCGTGCGCGGACCGGTGAGGTACACGAGCCGGAACTTGCCGATCTGCACCTCGTCGCCGCCGGCCAGCGAGGCGACGTCCACCGGCTCGCGGTTGACGTAGGTGCCGTTGAGGCTGCCGACGTCGTGCACCGAGAAACCGCCGCCCTCGCGGTGGAACTCCACGTGCCGGCGGCTGACGGTGACGTCGTCGAGGAAGATGTCGCTGTCGGGGTGCCGGCCGGCGGTCGTCACGTCCTGGTCGAGCAGGAACCGGCTGCCGGCGTTCGGGCCGCGCTTGACGACCAGCAGCGCCGAGCCCGCGGGCAGCGACTCCACCGCGCCGGCGTGGGCCTCGGTCTCGGTGACCTCGGGGGTCTCCGCGGAGTCCTCGCCACCCACCTTGGGGATGACGCTGGTGGACTCGCCGATGCGCTCCTGGGACAGCGCCGCGCCGCACTGCGCGCAGAAGCGACTGCCCTCGGGGTTGTTGTGGCCACAACGAGTGCAGTGCACGTCTGTCTCCTCCGGTGCAGGGGTGGCACCGCCGCGGGCCATGTCGAGTGGCCGCGGGCGGCCGGCGGACGACGGGCCGGACAGCCCGTCGCGGGTCGACCGCCGTGTGGGTCACGGCGGGCCGTGGGTCATGGAACCAGTCGGCCGACCCGAGGGTCAACCGGACGTTCAGGGTGGGTCCGCGGCGCCTGCGTGGGGTGCCGCGGTGTCCCGCCCCAGGTGAGCATAGTGATCGCTTCGCGGGGCTCCGGCGGGGTCGGCCGATGGCGCGCGGGCCGACCCCGCGTGCCGGTGCGGGCCTGCCTGCCGCGCCCCGTGCGACCGTCAGCCGGCGTCGACCAGCGCCTGGTAGGCGGCGGCGTCCAGCAGTTCCTCGGTGGGGTCACCGGCGTCGTCCGGGAGCCGGATCTCCACGAGCCAGCCCGCGCCGTACGGGTCGGCGTTGATGGTCTCGGGGGCGTCGGTGAGCGCCTCGTTGACGGCGCTGACCACCCCGGACACCGGCGAGTAGACGTCGGACACCGACTTGGTGGACTCCACCTCGCCGATCGGGTTGCCCGGGGCCACCTCCGCGCCGACCTCCGGCAGCTGCACGAAGACGATGTCGCCCAGCGCGTCCTGCGCGTGGTCGGTGATGCCGACCCGGACGACGGCCGCGCCGCCGCCGTCCTGCAGCTGGGCCCACTCGTGCTGGTCGGTGTAGCGGCGGTCGTCGGGTGTGGCCATGCGGCGTCGTCTCCAGTCGCGGGTGGGGAAGAGCGGGCGTCAGTCGTCGCCGTCGTCGTCCGGCGCAGCGTATTGAGGCGTGTCCAGCGGCCGCAACGCGTCGACGACGACGTCGTCGGACTGCTGGATCTCCACCGTGCCGCCCTGGCGGCCCACCCGGTCGACGACGCCGCCGGGGATGTTCATCGCCGTCTGGAGGTCCTGCGGGGAGCCGATGACCAGCACCTCGTAGGGGCTGCTCACCTCCTCGCCGTCGATCCGGAGCTGCCCCGGCTCGCCGGTGACGGCGGTGGAGACCCCGACCCGGACGTCGTCGATCTGCATCGTCTCCGCGCCGGCGCCGCGCAGCTCCTGGACGGCGTCGAGCAGGTCGGCGACGCGGACCCGGCCCTCCGGGTCACGGATGGTCATCACCAGGCCGGGCCCCTGGGCGGCCACGGTGCCGTTGAGGATGCCGAGCGCCTCCGCCCGGTCCCGGGCCTCCTGGAGGGCCGCCTCGGACCGGCTGTCGGAGTTGGTCAGCTCCCGCAGCGCGGCGCGCTGGTCGGCGATCAGGGCCCGCAGGCGGTCCTCGCTGGCGTTGAGCTCGTCGAGGATGCGCACGAGGTCCTCCTCGCGGGCACCGGCGAGGTCCTCGCCGGTGCCGGTGTTGCGCACCTGGACGGCGAAGGCGAACCCGAGCAGCAGCGTCAGCACGGTGATGACCAGGGCGGCCAGCGGGTCGCGCCGCCGGCGGCGGGCGGGCGCGGCCGGGCTCCCGGCGGCAGCGGGCGCGGTGTCCCCGTCCCCCGGCGCGGTCCCGGCGCCGGCGTCCGGCGGGGTCCCGGCGTCGGCGTCCGGCGGGGTCCCGGCGTCGGCCGGGGTCTCCGCCGGCTCGGCGGTCCCGGGCGTGTCGTCGTCCGCCCGCGGCCCGGGCACCCCGGGCGCCGGCGCCTCCCGGGCCTCGCCGTCGCCCGGCGGCCGGGGGGTCTCCTCCGGCGCGCCGGCCGGCCGGTCCTCGGCGCTCATGCCCGGAAGACGTGCCGCCGGATCGCGGCGGCGTTGCCGAAGATGCGGATGCCGAGGACGACGACGACCGCGGTGGACAGCTGCGCGCCGACGCCGAGCTGGTCGCCGAGGAACACGATGAGGGCGGCGACCACCACGTTGGACACGAAGGAGATGACGAACACCTTCGCGTCGAAGATGCCGTCGAAGCGCGCCCGGACGCCGCCGAAGACCGCGTCCAGCGCGGCGACGACGGCGATCGGCAGGTAGGGCTGCAGCCACAGCGGCACGGTGGGGTCGAAGACGAGGCCGAGCACCACGCCCACCGCCAGACCGATGACGGGGATCACGGCTCAGCCTCCGGGCGTGGGGTCGGTCGCGGGCGCCTCGGGCTCCTCGGACAGCGGCACGGCGGATCGGAGTTCCATGGAGCTCCCGGCGGGCAGGGACAGGTCGTCCTCCTCGGCGAAGTCGAAACGCAGTCCGAAGGACTCGGAGTAGCCGGCCAGGGCGACCACCTCGGGGCTGGCCAGGAACCGGGAGCGCAGGGTGCCCGGGTCGCCGATGGCGCTGATCAGGTACGGGTTGGCGACGGGCCGGAAGTCGACCAGCACCGCCTCGCCGGCGAACCGGATGGCGGTGGTCGGCCCGAGCCGGCGGCCGTTGATGCCGACCGCCTCGGCGCCGGCCGCCCACAGCGCGTTGACCACCACCTGCAGGTCGCCGTCGATCACCTGGCCGCGGGGGTCCTCCTCCCCCGTCCCGCCGACCGGGTCGGCGTCGGCGTCGGGCTCGGCGTCGGCGAGGGTGACCAGCAGCCCCGGGCCGGTGACCGGGTCGAGGGCGCCGGCCATCTCGGCGTCGGCGAGGTCCTCGAGGGCCCGCTGGCCGACGGCGGTGGCGGCCAGCGCGTCGTCGCGGGCGGCGCTGACGTCGCGGCGCAGCTGCTCGAACTCGGCGGCCAGCCCGTCGGTGAGCTCGGACTGCTCCTCGATGTCGTCGATCAGCGCCTCGCGGACCTCCTCCCGGCCCTGGGCACCGGCGGCGGCCTGGTCGTAGGTGACCGCGGCGAGCACGCCGGTGACGGCCATGACCAGCGCGACCGCGCCCTGCCCCCAGCGGCGGCGCCGCGGGGAGCGCTCCTCCCCCGCCGCGGCGCGGGCCGCGGCGGCGTCGGCGGCCTGCCGGTAGGCCGGGTCGAGGGTCTCGGCCAGCACCTGGTCGAGCAGCGAGGCGCCCAGCGAGCGGGGGCCCCCGCCGCGCTGCAGCGTCGAGGTCACGGCCCCGTCCCGGTGCGCTCGGCGCGGAGGATGCCCACCACCTGGACGACGTAGAAGGCGCCGGCCAGGACGTAGAGCACCCCGCCCCAGATCGTCAGCGCCCACGCCAACGGCTGGGCGACCGCGGCGACCGGGCCGTCGCCGTCGGCGAGCAGGAGGAGGGGGAAGGCGTAGAGCAGGATGAACGTGGCCGCCTTGCCCAGGTAGTGCACCTGCAGCGGCGGGTACCCGTGCCGGCCCAGCACCAGCAGCGCCAGCCCGAGCACCAGCTCGCGGCCGACCAGCACGGCCACCACCCACACCGGGACGACGTCGCGCAGGACGAACGCGATCAGCGTGGCGATGATGTAGAGCCGGTCGGCGGCCGGGTCCAGCAGCGCACCCAGGCGGCTGGACTGCCCCAGCGCGCGGGCGAGCTTGCCGTCGGCCCAGTCGGAGACCCCGGCGAGCGCGAGCACCAGCACCGCCCAGCCGTCGGCCTCCGGGCCCAGCAGCAGCCACAGGAACAGCGGTACGCCGAGCAGCCGCAGCACCGACAGCGCGTTCGGCAGCGTCCAGACCCGGTCGGGCAGCTCGTTCCGGTCGGGGAGGCGGCCGGCCGGCTCGCCGTCGGCGAGGGGTGCCGGGACAGCCGCCGACGAACCGTTGGACGACGTCACGAGACCTCCAGCCTGCTGAACACCGCCTGCGAGGCTAGTGCCCCGATCGGACACTCCTTCGCAGCGGCGCACCGGGCCCCCGCGTCCCGCCCCCGTCCCCGCGCCCAGCCCGGCCCTGCGCCGGGACGGGCCGGACGGGTCCGCCCCTACGCCGGCACGGCGGTCAGGTGGGCCGGCGCCGGCTCGTAGCCCAGCGGCCGGCGGGTGAAGCTGCCGGTGCCGTGGGAGACCGAGCGCAGCGCCCCGGCGTAGGTCAGCAGCTCCACCTCGGGCACCTCGGCGCGGACCGTCGTCCGGTCGCGGTCGGGGTCGGCGTCGCTGCCGGTGACCCGCGCCCGCCGTCCGGACAGGTCGCTCATCACCGCCCCGACGTACTCCCCCGGGACGACGACGTCGACCTCGCACCACGGCTCGAGGACGCGGGTGCCGGCCGCGGCCACCGCCTCCCGGACCGCGAGCGCTCCGGCGGCCTGGAAGGCCGCGTCGGAGGAGTCGACCGAGTGCGCCTTGCCGTCGACGAGCGTGAGGTGCACGTCGACGATCGGGCGGTCCCCGGAGACGCCGCGCTCGGCCTGGGCGCGGACGCCCTTCTCCACGCTGCCGTGGAACTGGCTGGGCACCGTGCCGCCGACGATCCGCTGGTCGAAGACGACGCCGGACCCGGGCGGGCCCGGCTCGGCCTCCACCACCACGATCGCGTACTGGCCGTGGCCGCCGGACTGCTTGACGTGCCGGCCGGTGACCCGGGCGGGGCCGGCGAGGGTCTCCACCATCGGCACCCGGACCGGCACCGTGGTGACCGAGACGCCGTGCCGCACGCGCAGCCGCTCCAGCAGCACCTCGGCGTGGGCCTCGCCGACGCACCACAGCAGCAGCTGGCCGGTGTCGGGCCGGCGCTCCAGGCGCACCGTCGGGTCCTCGGCGACCAGCCGGGTCAGCGCGGTGGCCAGCCGGTCCTCGTCGGAACGGGACGCCGCCTCGAGGGCGACCGGCAGCTGCGGGGTGGGCAGGTCCCAGGGCGGGACCAGGCGCGGGTCCTCCGGCGAGGACAGGGTGTCGCCGGTCTCGGCGGAGGCGAGGCGGGCGACGGCGCAGACGTCGCCGGCCGGGCAGGCGGCCACGGGGCGCAGGGTCGAGCCCAGCGGTGAGGACACCGCGCCGATGCGCTCGTCGACGTCGTGGTCGGGGTGCCCGCGGTCGGCCATGCCGTGGCCGGAGACGTGGACCGGGGCGTCCGGGCGCAGGGTGCCGGAGAACACGCGCACGAGCGAGACGCGGCCGAGGTAGGGGTCGGTCGTGGTCTTGACCACCTCGGCGACCAGCGGGCCGTCGGGGTCGCAGGACAGGGCGGGCGCCGGGGAGCCGTCGGGCCGGGTGGCCGGCGGGCAGCCGTGCTCCATGGGGCACGGGAACCCGTTGACCAGCAGGTACAGGATCGACTCGATGCCGATGCCGGCGAGGGGGGCGGCGCAGAGCACCGGGTGGAAGTGGCCGCGGGCGACCGCGGTCTCCAGGTCGCTCATCAGGTCGCCCTGCACGAGCTCGTCGCCGGCGAGGTAGCGCTCCATGAGCGCCTCGTCCTCGCTCTCGCCGATGATCCCCTCGATCAGCTCGCTGCGCAGGCGGTCGGCGTCGGGGCCCCTGGCGCCGGGCTCGAGCAGGTTGACCACGCCGGCGACGGCGCCGTCCGGGCCGCGCTCGACCAGGTGCACGGGGTAGACGCCCTCGCCGAGCATCGTCTGGCACAGCCGGACGGTCTCCTCGACGTCGGCGCGGGCGCGGTCGAGCTGGGTGATGACCACCGCGCGGGGCATGCCGACCGCGGCGCACTCCTCCCACAGCTGCACGGTGCCGGCGTCGACGCCGCCCACCGCGGAGACCACGAACAGGGCCGCGTCGGCCGCGCGCAGCCCTGCGCGCAGCTCCCCCACGAAGTCCGGCGAGCCGGGGGTGTCGAGCAGGGTGATGCGGTGGTCGGCGTGCTCGACGGTGGCCACGCCGAGGGAGACCGACCGCTGCTGGCGGACCTCCACCTCCTCGTTGTCCAGGCAGGTGGTGCCGTCCTCGACCCGGCCGGCGCGGGGCAGCGCCCCGGTGGCGACCAGCAGCGCCTCGGCGAGGGTGGTCTTGCCTGCTCCGGCGTGGCCCACGAGGGCCACGTTGCGCACTTTGCTCGCCGGTCGCGGGGCCGGCGCGGTCGCGGTGTCCTTCGCCACCGGTCAGCCGTTCGCCGGCTCGGGGACGACGGCGCAGGTGCCGGCCGGGTAGAAGACCCCGGTGTGCCCGTCGGGGTCCCACTGGACGACGTAGGGCGGTCCGCCGCCCTGGCCCCGTACCTCGACCACCCTGCCGGTGCGCTCCGGCTCTCCCTGGTGGGTGGAGTGGACGACGATCCTGTCCCCGACTCGTGCTTCCACGGCAGCCTCCCGGCACTTCCCGGTGTGTGTGGTGTGGCTCACAGCCTGCCCGCGGGGCGGGGCACGATCAAGGGCCCGCGAGCCCCCTCGCGCCGGGCCGGTCCTCCGTGTGCGGCGAGCTCCCGTCCCGGCGGCGACCGGTCAGCGGCCGAGCAGCTCCGCGAGGGTCAGCCGGCCGGCCCGCTCCCGGTCGACGACGAGGGCGGGCGCCGGGTCCGGGCCGGCGGTGGCGCGCAGCGCGGCCCACCGGGCGGCGTGGCGCCGCATCGAGCGGGCGGGGACGCGCCGGCCGCGCGCCACCTGGCCGCGCGCGGCCAGCTCCGGTGAGACGTCGAGCAGCACCAGCCGCACCTGCCGGCCGGCCCGCCGCGCGGCCCGCAGCACCAGGCCCCGCCACCGCGGCCGGGTCCAGGGGTCGGTGAGGACGACGACCGGAGCCGGTCCCCCGACGCTGCGCAGGACCCGCCACCGGTGCCGGCCGTGCACCCACGGGCGCCGCAGCCGGTACGGGACCCGCGGCCGGGCTCCGCCGGGGACCCGCTCGGAGTCCAGGCCGACGACGCCGGGCGCCTCCGCGGCCAGCAGCCGGCGCAGCAGCGTGGTCTTGCCGCTGCCGGGCAGCCCGCCGACGACGACCAGCAGGCGCCTCCCGTCCGCATCCGGCGCACCCGGCGGCCGCTCCTCCCCCAGCACGGTCGGCACACGCCCCACCTCTCCTCCCGGGGGCCGCCACGGTCCGCCTCCCGCCTCGGCGTTCCCGGTGCGCTCGCTGGGTGCTGCCTGTGAGGTGCCCCGGCGGCCCGCACCCGGGCGCCCCCGCACCGGCCGGTCGGCCGGGTCCCGGACCGGCTGCCCTCCCGCCGGCGGTAGACCGGGGCACCGCCGTGCGGTCAGGCGGCGGGCACCACCCGGTCCAGCCAGCCGAGCAGGTCGGCGACGACCTCGTCCCGGTTGGTCTCGTTGAACACCTCGTGCCGGGCGCCCTCGTAGACCCGCAGCGTCACGTCGGTCAGTCCGGCGTCCCGCAGCCGCTGCACCAGCCCGTCGACCAGGGCCAGGGCGCCGTTCACCGGGTCCTGGTCACCGACCGCGACGTACACCGGCAGGTCCCCGCGCAGCCCGCCCAGCCGCGCCGGGTCGGCCAGCTGCCGCGCCGAGACGAACATCTGCCGGCCGTCCTCCTGGGACAGCCCGAAGCCGCACCGCGGGTCGGCCACGTAGGCGTCGACCTGCGCCTCGTCCCGGGAGAGCCAGTCGTAGTCGGTGCGCGCCGGGGCGAAGGCCGCGTTGAACGCCGCGAGGTCCAGGGGCGCGTCGAGGTCCAGGGCCGGCTCCAGCAGGTCGAGGGCCGCGGTGCCGGTGAGGACCAGACCGGCCAGCTCCTCGCCGTGGTCGAGCACGTACTGCTGCGCGGCGAAGGACCCCATGCTGTGGCCCAGCAGCACCAGCGGCAGGCCGGGGAGGTCCGCCCGGGCGCGGTCGGCGACCCGGCCGATGTCGCGCACCAGCTCGTCCCAGCCGCCGGGGCCCAGCTGCCCCCACCCGCCGTCGCGCGCGGTGGCGCCGTGCCCGCGGTGGTCCTGGCCGACGACCACGAACCCCGCCACGGTGAGGTCGGCGGCCAGCGGCTCGTAGCGCAGCAGGTGCTCGCCCATGCCGTGGGTGAGCTGCACGATCCCGCGCGGCGGGCCGGCGGGATCCCAGCGGTAGGCGGTGACGGCGACGTCGTGCGCCGAGGGGATCTGCAGTTCCGTGGGTGGCATGCGCGGAGGCTACGGTCCCGCCACGGTCACCAGCCCGGTCGCCGGCGCGGGCGCCTCCCCGGCCGGCGGCGCGGGCGCCCGGTCCCGGCGGGTGGCGACGGCGGTGGCGTTGGCCAGCACGACCACGGCGATGCCGATCCACTCGTGCAGCTCCAGCAGCTGGCCCAGCAGCACGATGCCGACCAGCGCCGCGAGGACCGGGTGGACGCTCATGAACACCCCGAAGAACCGCGGCGGGACGACGCGCAGCGCGGCCAGGTCGGCGGCGTAGGGCACCGCCGAGGACAGCAGCCCGGCCGCGACGGCGTACAGCAGCGGCGCCCCGGCGAGCTGCCCCCGGACGGCCAGCACCGCGAGCACCGGCACGGAGGCCAGTGCGCACACCGAGACCGCCACCGCGGGGCCCTGCAGCCCGGGCAGGCGCGCGCCGACGACCCGGTTGAGCAGGATGTAGGCCGCCCAGCAGGCGCCGGCCAGCGCGCCGGCCGCCAGCCCGGGGACGTCACTGGAGGACCCCGGCAGGACCAGCACGTAGACCCCGGCGGCCGCGGCGACCGCGATCAGCAGGTCGCGGCGGGACCGCGAGCCGGCCAGCGCCACCCCGAGCGGCCCGAGGAACTCCAGGGTGACCGCCAGCGCCAGGCCGACGCGGTCGACCGCCGTGTACAGGGCGAGGTTCATCGTCCCGAACACGACCGCCAGCGCGAGCACCGGCGCCCACTGCGACCGGGTCATCCGGCGCAGCGGCGGCCGGGCGACGGGCAGGAGGACGGCAGCGGCCACCACCTGCCGCACCGCGACCACCCCGACGGGGCCGACGGCGTCGAAGGCGTGCGCGCCGACCCCGGCGCCGACCTGGTTGCTCAGCGCGCTCCCGGTCATCGTCGCGACGCCGCGCAGCGTCCCGCCCTCCGCACCCACCCGACCGAGTCTGGGCACGCGCCGGCCGCGAGGGAAATGCCGATGCCGGCACCGTCGATACGGTCGGCGTATGGATCTCGAGCTGCGGCACCTCCGGACGCTGCTCGCCGTCGTCGACGCCGGCACGTTCACCGGGGCGGCCGCGGTGCTGCACACCTCGCAGGCGTCGGTGTCGCGGACGGTGGCGGCGCTGGAGCGGGTCCTCGGGGCCCGGGTGCTGCGGCGCACCACGCGGGAGCTGTCCCTCACGCCGGTGGGGGCACGCGTCGTCGGTCACGCGCGGCGGGTGCTCGAGGAGGTGGCCGCGATGCGGCGCGCCACCGACGAGGCCCGCGGCGAGCTGCGGGTGGGGTACGCGTGGGCGGCGCTGGGCCGGCACACCACCGTCGTCCAGCGGCGGTGGTCGGAGGCGCACCCCGGAGCCGCGCTGGTGTTCGTCCAGTCCAACAGCCCGACCGCGGGCCTGACCGAGGGCGCCGCCGACGTCAGCGTGCTGCGGCGCCCGGTCGCCGACCGGCGGCTGGCGACCGCGCTGCTGGGCACCGAGCGGCGCTACGCCGCCGTCGCGGCCGACGACGCCCTCGCCGGCCGCCGCAGCGTCACCCTCGGCGACTTCGCCGGCCGCACGGTGGCCCTCGACACCCTCACCGGGACGACGACCGGCGAGCTGTGGCCCGGCCCCGGGGCCCCGGCGGGGGCGCGCGCCGTCCGCGGGGTCGACGAGTGGCTGACCGTCATCGCCGCGGGCCAGGCGGTCGGCATGACCGCCGAGGCCACCGCCCGCCAGCACCCCCGCCCCGGGGTGGTCTACCGCGCCGTCCGGGACGCCCCACCGGTCGAGGTGTGGCTGGCCTGGTGGGCCGGCGGCCCACCGCCGGGGCTGGAGGCGTTCCTCCAGCTGGTCCGCGAGCAGTACGCGTCCGCCGGGACGCCGCCCGGCGCCGCCCCCGCGGGGGGTGACGCCGCCCGGTGCCGTCGCCGGTGCCGGCCGGCGGCGGGCTCGCAGAGCCGCTGACGCTCTCGCGGCGTTCCGTGTGCTCCCGCGGCGCTGCACGACCGCAGGAGCACCCGGAACACCGCAACAGGGTGCCCGGCCGGCGCGGTCAGCCGCCGGACCGGTGGCCGCCGCGGGAGGCCGGGCCGGTGCTGTCGACCTGCTGGTCGATGCGCTCGGCCAGGCCGGCCAGCCGCTCGTCGGCCTCCTCCTGGGTCAGCCGCCCCTCCTCGACGGCGGCGGTGATGCGCTCCTGCGCCGCCTCGGTCAGCGCGGTGACCAGCGTGTCCCGGGCGACGCCGCGGTCCTCGGCGACCGACGCGAGCGTGGCGCCGTCGGCCGCCAGGGCGGTGCGCAGCTCCTCCCCGGTCAGGCCGAGCGCCGTGGCGGCCGCCGAGAGGCCGAGCCGGCCGCCGTGGTCGCCACGGCTACCGAGGCCGGCCTCGCCCAGGGTGCTGGCGACCTCGTCCGCCTGCTCCTCGGTGAGGGAGCCGTCGGAGACCAGCCCGGACAGCGCGTCCCGGATCCGGTCCGCCGCGGACGACGACGCCGTCGCGGTGCCGTCGGTCTCGGCCAGTGCGGGCACGGCCACGGCCAGGCCGGCCAGCGCCAGGGCGCCGGCCGTGGTGGTGGTGATGACGAACTTCCTGCGCATGGGATCTCCTCGTCGGTGGGGGTGGTCCCGAGCGTCCGGGGCGCGGCTGTGGCGGTGCTGGGAGGCACCCCCGGCCCGGCTGTGGGGAGGGCGGTCAGTTCGCCGCGGGGTCGCCGGGGCGGCCGCCTTCGAAGCCCATGCCGGCCGCGAGGCCACCGACGTCGTCCCCGGACGCCGTCCCGCCGGTGGACACCGTGTACGCGGCGCCGCTCTCGACGGCGGCGGAGGAGTGCACGAGCGAGGCGGTGTCCTTCGCCGCGGTGCAGGTGGCGACGAGGTCGTCTCCCAGGCGGCTGTGGGACCCGGGTCACCCGCCGCCGGCGTCCACGGCGGCGGTGTGGCCGGCGATCAGCTCGGCCAGCGGCCCGACGACGGCGGCCGGCAGCGCGTGCCCCATCCCCGGCACGGTCACCAGCCGGGCCGAGCCGAGGACGGCGGCCAGGTGCGCGGCGTGCGGCGGCGGGTTGACCGGGTCCTCCGGCGCCTCGACGACCAGCGTGGGCACCCGGACGGCGGCCAGCTCCGCGCCCCGGTCGAGGCCGGACCGGTCGGCCAGCGCGTGCGCGACCGGGCCGCGGGCGGTGCCGCTGTGGGCGAGGACCCGCTCCTCCAGCGCGCGGAACTCCGCGGGGTCGAACGGCACGCCGTTCCCGTTGAGCAGCCGCCAGTGCTCCACCCGCCAGGCGAGCTCGGCCTCGGCGTCCCGCTCCTGCCCCATCGACGCCCAGTACGCGAGCACGTGCTCGGCGGGCCCGGGCAGGTCGCTCTCCCCCGCCAGGCCGGTGCCGAGCGCGCAGGTGCACAGGAGGGTGGCGCTGCGCAGCCGGCCGGGGGCGTCGAGCAGCAGCAGCTGGACGAGGATGCCGCCCATCGACATGCCCACGACGTGGGTCCGCTCGATGCCCAGGGCGTCGAGCACCCGGACGGCGTCGGTCGCGAGGTCCCGGATCGCGTAGGGCCGGGCGTCGAAGGCGCGGGTGGAGCGGCCGGTGTCGCGGTGGTCGTAGCGCACCACGCGGTGCTGCCGGGCCAGCCGGTCGACCAGCGCGTCGGGCCAGGTGAGGCCGCTGGCGTTGGCGCCCATGACCAGCAGCAGCGGGCTGGAGGCGGGGTCGCCGCGCTCGTCCGCCCAGAGCTCGACGCCGTCGTCCACGGGGATGCGGTGTTCCACCCGCCCACCGTGACCCGCGGCCGGGCGCCGCGTCGACCGCGTTCGGTGGCCGGTCATGCTGGGCGTCATGACGAGCAGCGACCACGTGGCCGGCCGGGAGCAGGAGTCCATGCGGGCGCACGCCGTCCCCCGCGCCGACGCCGACGGCCCGCCGCCGTGGGTGGCGGTCTGCGGCACGCCGGTCGCCGTCGTTCAGGGCAGCTGGAGCGGGCGGCGGGGGCTGGGCTCCGACGACGTGTGCCCGCGGTGCCGGGAGCAGGCCCTGAGCTGACCCGGGCGCGGTTGCCGGTGCCGGCGGCCCGGGTGTCCACTGGCGGAGGCGCCCCGTGGTCGCCTCCGCCGAGCCTCACCGGTCCGCCGGGGCTCCGTCCGCAGGCCGAGGGAGGACGTCGATGCCGCGTCGGAGGACGGGAGTGCAGGAGGAGCTGCTCCGCCTGCTCCAGCCACCGGTGCCCCGGCGGGCCGAGCTGCTCAGTGAGCGGGTGGCCCCCCGGCTGGCCGAGATCGGCGACGCCCTGGCCGGCCGCCCCGCCGACGAGGTGTTCGCCGCGCTGGCGGCCGCGGTGCGGGAGGTCGGCGCGACACCGGACCCGGCGGCGCTGCGGGAGTTCGCGACCCTGATCGAGGCCGGCGAGAACCCCTTCACGTGATGCGGCCGTGCCGGGTGCCCGCGCCCCGCGAGGGGCCGGGCGGCGGCGGTCAGGAGGCGCGGAACAGGTCCCGCTGCGCCTGGCGGCTCAGGATGTCGGCGGCCAGGCTCTCGCCGGCGCCGCGGCCGTCGAGGAGGGCGGCCAGCTCGTCGCGGTCGGCGACGGTGGCGTAGTCGGCGAGCTCCCGCTCGAGGGCGCGGAAGGTGCGGCCCAGCGACGAGCGGCGACCGAGGGCGGAGGGGCGCCCGAGGGCGACGGCGAGGGTCATGGTGGATCTCCGTACGAGGTGGGTGCGCGGCGTCCGGCCGCACTCCCATGTTCTGACATCCTGACTGGCAGATCTCGTCGCCGCGGTGTGAGAGTCCCCACCTCCCGTTGGCACATGTGGCCGGGGCCACCCCACCGGTGCCGCCCCGGCGTCCGCAACTCGTGCCGACGGAGACCCGTCAGCGGCCGACGAGCGTCGTCTCGAAGTCGTACCGGGAGGCGCGGTAGACGTGCCGGCCGTGCTCGATGGCCACGCCCTGGTCGTCGAACGCGGTGCGCGACATGGTGAGCAGCGCCGACCGCGGCGGCTCGTCCAGCAGCCGGGCCTCCTCGGCGCGGGCCAGCCGCGCACCGATCCGCTGGTGGGCGACCCGCAGGTGCACCCCCTGCGCGCGGAGGTACTGGTAGAGACCGCGCTCGGTGAGGTCCTCGATCGTCGGGTGGAAGCGGCCGGGCAGGTGGTTGGTCAGCAGCGCCAGCGGCTCCCCCCGGGAGCGGCGCAGCCGGCGCACCACGACGACGTCGTCGCCCTCGGCGACGTCCAGCTCCTCCGCGATGTCGGCCGGTGCGGGCAGCCGCTCCAGCGACAGGACCTCGGTGGTCGGCGCCTCCCCGGCCCGTGACAGGTCGTCGTAGAGGCTGGTGAGCTCCACGGAGCGGCGGACGTGCGGCTGGATCACCTGGGTGCCGACCCCGCGCTTGCGGACGAGCAGCCCCTTGTCCACCAGCTCCTGCACCGCGCGCCGCACCGTGGGGCGGGACAGCCCGTACCGCTGGGCCAGCAGGATCTCGTTCTCCAGCCGGGAGCCGGCCGGCAGGGCGCCGCCGGCGATGGCGCCCTCGATCGCCTGCGCCAGCTGGAAGTACAGCGGCGTGGGGCTGGAACGGTCGATGTCGAACGTGAGCACGGGTGCCACCGGTCCCTCCTCGGATCGGGCGCCGAGGGGATCCGGCCGGCCGCCCGCCTGCCCATGGTCGCACCTCCACCCCCCGCCCTGTCCTCACCTCGACGGGGCATGACGTCATCGCCACGTCCTGTTGCCCGTATGTCCTGACAAAGTGTTGACAGCCGTGTGTGGCCCGGAGCACAGTTCTCGGGACACCGACCGACGACGCAGGGGATGGAGCGCCGTGGCAGACGCCCTCGACATGGTGGTGATGGGCCGCAGCGGGGTGGACGTCTATCCCCTGCAGGTCGGCGTCGGACTGGAGGACGTCGAGACCTTCGGCAAGTTCCTCGGGGGCAGCGCCGCCAACGTCGCGGTCGCGGCCGCGCGGCTGGGGCGCTCCACCGCCCTGGTCACCGGCGTCGGCGACGACCCCTTCGGACGGTTCGTCCGCCGCGCCCTGCGCGACCTCGGGGTGGACGACCGGTTCGTCGTCGTGGACCCCGAGCACCCCACCCCGGTCACCTTCTGCGAGATCTTCCCGCCCGACGACTTCCCCCTGTACTTCTACCGCCGGCCGACCGCCCCCGACCTGCAGCTGACACCTGCCGACCTCGACCGCGCCGCCATCCGGGACGCCGGGCTGTTCTGGGCGACGGTGACCGGCCTGTCGGAGGAACCCAGCCGGTCGGCGCACCACGCTGCCTGGGAGGCCCGCGGGCGCCGCCGGCACACCGTGCTCGACCTCGACTACCGGCCCGTGTTCTGGGCCTCCCGCGAGGAGGCGACCGCGCAGGTCCGCGCCGCGCTCCCCCACGTCACCGTGGCCGTCGGCAACCGCGAGGAGTGCGAGGTCGCCGTCGGGGAGACCGACCCGGACCGGGCCGCGGACGCGCTGCTCGACGCCGGGGTGGAGCTGGCGATCGTCAAGCAGGGCCCGAAGGGTGTGCTCGGCAAGACGCGGTCCGAGCGGGTCGTCGTCCCGCCCACGCCGGTCGAGGTGGTCAACGGCCTCGGCGCCGGCGACGCGTTCGGCGGCTCCCTGGCTTCCGGGCTGCTCACGGGGCTGCCGCTGGAACGCATCCTCCGCAACGCCAACGCCGCCGGCGCGATCGTCGCCTCCCGGCTGGAGTGCTCCACCGCGATGCCGACCGCCGCCGAGGTGGAGACCCACGTCGCCGCCGCCCCGGCGGTCCTGGAGGGAACCCGTGTCTGACACCACCCTGTCCCCTCCCGACGTGCTGGGCCGCCGGGCGCCGTGCCGGAGCTACGCCGAGGTGACCGAGCTGCGCAGCCGCGACCCGGAGGCCATCCGCCGCGCACTGGCCGCCCGGTCCCGGCGGCCGGCGTTCCTGCCGGAGGACGGGCAGCTGATGCTGATCGCCGCCGACCACCCCGCCCGGGGGGCGCTCTCGGCGCAGGGACGGCCGACGGCGATGAACAGCCGCACCGAGATGCTCGACCGGCTGCGCACCGCCCTGGCCCGGCCCGGCGTGGACGGGCTGCTCGCCACCGCCGACGTCGCCGAGGACCTCCTGCTCCTCGGGGCGCTGGAGGACAAGGTCGTCGTCGCCTCGATGAACCGCGGCGGGCTGGCCGGCGCCACGTTCGAGCTCGACGACCGGATGACCGGCTACGACGTGGCCGGCGTCGTCGAGGCCCGCTTCGACGCGGCCAAGATGCTCAACCGGATCGACCTGGACGACCCCGGGACCGTGGCGATGCTGGAGACCTCCGGCCGGGCGATCACCGAACTGGCCCGCGCCGGCGTCGTCGCGATGCTCGAGCCGTTCCTGTCCCGCCGGGTCGAGGGCCGGGTGACCAACGACCTGAGCCCCGACGCGGTCATCAAGTCCGTCCACATCGCCCAGGGCCTGGGCGCCACCTCCGCCTACACCTGGCTCAAGCTCCCGGTGGTGGCCGAGATGGAGCGGGTCATGGACGCCACGACGCTGCCCACCCTGCTGCTGGGCGGCGACCCCTCCCGCAGGCCCGAGGAGACCTACGCCGGCTGGCGGGCGGCCCTGGCCCTGCCGTCGGTGCGCGGGCTGGTCGTGGGCCGGACCCTGCTCTACCCGCCGGACGACGACGTGGCCGGCGCCGTCGACACCGCCGTCGCCCTCGTCCACTAGAAGGGCCAGCCGATGACCGCGACCACCCAGTCGCTGCACCTGCCCGCCGGCACCGCCGCCGCCGGCCCCTACGCCCTCGAGGTGACCCCCGAGTCCGCCGGCTGGGGACACTCCGGCCTCCGGGTGCTCGAGCTGCCCGCGGGCGGCCGGCACACCCTCGACACCGGCCCCGACGAGGTCGTCGTCGTCCCGCTGGAGGGCGGGCTGACCGTCGCGTGCGAGGGCGAGGTGCTGACCCTGGCCGGGCGCAGCAGCGTCTTCGCCCGGCCGACCGACTTCGCCTACCTGCCCCTGGGGGGAACCGCCGAGCTGTCCAGCCGGGACGGCGGGCGGTTCGCGCTCTGCAGCGCCCGGGCGCGGCGCCGGCTCCCGGTGCGGTACGGCCCGGCCGCCGGCGTCCCGGTCGAGCTGCGCGGCGCGGGCCGGTGCAGCCGGCAGGTCAACAACTTCGCCACCGCGGACGTGTTCGCGGCCGACGCGGTCATCGCCTGCGAGGTCATCACGCCGGGCGGCAACTGGTCGTCGTACCCGCCGCACAAGCACGACGAGAGCTCCGACGTGGAGAGCGAGCTCGAGGAGATCTACTACTTCGAGGTCGCCCCCGGGCCGCAGGGCCGGCCGGGCCTGGCCTACCACCGGGTCTACGGCACGCCGGAGCGGCCGATCGACGTCCTCGCCGAGGTCCGCGACCGCGACGTCGTCCTGGTGCCGCACGGCTGGCACGGGCCGTCGATCGCCGCCCCCGGCCACGACCTCTACTACCTCAACGTCATGGCCGGCCCCGGCCCCGAGCGGGCCTGGCGGATCGTCGACGACCCCGCGCACGCCTGGATCCGCGGCACCTGGGACGACGAGCCGGTCGACCCCCGCCTGCCCCTGCACTCCCCCGCCGGCACCGAGCAGAACGGAGCCCCCCGACCGTGAGCCAGTACCCGCCGCCGGCACGGACCGAGACCGTGCGCCTGACCGTGGCCCAGGCCGTCGTCCGCTTCCTGGCCAACCAGCACACCGAGCGCGACGGGCAGCGGCAGCGCCTGTTCGCCGGGTGCTTCGGCATCTTCGGCCACGGCAACGTCGCGGGCCTGGGCCAGGCGCTGCTGCAGGCCGAGATCGACGAGCCCGGCGCCCTGCCCTACGTGCTGGGCCGCAACGAGCAGGCCGTGGTGCACACCGCCGTCGCCTACGCCCGGGCCAGGGACCGGCTGCAGACGTGGGCGGTCTCCCCCAGCGTCGGCCCCGGCTCGACCAACATGCTCACCGGCGCGGCGCTGGCGACCATCAACCGGCTGCCGGTGCTGCTGCTGCCGGCGGACACCTTCGCCACCCGCTCGGCCGGCCCGCTGCTGCAGGAGCTCGAGCGTCCCGACAGCGGCGACGTGACCGTCAACGACGCCTTCCGCCCGGTGTCGCGCTACTTCGACCGCATCTGGCGGCCCGAGCAGCTGCCCGGCGCCCTGCTCGGCGCGATGCGGGTGCTCACCGACCCGGCCGAGACCGGCGCGGTCACCCTCTGCTTCCCGCAGGACGTGCAGGCCGAGGCGTTCGACTGGCCGGTGGAGCTGTTCGCCGAGCGCACCTGGCACGTGGGCCGGCCGCTGCCCGAGCGGGCCGCCCTGGCGCGGGCGGTCGAGGTGATCCGCTCCGCCCGCCGGCCGCTCCTCGTGGCCGGCGGCGGGGTCGTCTACTCCGACGCGACCGGGGCGCTGGACGCCCTCGCCTCGGCCACCGGCATCCCGGTCGGCCAGACCCAGGCCGGCAAGGGCGCGCTCCCCTACGACCACCCGCAGTCGGTCGGCGCGATCGGCTCCACCGGGACGACGGCGGCCAACGCGCTGGCCCGCGAGGCCGACGTCGTCATCGGGATCGGCACCCGCTACCAGGACTTCACCACCGCCTCGCACACCGCGTTCAACGACCCCGGCGTGCGGTTCGTGAACGTCAACGTCGCCGCGATGGACGCCGCCAAGCACGCCGGCGTGACCGTGCAGGCCGACGCCCGCGAGACGATCACCGCGCTGGCCGAGGCGCTGGCCGGCTGGTCGGTCGACGACGCGTACCGCGCGCGCACCGCGGAGCTGGCCGCCGCGTGGGAGGCCACCGTCGAGGCCGCCTACCACCCGGAGACCCCGAGCGCGGGCGAGGGCGGCCGGCTGACCCAGAACGAGGTCATCGGCGTGGTCAACGAGGTGTCCGGCCCCCGGGACGTCGTCGTGTGCGCCGCCGGCTCGATGCCCGGCGACCTGCACAAGATGTGGCGGGTCCGCGACCGCAAGGGCTACCACGTCGAGTACGGCTACTCGTGCATGGGCTACGAGATCCCCGGCGGCATCGGCGTCCGGATGGCCGACCCGGACCGCGACGTCTTCGTGATGGTCGGCGACGGCTCCTACCTGATGATGCCGACCGAGCTGGTCACCGCCGTCCAGGAGGGCGTGAAGATCATCGTCGTCCTGGTGCAGAACCACGGCTTCGCCTCGATCGGCGCGCTGTCGGAGTCGCTGGGCTCCCAGCGCTTCGGCACCCGCTACCGCTACCGGTCGGCGTCCGGCCGGCTCGACGGCGACGTCCTGCCGGTCGACCTCGCCGCCAACGCCGCCAGCCTCGGCGTCGACGTCCTGGTCGCCCAGGACGGCCCGAGCCTGGAGGCGGCGCTGCGCAAGGCCAAGGCCGGCGACCGGGCCACCGTGGTGCACGTCGAGACCGACCCGCTGGTGGACGCGCCGTCCAGCGAGTCGTGGTGGGACGTCCCGGTCAGCGAGGTCGCCACGCTGCAGAGCACGCAGGACGCCCGCGCCGTCTACGACCGCTGGAAGTCGGTGCAGCGACCGGCCTACCTGACGCCGTCCGAGACCGGCACCCCCCAGCCCTGATCCACCCGCCCGCCCCCGGAGGAGAGAAGACATGACCGCGCAGCACCCCGCGGCTGGCCGCGCCCGGATCCGAGTGGGATCGGCGCCCGACTCGTGGGGCGTCTGGTTCCCGGACGACCCGGAGCAGGTGCCCTGGCAGCAGTTCCTCGACGAGGTCAGCGCCTGCGGCTACGAGTGGATCGAGCTGGGCCCCTACGGCTACCTGCCCACCGACCCCGAGCGGCTGTCCGACGAGCTGGGTTCCCGCGGCCTGCGGGTGTCGGCCGGCACGGTGTTCGAGCACCTGCACCGGCCGGACTCGTGGGACGCCGTCTGGGGCCAGGTCAAGGACGTCGCCGCGCTGACCGCGGCCATGGGCGGCACCCACGTCGTCGTCATCCCCGACACCTTCCGCGACCAGAAGACCGGCGCCGACGTGGAGTCCCGCCACCTCACCCCCGAGGCCTGGACGGCGAAGACCAGCGGCGTGACCCAGCTCGGCAGGGCGGTGCAGGAGGAGTACGGGCTGTCCATCGCCTTCCACCCGCACGCGGAGACCCACGTCGGGTACCAGGCCGACATCGAGCGGTTCCTCGCCGACACCGACCCGCGGTACGTGCCGCTGTGCCTGGACACCGGGCACGTCAGCTACTACCGGGGCGACAACCTGGACCTGATCCGCCGCTACCCGGAGCGGATCGGCTACCTGCACCTCAAGCAGGTCGACCCGGCCGTGATCGACCGCGTGCTGGCCGAGGACATCGTCTGGCCCGAGGCGGTGCGGATGGGGGCGATGACCGAACCGCCGGGCGGCGTGCCCGCGTACCCGCCGCTGTTCGAGGCGATCGAGGAGCTCGGCCTGGACGTCTTCGCGATCGTCGAGCACGACCTGTACCCCTGCGCGCCGGACGTGCCCCTCCCGATCGCCCAGCGCACCCACCGCTACATCGGCTCCTGCGGCTTCCCCTCGCTGGAGCTGGGCGCCCCGTAGAGCCGTCCGACCGTCGAGGAGACCCGGGCATGACCACCACCGAGACCGCCGCCGGCGTGCTGCCCGAGATGGCCGAGGTCCCCGCCGCCGAGCTGCGCGTCGCCGTGCTGGGCGTCGGCCTCATGGGCGCCGACCACGTGGCCCGCCTGCACAGCCGGATCTCCGGCGCACGGGTGACCGTCGTCAGCGACGCCTTCGCCGACAAGGCCGAGGAGGTCGCCGCGACCGTGCCCGGCTGCCGGGTGGTCGGCGACCCGCTGGCCGCGATCGCCGACCCCGAGGTCGACGCCGTCGTCATCGCGACCCCCGGCCAATTCCACCAGGAGCAGGTGCTGGCCTGCATCGAGCACGACAAGCCGGTGCTGTGCGAGAAGCCCCTGACGATGGACGCCGACAGCTCGCTGGCCGTCGCCCGCGCCGAGGACGCCTACGCCGAGCGGACCGGCCGGCGGCTGGTGCAGGTCGGCTTCATGCGGCGCTTCGACCCCGAGTACGCGCAGCTGCGGGCGCTCATCGGGTCCGGTGAGATCGGCGAGCCGCTGGTCGTGCACTGCGCGCACCGCAACGCCGCCGTCCACCCGCACTTCACCACCGAGATGATGATCACCGACTCGGTGGTGCACGAGGTCGACGTCACCCGCTTCCTGCTCGACGAGGAGATCGCGGCGGTCACCGTGCTGCAGCCCCGGGCCACCCGCCACGCGCGGGAGGGGCTGTCGGACCCGCTGCTGGTGCTGTTCGAGACCACCGGCGGCCGGGTCGTCGACGTCGAGTGCTTCGTCAGCACCGGCGTCGGCTACGAGGTGCGCACCGAGGTCGTCGCCGAGGACGGCAGCGCCACGATCGGGCTGGACCTCGGCCTGGTCCGGCACTCCGGCGGGTCCGGCGGCGCGGCCCGCGGCACCGCGATCGCCCCCGACTTCCGGGTGCGTTTCGGCCGGGCCTACGACATCGAGCTGCAGCGCTGGGTGGACGCCGCCCGCCGCGGCACGATCGACGGCCCCGGCGTCTGGGACGGCTACGCCGCCTCGGCCGTGTGCGCCGCCGGTGTCGAGGCGCTGCGCAGCGGACGGCGCACCGAGGTGCGGCTGGCCGCGCGGGAGGGCGGGGCGTCATGAGGATCGCCCTGGACCCGCAGATGCTGCGGGCCACGCCCCTGCTGGAGCTGCCCGACGTCGTCGCCTCGATGGGCTACGAGTGGATGGAGCTCTCGCCGCGCGAGGACTTCGTGCCGTTCTTCAAGCACCCGCGGGTCGACCTCGCCACGGTCCGGGCGTTCCGCTCGAGGCTCTCCTCCGCCGGCGTCGGCGTCACCTCCGTGCTGCCGGTGATGCGCTGGTCGGGCCCCGGGGAGGTGGAGCGGCAGGCGGCGGTGCGGTACTGGCGCCGGGCCATCGAGATCTGCGTCGAGCTCGGCGTGGACACGATGAACTCGGAGTTCAACGGCCGCCCGGAGGCACCCGAGCTCGCCGAGGCGATGTTCTGGCGGTCGATGGAGGACCTGCTGCCGGTGTTCGAGCGGGAGGGCGTGAAACTGGCCCTCGAGCCGCACCCGGACGACTTCATCGAGCTCGGGCACCCGGCCGTGGACATGGTCCGCGGCATCGACAGCCCGAACGTCTCCTTCCTGTACTGCCTGCCGCACACCTTCCACCAGGGCGACGACGCGGCCGGGATCATCGCGCACGCCGGCGACCTGCTCACCCACGTGCACGTCGCCGACTCGATGGACCACACCGCCTCCGACGGGCTGCGCTACATCACCAACCCGCCGGGCAACCCGATCCGCGTCCACCAGCACATGGAGATCGGCCGCGGGGACGTCGACTTCGACGCCGCGTTCGCCGCCCTGGCCGGCGCCGGCTTCGACGGCGTCCTCACCACCTGCGTCTTCGGCTGGGACGACCAGGCCCGCGAGTCCGGCACCCGGATGCTCGCCGCCATCCGCGAGCTGGTGACCAAGCACTTCCCCGACAGCACCCTTCCCTGAGAGGCAGCACCATGCCCCAGCACATCCCCCACTGGATCGACGGCGCCCGCCGCGACGGCGCCGGCGGCCGCACCGGCGAGGTGACCGACTCCGCGACCGGCGAGGTCACCGGCGCGGTCGCGCTCGCCGACGTCGCCGAGGTCGACGCCGCCGTCGCCGCGGCCACCGCCGCCTTCCCCGGCTGGCGCGACACCTCGCTGGCCAAGCGCACCGCCGTCCTCTTCCGCTTCCGGGAGCTGCTCAACGCCCGCAAGCCGGAGCTGGCCGCGATCATCACCGCCGAGCACGGCAAGGTCCTCGACGACGCCCTCGGCGAGGTCTCCCGCGGCCAGGAGGTCGTCGAGTACGCCTGCGGCGTGCCCTCGCTGGTCCGCGGCGGGTTCACCGAGAACGCCTCGACCGGCGTCGACGTGCACTCCATCCGCCAGCCGCTGGGCCCGGTGGCGATCATCAGCCCGTTCAACTTCCCGGCGATGGTCCCGATGTGGTTCTTCCCGATCGCGATCGCCACCGGCAACACCGTCGTCCTCAAGCCCAGCGAGCAGGACCCGTCGGCGGCGCTGTGGATGGCCGAGCTGTGGCAGGAGGCCGGGCTGCCCGACGGCGTGTTCAACGTCGTCCAGGGCGACAAGGTCGCCGTCGACCGGCTGCTGGAGCACCCCGACGTCAAGTCGGTGTCCTTCGTCGGGTCCACCGCGATCGCCCGCTACGTGTACGAGACCGGCACGAGGCACGGCAAGCGCGTGCAGGCCCTCGGCGGGGCGAAGAACCACATGGTCGTGCTGCCCGACGCCGACCTCGACCTCGCCGCCGACCAGGCCGTCAACTCCGGGTTCGGCTCGGCCGGCGAGCGCTGCATGGCCATCAGCGCGGTGCTCGCCGTGGGCGGCATCGGCGACGACCTGGTCGCCCGGATCGCCGAGCGCACCCACACCCTGCGCACCGGCGACGGCCGCAAGGGCTGCGACATGGGCCCGCTGATCAGCCGGAGGCACCGCGACCGGGTGGCGTCCTACGTCGACGCCGGCGAGGAGCAGGGCGCGAAGATCGTCGTCGACGGCCGCCGGGTGCAGCCCGACGGCGGGGAGGACGGGTTCTGGCTCGGCCCCACCCTGGTCGACCACGTCGAGCCGCACATGAGCGTCTACACCGACGAGATCTTCGGCCCGGTGCTGTCGGTGCTGCGGGTGGACACCTACGAGCACGCCGTCGAGCTGATCAACCGCAACGAGTACGGCAACGGCACCGCCATCTTCACCAACGACGGCGGCGCGGCCCGGCGGTTCCAGAACGAGGTCGAGGTCGGGATGATCGGCATCAACGTCCCCATCCCGGTGCCGATGGCCTACTACTCCTTCGGCGGGTGGAAGAACAGCCTCTTCGGCGACTCCCACGCGCACGGCGCCGAGGGCGTGCACTTCTTCACCCGCGGCAAGGTCGTGACCAGCCGGTGGCTCGACCCCAGCCACGGCGGCCTGAACCTGGGCTTCCCGCAGAACGCCTGAGAGAGGACCTCCCTGCCCCCCGCCATGGAAGGACCCCGTCGGCGGGCCCCTGCGGGGAGGCCGTGATCGACCGGCGCCGGCGAGACACGTCTCCGCC
>NZ_JBJGYT010000015.1:0-110843 GCF_054050135.1 Geodermatophilus sp. SYSU D00705 | reverse complement strand
AGCTTGAGGCCCTCGCCCCCGTCGACGACCGCGACGGCGGAGTCGTCGGTGGCCACGGCGGTCAGCACGGCGCCCTCACCGGTGCCCGGCGACGGCGTGATGCTGGGCTTGCCCTTGGCGGCGGTGGCGTGCGCCGGCGCCTCCGGGCTCGCCGTGGCAATGTCGCTGCCCTCAGGCGACGCACCGAGGGCGTCCGGCTCCTCCGCTGCACCGCGCCCGTCCCCACCGCTCGCTGGCGAGGGCGTTCTGCCCGTTGACGTGGCGCCGACTGCGCGGGTGATAGAGCCGGAGATGAGACTGAGCCGGCGGTCGAAGGTCTCGATCAGGTGGTGGACTGTTGGGTCTGCGTTGTATCTGTCCCAGTCGTCAGTGACGACCAGATCTCCCGGGCGCAGATCCAACGCCACACCGACGAGCGCCGAGACCGTAGCTACCAGAACATGGCAGTCGTCAAGGTCGTCGCTTCGACCTCCGCCCAGCTGACCGACGTCGATTCCGGGGAGAAGTTCGGACAGTCGGTTTAGCCAGGAGGCGTGGACAGCAACTGTCGGAGTCACCACAACGACCTGGCTTCCTTCTAGGAGAGCCTGCCGTGCTGCAACGGCTCCAATGAGGATTCGGTCCGCAGGCCCTTCTGCCCGGATGGCACCGCGCTGTCCTTCCGTTGTCCACTGCTCAATGGCGGCCTTCTGCCCCGCATCCAGCAGAGAAGCGATGTCCGGAAGCGTCTCGTCATTCTCGTCTGAGGCGTCCGGCCGTTCGACCGCGGCGGGATCCACTGTTCGCCTCGGAGGGCCGATGCGCGGAGCGTCAGCCGCATCGAGCGGGGCTGGGGGCGACTCTGGCGCCGGAAGACCGGCGAACGTGGGGACTGCCTCGGACCTGAGGGTCCGCAACTCTTCCTCAAGTGATAGGAGACGCTCTTGGAGCGCCTCCTGTCTCTGGCGCAGCGTTCGATTTTCGGCCATGAGGCGTCGGAGGACGACCCATGGATCGACGACGCCGTCGTCGTCGGAGTGCGTGGACATCGATCCCCTGTGCGTTCTGAGGCCCTTGAGCCCGCCCGGTCGATGCGGAACGGTAAGCCACCGATACGACACGCCCTGGTACCTCGGCAGGGGACTGGGTGACTCGGGGTGTCGTGTCCCCGCCCGTGTGGCGGCCGTGACGAAAGGGACGGACTCGCACGATCCGGGCCTGGTTCGTGTCGCAGGTCCCACATACCGTGACCGCGCGAGCGCGATCGCTGTGCTCCTACGTTCCATGTACCGACGGGGGAAGACCTTGACCACGGCGCCCGCTGCCGCCCGCGCGACCGACCCGGCCCTCAAGGACAAGGTCAACCGCCTCATCCAGTTCCTCAAGGACCTCGTCACCGCCCGCGCCGTCCCGGTGCGCCAGATGACCGGGCACCTCGACCACCTGTGGCTCGACCAGGTCCGGGACCTCGCGCTCCTGGATGCCGAGGCGACCGCGGGCGGGGAGCTCCTGCGGCTCTCGCGCGTCGTCCTCGAACCGGCTCCCGCACTCCCTGCGCTGCTGCAGGGGTGGGTCCCGGTCACCGAGCGGGACAACAGTGCGCTGGAGGCGCCGCAGCTCCGGTCGGAGGGGCCGGACGCGGACGGCGGTGGGCGGGTGCCGCTCGAGGAGCGACCCGAGGTCGCGCTGGCGTACGACTCCTGGCTGCCGGAGTGGCAGCGCTGGGCTACCCGCGACCGCCCTCAGCGCCGCCTGCACCAGACCTACGACCAGCTGCGCACCATGCGACAGCAGACGCTGGAGAACCCGGAGAGCGTCGAGGCGGTCGTCGCTGGAGGGCTGCTGGTCCTGCCGGACGACGGTGTCCGGACCCACGTCCTGACCCACCGGGTGACGGTCGAGATCGAGGTCGAGACCGGTGACGTCGTCGTCAAGCTGGACTCCGCGGCGGTCACGTCGCTCGAGGACGGCCGTGTCCTCACCGGTCTCGACTGCTTCGACGACGGCGGCACGGCAGTACTGCGGGGGCGCATCGCCGAGCTGGACGTCCGGCCGGCGAGCGACAACGCGCTGACCTTCCTGAAGGAGTGGGCGACCCGCGCCGTCCTCCAGCCGGTCGACGTCAGCGACGGCTGGTCGGCGCCGTCAGGGACGACGACCTCGTTGACGCTCGCCCCGGCGATCGTCCTGCGGCAGCGTGGCGCGTACGCCCTGCAGGAGTACTACACCGACATCGAACGGACCCTCGCCGAGAATGGCGAAGCTGTTCCGCTGGGTCTGGCGCAGCTCGTGGAGTCGATCGAGGCGGAGGACCGCATCGCCTGGCTGGAAGCCACCGGCGCGACCGCCGGCGCCGACGTCGCCGAGGACCCGTTGTTCCCCTTGCCGGCCAACGAGGAGCAGGCCCAGATCATCCGCCGACTGCGTAACGACACCGGGGTGGTCGTCGAGGGCCCGCCCGGGACCGGCAAGACGCACACGATCGCCAACCTGATGTCGGCGCTGCTGGCCCGGGGACAGCGGGTGCTGGTCACCAGTGAGAAGGCGCAAGCGCTGAAGGTCCTGCGGGACAAACTGCCGGCCGAGATGCAGGAGCTCTGCGTCTCCATCACCGACGCCGGTCGCGGTGGCTCGCTCGAGCTGAGCAAGAGCGTCAGCCGGCTGGCCGCGGAGCACTCGTCGTACAACCCGGAGAAGGCGCAGCGGCTCATCGACGACGTCGCCGGCAAGCTGCGCCAGGCCCGGACACAGCGGGCCGGCATCCTCGAGGAGATCCGGGCGCTCCGGGAGGCTGAGACCTACCAGAACCCGGAGGTCGCGCCCGGCTACGCCGGCACGCTGGCCCGCATCGCGGAGCGCGTCGCCGCTGCCGCGGAGCAGTTCGCGTGGATGCCCGTCCCCGCGACCGGGGCGCTGCCGCTCACGCCCGCGGAGTTCGACGAGCTCCGAGGGCAGCTGCCCGGCGACACCGACGTCCGCCGTCGCCGCCGCGACCAGTCCCTGCCTCCCGCGCAGGCCGTCCCGGACCTCCAGGTCGTGCGGCGCCTGGCCAAGGACGTCGCCCGAGGCGCGGACGCCCGGGCCAGCCGTTCGGGTCCCCTCGCCGATGTGCTCGGGCAGATCGACGCCACCACGCTGGCCGACCTCATCTCCGTGTGCGCCGAGATCCGCGACGGGCTCGACGGCCTGTCCGCCGGTGTCGACGCCTCGTGGGCGATGCCCGTCCTCGACGGCGTCCTCCGGAGAGACAACGAGCTGCTGTGGCAGCAGGTCGGCCAGGCGCGGCAGCTCGTCGACGAGGCGCAGGCCATGAACGCCCAGGTCGGCTTCCGCGACGTCCAGCTGGCCACGGAGGTCTCACCCGCGCCGGTAGCCCAGGTATTCGCCGACCTGGCCCAGTACCTGCACGGCGGCGGTGCGCTGAAGAAGCTCTTCAAGAGCGACCAGCAGAAGGCGGCGGAGCCCTACCTTCCCGGCGCTTCCGTCGAGGGCCAGCCGGTGACGACGGCCGAGCAGGCGCACCTCGTGGCGCTCCACCTCCACACCTTGGCGCGACTCCAGGCCTTCGCCTCGGCGACCGCCATGGTGGCGATCCCCGGCGGCGTGCCCGGACCCCGTGCGCTCCAGGTCTCCCACGCCCACCGAGTTGTGCAGACGATCGGGGCCATCGAGACCCTGCGGGCGGCCCGAGACCGGCTCGCTGCCCAGCTCTCGCGGATCCCGGCGATGCCGCGTGTCGACCTGGTGACCACCCTGGGCGTCCGCAACTTCGTCGACGTCGCCGCCGTCTTCGCTGACGTCGAGATCGCCCGCCGGGCCGCTGACGAGCTGGAACGGCTCGCCACCTCTCTGGAGTCCACGGTCGAGCGGTCGCAGCGTCCGCCGGAGCTGGACGCCGCCGTCGAGGCTCTGCGGAATGCGGATGCCGAGACGTTCCAGGCGGCCCTTCTCGACCTCGAGGCCGCCGGTCGGGAACGGCGGGCCCAGCTGCGCTGCGACGAGCTGTCGCAGCGCCTGGGGACGACGGCCCCCGGCCTGCTGGCCCTGCTGCGGGAGACGGCGCGCGACGAGGTCTGGGTCGAGAGGACTCCGCTGCTCGCGGAGGCCTGGAGCTGGGCGTGTGCGGCGACGTTCGTGCGCGAGCGGACGGCTCCCGGACGCGAGGAGGAGCTCGACCGCCGGCTGACCGGCGTGGACCGCGATGTCGCCAAGCTCACCGCCGAACTCGCCGCAAACCAGGCCTGGAAGGCGTGCCTGGAGCGCATGAACGCCACCCAGGTCACGGCACTGCAGGCCTACCGGGACAGCATGGCCAACGTCGGTAAGGGGAGCGGCAAGTACGCCCAGCGCTACCGCCTCGCCGCACGTGAGGCCATGACGGCGGCTCAGGAAGCGGTGCCGGCGTGGGTCATGCCGCTGCAGGAGGTGCTGGCCTCCATCCCGCCGCAGCAGAGCGCGTTCGACGTCGTGATCGTCGACGAGGCCAGCCAGGTCGGCATCGAGAACCTGTTCCTGCTCTGGCTGGCGCCGCGGGTGATCGTCGTCGGTGACGACAAGCAGTGCACCCCATCGGAGGTCAAGCACGGAGCCCTGGACAAGGTCTTCGACCGGCTCGACACGCTGCTGCCGGACATCCCGAACTATCTGCGGTCGACGCTCACTCCGCGGTCCAGCGTCTTCTCGATCCTGCGCACGCGCTTCGGTCAGGTCATCCGGCTGCGCGAGCACTTCCGCTGCATGCCGGAGATCATCACGTGGTCGTCGCAGATGTTCTACCGCGACGCCCCGCTGGTCCCCGTCCGCCAGCACGGAGCCGACCGGCTGCCGCCGCTGAAGACGACGTTCGTCCCCGGGGCCTACATCCAGGGCGCCAACTCCTCGCTGCGCAACGAGGTCGAGGCGGAGGCGATCGTCGAGGCGCTCGTGGGCTGCCTGCACGACCCGGCCTATGACGGGAAGACCTTCGGCGTCGTCGTCCTGCAGGGCCACGCGCAGGTCGACGTCATCCGGGAGGCGCTTCTCAGCCGGGTCGAGCCGGAGGAGTGGGAGCGGCGGAACATCCGGATCGGCACCCCGCCGGACTTCCAGGGCGACGAACGCGACGTCATCCTGCTCAGTCTCGTGACGGCGCCCGACCACAAACGTGCCTCGCAGACCCGACTCGACGCGCAGCGCTCGTACAACGTGGCGGCGTCGCGGGCGCGGGACCAGCTGTGGCTCTTCCACTCGGTCATGGCCGACCAGCTCCGCACGGACGACCTGCGCTCGCAGCTGCTCACGTACATGGCGTCCATGCCGGTCGCTGCCGCGGCCGCGATGCCCGACGACGTGCCGGAGGACGAGCGGCATCCCGACTTCGACAGCCTCTTCGAGCAGCGGGTGTTCCGGCGCATCCAGCAGCGGGGGTACCACGTCACGCCACAGGTCGAGGTCAACGGCCGGCGCATCGACCTGGTCGTCACCGGCGCGCAGGGCAAGCTCGCGGTCGAGTGCGACGGCGACGCCTGGCACAGCTCCCCGGAACAGGTCGCCAGCGACTTCGCGCGTGAGTTGGAGCTGCGCCGCTGCGGGTGGCAGTTCTGGCGGATCCGAGAGTCGCGGTACTACCTCGACCCCGACGGCGCACTCGCCGACCTCTGGACCGCCCTCGACCGGCGTGGGATCGGGCCGGCCCGCATCACCACGGACGGCGAGAGCGTCGCAGATTGGACGCCGCTCGACCTGCCCGCCACCGATGACGCAGCCGAGGGGGAGGTCGACGAGCCGAGCGATGACCTAGCCGGCGGCGTTCCGGACGTCTCGGCGACACGAGTGCCGGTGACCGAGCCTCGGCGCGCGGCTTACGTCCCGACGCCGCCTCTGGCCCCTGCGCCAGTCGAGGCCGTCGTAGCGACTCGCTCCGCGGAGTCGGCGGACGTTCCTCCCGCCGTTGCAGAGCCCGGTCAAACGGTGCAGGTGGTTCCCGCTCCGGCAGCTGGCCCGGGAATTGTGCCGAACGGGCGCGCCGGCACTTTCGTGGACGAGGAGACGCGGGCGCTGGTTCTCGAGCTGGCCTCCGACGGTGCGCTGACCAACGAGGTCGTGCGGCAGTTCCTGGGCGTCGGCGCCGACGAGGCGCGGCGGGTTCTCTTGGCTCTCACCGACGAAGGGCTCCTGGAGAAAAGGGGGGCCACGAAGGGCACGCACTACGTTCTGACCGGCTCCGGAGATGCGCCCAGCTCGTCCGCCATTGGTGTCGTTAGAGAGGGCATCCACGAGTCCGTCCGAAGCGCCAGCGATGTCACTGACGACGACATGGCCCAGCTGGTGCTGGAGCTCGCGAACCGGGGACCGCTGACCAACGAGATGGTGCGACACCTCCTCGACGTGGACCGCGTGGTCGCGCGGCGTCTCCTCGGGCGCCTTGCGGACGAGGGGCTCCTGAAGCTGCGCGGAGCAGGACGCGGTGCCCACTACGTCCTCGCTGAAGAGGCCGAGCCGGTCGGGTCCGACGCTGACAAGGTCGCGAACCGCGCTCGCTGGATCGAGGGTTTCAACCGTCAGGCCCGAACCGAGTCGGCTGATCAAGCACCTTCGGCTGGCCGCGACGAGTCGGGGAGCCTGCCCGAAGGGATGGGCGCCGGCACGGCGCCGCTGTCGGAGAAGGCCATAGCGGCACTCAAGATCCAGTTCGGACACCGGCTCCGGCGGGATCTGCAGGAGGTGGCTCGCCGGTGCAACTACCGCCCGACGTATTACCAGCGGTTGCTCACCCAGCAAGGCGGCTGGGTGACTGCGCGGCAGCTCCTCGCGGACCCGAAGGTGCACGACGGGCTGGCCCGACTGTGGGAGCTCGGGATGCTGCAACACAGCCTGGAGGCCGCCGTCCTGGACCCGGCCTACCGCGAGCTCTTCATGGCCCGGGAACTCGAGACTGCACGGCGGCGTCTCAGCGATCTCGGCTACTCCGTCGACGCCTGAACACGACCGCCGTCACCAGTCAGACCGACCACAACGACGAGAAAGAACGGCCATGGCCCAACACAGGCTCCTCCAACCAGTCCCCTATACAACGGACGCGGCGAGCGCTCTAGTCCCGCGTTGCTCGGCTCTGTCGGCATGACAACCAGCTGGGGTGCACTGCCGGACCCGCGGATTCTCACCGGTGACGAGCCGATCCGCGGTGCGGACACGACCTTGCGGGATTTCTGGGCATGGGGCTACTCGAACCTGCGCGCCAACACCGTGCGCCCGCTGCTCGCTGAGTACCTGGTCGCTCGAGCCGTTGGCGCAGATCTCCGCCCGCGCGTTGAGTGGGACTCCTACGACGTCCTCACTCCCGATGGGCTGCGCCTCGAAGTGAAGTCGGGCGCCTACCTGCAGGCGTGGGAGCAGCCTCGCTTGTCGGCGATCACCTTCGGCGGGCTGCGGGCTCGGGTTCCATCAGGCGATTCCTGGACAGCGGATTCAACGTATAACGCCGACGGCTACGTCTTCGCAGTTCTGACGACTACGGAGCACGCTCGCTACGACGCTCTCGACCTCGACCAGTGGCTGTTCTGGGTCCTACCGCGGCGGATCGTCGCCGCTACAGGGCAACAGAGCATTGGACTGGCGCGGGTCCAGGCGCTGGCCGATCCGCCGGTGTCATTCGGTCGGCTGGCCGATCTCATTAGGAAAGTCGTAGTTCCCGCGGAGGGCTGATCTCAGAAGGCAAGGCTGAAGACGGTGGCGGCCGAGAGTGTGTTGCCATCGGCGCGGGAAGTGCTGAGACGGCGCCGTCCGTGACAGCCTCCTTGCGGCTCTGCACGCTGCACCACGGGGGAACGTTGCCGCACTCATCCCTGCCCGCCGCCGTCCGTCCGACGGAGGGCTGAGCCGTGTACCGCGTCGACGGGCGGCTCGTCCTCAGCCCCAGTGACCTGACCCGGCACCAGGAGTGCCACCACCTCACCGCGCTCAACCTCGCGGTGGCCGGCGGAGACCTACAGCCGCTCGCCGAAGGTGTGAGCGACCAGACGGTGCTCGTCGCCGACCTCGGCATCGCCCACGAGCTCCGCTACCTGGAGTCGCTGGAGGAGCAGGGCCTCGACGTCGTCCGCCTCCACCAGAGCCGCAGTGAAGCAGCCACGATCGAGGCGATGCGCGCCGGCGTCGACGTCATCCACCAGGCGACGCTGTTCGACGGCACCTGGGGCGGCCAGGCCGACTTCCTCCTGAAGAGGGCCACGCCGTCCGACCTCGGCAACTGGTCCTACGAGGTCGCCGACGCCAAGCTCGCCCGCCGCATCAAGGTGCCGGCGCTGCTGCAGATGGCCACCTACGCCGACCGGCTCGCCGCCCTGCAGGGCCGCACCCCCGAGCGCATCTGCGTGGTCACCGGCGACGGCGAGTCCCGACCGTGGCGGCTGGTCGACGTCGCCGCCTACGCCCACCGCGCTCGCACTCGGCTGGAGGGCTTTGTCGCCGACCCGGGCAGCACCGCCCCGGTGCCCATCGCGCACTGCGGCCAGTGCAGCTGGAAGGCGCGGTGCGAGGACGAGCTGCGCACCGGCGACGACCTCAGCCTCGTCGCCGGCATGCGCCGCGACCAGCGAGCCGCGCTGATCGGCGTCGGCGTCACCACGCTCGAGCAGCTGGCGAACGCCACAGACGACGTCCTCAAGGCCACCGGCATCACGAGGGGCACCCGCGAGCGGCTGCGCGACCAGGCCCGCGAGCAGCTCCGCGGCCGCCAGGCCGGAGCGCCGACCCGCACCCTTCTCTCACCGCAGCAGTCCCAGGGGCTGCTCAAGCTGCCCGCGCCCAGCCCCGGCGACCTGTACCTCGACTTCGAGGGCGACCCGCTCTCCGGCGACGGCCAGGGGCTGGAGTACCTCGCCGGCCTCGGCGACCGGCAGGGCCGCTTCACCGCGCTCTGGGCGCACGACGCTGCCGAGGAACGTCGCATGGTCGGGGACCTGATCGACCGGGTCATCGAGAGCTGGCAGCAAGACCCCGGCATGCACGTCTACCACTACGCCGCCTACGAGGTCAGCGCGCTCAAGCGGCTCACCGGCCGGTATGGCGTCCGCGAGGCCGAGCTCGACCAGCTGCTGCGCGCCGAGCGGTTCGTCGATCTCTATCCCGTCGTCCGCCAGTCGATGCGGATCAGCAAGGAGTCCTACTCGATCAAGAAGGTCGAGGCCTTCTACGGACGCGAGCACACCGGCGACGTCGCCGACGCGATGTCCAGCGTCGTCGAGTACGAGAAGTGGCTGATCGACCGCGACCCGGCCCGCCTGCAGGCCATCCACGACTACAACCGCGACGACGTCGACTCCACCCGCGAGCTGCACGACTGGCTGGAGACCCAGCGCGCCGAGCTGGAGGGGGAGCACGGCGAACTGCCGCGCCCGGTGCTGTCCGACATCGACGCACCGAAGCCGCAGTCGGACGCCGAGGTCGCGGAGCTGGCGCTGGTCGAGCAGCTGCAGACGAAGGGCCACGACCTGCTCGGCGACCTCGTGCAGTGGCACCGCCGCGAGGCGCGGCCCGGCTGGTGGGAGTTCTTCAGCCGGGGCGACCTCGAGGACGAGCAGCTCGTCGAGGACCGCACCGCGCTCGGCGGGCTCTCCGTCGCCGCCGAGATCGGCACCGAGAAGCGCAGCAAGCTCTACGAGTTCACCTTCCCGCCGCAGGACGCCAAGCTCGCGGTCGGCAAGCCGGCCTTCGACGTCGACACCCAGGCCCGCATCGGCGAGGTGCGTGAGCTCGACGCGGTCGGCGGGCGGATCGTCGTCAAGAGCACCAAGCAGCCGGGCGCCGTCCGGGGACTCGGTCCGGAGGGACCGCTCGACGACAAGCAGATGCGTGCGGCGATCGTCGCCACGGCGGACGACGTCCTCGCCGGCCGGCCGTGTCTCGGGCAGGCGCTGCTCGAGCGAGTCGTCCCGGCCGACTGCCGGCGACTGCCGGGCGAGGAGGCCGGGGACGCCGTCGTCCGGCTCGGGCTGGAGCTGGACGGGCAGGTGCTCGCCGTGCAGGGGCCGCCCGGGAGCGGCAAGACGCGGGCGGCTTCGCGACTGATCCGCGCGCTGCTGGACGCCGGCAAGAGAGTCGGCGTCACGGCGCAGTCCCACGCGGTGATCGGCAACGTGCTGCAGGCGGTCGGCCGGCCGGCGCTGCAGAAGTGCGAGGAGCACCAGGCCTGCGGAGCGCCGGGTGTGGAGTGGTCTAAGGACTCCGCCGACGTGGCTTCCCGGCTGCTCGACGGGACGGCGAACCTGGTCGGCGGGACGTCGTGGTTCTGGACCCGTCCGGACCTGGCCGAGGCGGTCGACGTGCTGGTGATCGACGAGGCCGGGCAGTTCTCGCTGGCCAACGCGGTCGCCGTGGCGCGTGCCGGGAAGTCGCTGGTGCTGCTCGGTGACCCGCAGCAGCTGGCGCAGCCGACGCAGGCCGTGCACCCGGGGGAGTCGGGGCTCTCGGCGCTCGAGCACCTGCTCGAGGGGCACCCGACCGTGCCGGAGGACCGCGGCGTCTTCCTCGACCGCACCTACCGGATGCACCCGGCGCTGACCGCGTTCGTCTCCGACCTCGCGTACGAGGGTCGGCTGGAGTCGGCGGCCGACCGCGAGCGGATCGCAGTCGACGGCTGGACCAGCGGCCTCGCCGTCCGGTTCGTGGAGCACACCCGCGCGGCCGCGGCGGCGTCGGACGACGAGGCGGCGGCCGTCGCCGAGTTGTGGCGGTCGCTGCAGGGCGTCGGCTGGGTGGACGCGGCGGGGGAGCGGTCGGTCATCGGTGCGGACGACGTGCTGGTGGTCGCGCCGTACAACAACCAGGTCGCCCGCATCCGGAGCCTGCTGCCCGACGGCGCGCGGGTCGGCACCGTGGACAAGTTCCAGGGCCAGGAGGCGCCGGTCGTCCTCTACTCGATGACGTCGACGTCGGCCGAGGACGCCCCGCGCGGCGTCTCGTTCCTCTACGACCTGCACCGGCTGAACGTGGCGGTGTCCCGCGCGAAGGCGCTGGCCGTCGTCGTGATGAGCGAGGAGCTGCTGGACGCCGCCGTCCGGACGCCGGAGCAGCTGCGTCAGGTCAACGCCCTGTGCCGGCTCGTCGAGATGGCCACGGTGATCCATTGATGCCTGCCGCTACGACTTCCCTAGGTGCAGCGGTGCGAGATTGGACGTCGTCCGGAGGCGCCAGTCGTGGGGCCGGCAAGGGGAGCAAGGGAGTTCCGTGAGCGCCACTGTCGTCTCGATAGTCGTCGCCGTGCTCGCTGCGGCGACGAGCGTTGGCTCGGCGATCATCAGCGTCCGTGGGCAGCGTCATGCAGCACGCGAAGCGGCCGAGCGAGCGGCCGAGGAGCGCACCCAGGCGCTCATCGACCGCTATCAGGAGCCGCTGCTGCGGGCCGCGTATGACCTGCAATCTCGGCTCTTCAACATCCTCGCGAGAGGACTCCTGGACGCTGGACACATCAGTCGCGAGTACACCGAGCAGAGCACGGTGTGGCTGTTCGGTCAGTACTTCGGCTGGGCGGAGATCCTCCGGCGGGAAGCGCAGTTCCTGAGGCTCCGTGAGCAGAGTCAGCAGGCAGCGGTGCAGCGACTGCTCGGGAACATCGCACACGCATGCTCATCGGACAGTCGGGGTGGTTCGCGCCTGCAGATCCAGCGATCGGAACAGAGGGCGCTGGGCGAACTCATGGTCATCGAGGGGCGGGACGCTGACGGCCGAGTGCGCTCTGATTGCCTTGGCTACGCTGCCTTCTCCAAGGAACTCGAGGATCCTGCGTCGGAGATCCACCGCTGGTTCACGCCCTTCTGTGCCCAAGTGTGGCCAAAGCCGGGCGACTCGAACCGGCGACTCGTCCACCTGCAACACGCACTCATCGACCTGATAGAGCTCCTCGACCCCGACCGAGTGCGCTTCTCGGATCACAGGTCGAAGGTTGAGTCTTGAGCTGAGCGAGCCCCGGTCACCGGCACGGAGACCAGTGAGACGCGCTACCTCGTCTCCTGCGTCACCAAGCTGTGGAGAAAGGCCTGCGTCTCAGCGTCGGTCGAGTAGAGCAGCGTTCCTCGCATACCCCGGCTCAGCAGCACCTTGTACACGTTCCGGACGAGCGCATCGAAGTGCTCGTCGCTGACGCGCTTGGGGTTGCGGAAGTCAGGGTCCCGGTTGGCCGAACGAACGGCGACCCAACGGTCGCTGCGCCACACCAGGTCCGGCCCCATGAGGACGCCGTTCCAGTCGTACTCGAAGCCCTGTGCTGTGTAGACGCAGCCGACCTGCCCAAAGCCCGCCGGTTCACTGGCCCACAGTGCGGACGGCGGAGCGCCGCCGACCGCTCGCTCGCCCTTGAGGTTCCACGGTCGGGCCCAGTCGCCGATCTGCACGTCCGGCACGAGTGACCCGTCCTTGCGGGGATCGCTCCATGGCCAGCAGTAGCCGGCCGCGATGCGGGCGCCATATCGCTCTTCGAGCTTGGTGTGCAGCGCCGTCTCCATGGCGGACGGCGAGTCGACCACCCGCACGTCGAAGCTCGGGTCGCCCTCCCACGGCACCGGACCACCGGGCTTGAGCCCGAGCAGTCGCTCCACCCAGTCGATGTAGGGCTCCGAGCCGCCGCAGCGGTACTGGGCGCTCAGGTCCACGTGGTGCACGTCCAGCCCGCGTTCCCGCGCGGCCTTTTCGATGTCCTCGACGGTGCCGAGTTCACCGGGGCGTACGACCTGGTTCTGGTCCAGCAGGAAGACAGGCACGCGGGCGGCGTCGATGAGCTCGTCGACCTGCGCGTTGCCGGTGCGGTGCTCGGCCTTGGTCCACCGGTTGGCCGAGGTCTCGCGTAGGCGGTGCGCCTCGTCGGCGATGAGGACGTCGAAGCCGTTCTTGTCGGCGTCCATGAAGCTGTTGAAGTACTTGAACAGCGACTGCACCTGGCTCGAGCCTCGTCCGGCGACCTTGCGCAGTGTCTTGGTGAAGGAACGCGAGCCGGTCGCGTGGATGGCGGAGCGCCCACGCCTGCTCAGCTCACCGAGCAGCGACAGCGCGATGACGCTCTTTCCACTCCCCGGACCGCCGGACACGATCACCACGCTCTTGTGGTCGCCGGTGCGCGCCTTCTCCACCTCGTGCATCACCAGGTCGAAGGCCACTCGCTGTTCGTCGAGCAGGACGAACTGCTCCCGATGGCGGATCTCTTCGGCGGCGACTGCCATCAGCTGCTTGCTGGGGGAGATGGCGGAGTGCAGCAGTCGGTCGCCGAAGACGCTTCCGTCGGTCGGCGCGAGCCGGCTGCGCAGGAACTCGAGCCATTCCCCCCGGTTCTGGCCGGTGAACAGGCGCCCCAGTTCGTCCTGCGGGTAGTTGAAGAGTTCTCCGACCTTCGCCGTCGACGCGTTGTGGAGGTAGGCAGCGCCGGCGAGCACATCCGTCGTCCCGTGGAGGACCGCGGTGAAGTCGAGGAGGTACTCGCCGTATGACCGCACTTGCGCAACCGGGTGCAGGATCGGCCCGGGGCCGTACGACGGCTGGACGACCAGCTCAGCGTCGTGCTCGAACTGCTGAGCCTCGGTCCACTGCTTGAGCTCGACGATGACGTAGGAAGGTCCGTCCTGACGCGGGTGGCGGCCAGCGAGCACCACGTCGATGCGCTTGCTGCTCAGTGGCAGCTGGTACTCGAGCAGCACTTCAACCTGCTCGAGCCCGGCCTGCAGCAGGTCGTCGGCGAGCACTCGGAGGCTGGCGTCCCAGGAACGTATCTCGGCGGCCGAGGCTCGGCGCTTCATCTGGAAGGACATCTGCTCAGCGAGGACGGCGCTCGCCCGGCCTGATCGGGTCAGGTCGGCGAGTCCTCGGGCAGAGGTGCGGAGCAAGGGTGAGGGCAAGGACAGTCTCCGGGCAGCACGAATCGAGTCGTGCGGGTGGAGGCGTGTCCGGAGTGCGGAAGCCTGTCGGGCCGCGTCTGTCGACAGTAGATGCCGGGGCTGGCCGGGTCCGTGCTGATACTCGGCTCGTGTCGGACATCGAGGACCTCACCGGTCGCATGCGCCACTTCACCGAGGCCCGCGACTGGGCTCGGTTCCACGATCCCAAGTCGCTGACGCTCGCGCTGGTCGGTGAGGTGGGGGAACTGGCCGAACTGTTGCAGTGGTTGCCGCACGAGGGGCAGGTGGCCGCGGCTCAGGAGCCGCCGCTCAACCGTCGGCTGGCCGAGGAGATGTCCGACGTGCTGCTGTACCTGCTGCGCCTTGCGGATGTCGTGGGCATCGACCTCGCCGGGGCCGCAACAGACAAGCTGCGCGCGAACGAGGAGCGCTTTCCTCCGGACGACCACAGGAGCGTGGCTCCGGCGAAGGCGTGAGTGAGCGGTGAGCGGCTCCGGGATTGGCGCTGCTCACGTGACCGGAGGGGCGGACACGTTGAGGCGCTGCCGGGGCCAGCGGCATCCGGCCCGATCCGGCCCGGGGCCATCGTCTGCCTGGCGGACACCAGTCCCGCCTGTGGACCCGCCCGGTGGGGTGAGGAGGGCGTCTCCTTCGCCGTGGCCTCTGCCGATGTAGTCAGCACACGATGCCGGGCAGACACAGGGAGATCACGTGGCATTCGGGCTGGCGAGGACGAACCGCACCGACGAGGACATCCAGACCCCGGCAGACGCCGTGGACGAAGCGGCTGGCGTGGAACCCGCTCTGACAGCCCGCGCGGAGAAGCTCATCGAGAGCATCCTCTCGGCCGGCGTCGACGGAGTCGGTCGGTTCAAGGGCGCCCAGGAGATCGCCGAGGAGCACCGCACGCAGCACGTGGACGTCGACAAGGCGATCGACCGTCTGATTGCCACCCATGTGCGCGTCGTCGGTGCCACGGGATTCGCAACGGGACTCGGCGGACTGATCACCCTCCCCGTCACCATCCCGACCGACCTGGCTGTCTTCTACATGTATGCGGGTCGCTGCGCGGCCGCGGTGGCGCACCTCCGTGGCTACGACGTCACGTCAGATGAGGTCCGCAGCGTCGTCCTGCTGTCCCTCCTCGGGGCCGGCGGAGTGGCGGTGGCTGGGGAGGCCGGGATCCAGCTCGGGACCAAGGCGGCCTTCGCCGTGCTCAAGAAGGTGCCCGGCAAGGTCCTGGTCGAGATCAACAAGAAGGTCGGCTTCCGGCTGATCACGAAGGCCGGGACGACGGGGGCCATCAACCTGAGCAAGTTCGTCCCGGTCGTCGGCGCCGGTGTCGGTGCCTCCGTCAACGTGGTCGGCATGCGAGGTATCGCCGGCTACGCCAAGAAGAACTTCCCGAAGACGTGACCGCGTAGGCGGGCGCCCGCGTATCCGCTCGGGGATCTGTGTCGGGCTGGCACAACCGCAGTACGACGCGTTCCGGATGTCGGAGGGGCTCGAGCGGTTGTCCCCTGGGCGCCGGACGAGAAGGCTCACGAGTTCGTGGCCATGGTCGCCGAGTCGCAGTGCTCGCCGTTAATCAGGACGGCGGTCGAGACCGCCTCAGTCGCGCGGGTCCGACGCGGCCGCCAGGCTCGTCCTCCCCGCCGCCTCGAGGAGTTCGTCCACGGCTCGCCGCAGGGCCTCGGTGATCGAGCTACCCGGCAGTCGCTCGACCACCGCACGCCCGACGCTCGTGTAGTACCAGAGCAGCTCGTCGCGGCTGGCGTTGAACGTCGACCAGAAGTCCTGCCCGTACCGGCGGACGTCGGCGGCGATGCAGAGCCCGTTGTGCGTCTTGTCGGCGGCGGTGACCAGCAGCGCGTCGAGCGGCTTGTCGGCCAGGCCGGCCACGTACGGGAGCTTCCGCTCGGCCCACGTCCCCCTGCGGTTACCGTCGGCATCGAGGCCGTCCGAGCACGCGCGCACGATCTCGGCGACGACGTCCCCGAACCGCGACCGGATCTCGGCGAGCACGGCACCTCCGGTACCGGCCGGCGCGTCTTCGACCGCGTCGTGCAGCAGTGCCGCGATCGCCTGGTCCTCGGACCCGCCGTGCTCCATGACCAGCGCGCTGACGCTCATCAGGTGGGTCATGTAAGGCACCTGCGAGCCCTTGCGCAGCTGCTTCCGGTGGTGCTGCGACGCGAACAGCAGCGCGTCGTCGAAGCGCTCGGTCAGCGGGCCGGAGCCCATCTCGCGGCGGCTCTCCAGTGACGTCGTCATCGGTCTCCTCAGCTGTCGATACGTACCTACGGGTCAGTGCGCCCGCTCGAGTCGTTCGAGCGCCGCGGTGAAGCTGGCGTTCCACAGCCCCAGGTGCTCCCACCGCTCGGCGACGTAGGCGGTCGCCTCCTCGACGGACATGCCCTCCTCGCGCACCAGCCAGCCGCGCAGCACCAGGCCGGTGCGCGAGGCGCCGCCGTGACAGTGCACGAGCAGCCGGTGCCCCTCGGCGTGCAGCGCGGCCATGTCGTCGAGGACGTCGGCGAGGACGGCGTCCAGGTCGTGGTTGTGGTCGTTGTCCGCGATGTAGGCCATCCGGTGCACGGTGTGCGGGAACGGCTCGCCCAGCCGGCACAGCGAGATGACCGCGAAGTCCTCCTCGCTGTACCGGGCGCCGTCCAGGTTGCCGGCCCAGATGCCCGGGATGACCTCGCGCGGGCCGATTTGCGGGATCGCGCCCGGGTCGTACGGCCGGCCGTCCTTGCCGTCGAGGGCCGCGGCCAGCTGCTGCAGGTCCGCCAGCCGCCAGACCTCCTCGCCATGGCCGGGCACGCGGCCGTGCACCACCGAGGCCCACCGCACCGGGATCCCGCCCATGCCGAACACCGCACCGGCCAGCCCGCCGGCGACCGCGGCGACCGTGTCGGTGTCCCCGCCCAGGTCGATGACCAGCCGCATCACCTCGGCGAAGTCGCGGCCGTGCCGCAGCGCCCACACCGCCTGGCCGAGTGTCGGCCACACCGCGCCGTTGGACTCGGTTGCGTCCGCGGGCGTCCAGTCCGGCGCCAGCACGGTCGCCCACCGGTCTCGGTGCTCGTCCGGCACCGCCATCAGGGCGAACGGGATGAACGCCAGCGGGTCATCGCCGTCGAGTGCGACCCGCACCAGTTCGTGGAAGATCGCGCAGCCTTCGCCGGCGGACGGGTCGCCGTGGGTGACCGCCGAGATCCGGCGGGCGGCGTCCATCGTCGCCTCGCGGCCCTCGCGTGCGAACCGGATGGCCGCCGGCGTCGTCCGCATCAGCGACCCGTTGCCGGCGGCGTGCCCCGACCGCGCGAAGTGCTCGGCGGCGGCGACGTCCCACGGCCGGCCCGAGCCGAGAACGGCACGGGTCTGGTTGCCAACGTCCGGCGGGTTGCCGCCGAGCCACGCACGGAAGCGGTCGAAGAGGTCGGCCTCGTCCAGGCCGCCGCGCTCGACGAGGGACGTCGCGACGAGCAACGCCATCTGCGTGTCGTCGGTGAACTCGCCCGGCTCCCAGCCGAGCGAGCCGCCGCCGCGCATCTCGGTGTGCGTGCCGCGGGCCGGCTGGGGGAATTGGGCGGTGAACTGACCCGACGGCCCGAACTCGAAGGGAGCACCGAGCGCGTCGCCGACGGCGGAGCCGACGAGCGCGCCGGCGACGCGGTGGGAGCGGTGCATGCGCGGTGACATCCGGACCTCCTCGTTAGCGCAACCCTGCGCCAACACCAGATTAGACGGGATCTGCGCTAATGTCCACCGCGTGTACCGCGACAGTTCGGGCAAGGCGCTCACCGACTACCCGCGGCCGTCGGTCGCCGTCGACACCGCCGTCCTGACCGTGCCGGACGACGACCCGCGGCTCTGCGTGCTCCTCGTCCGCCGGGCGGGGGAGTCGCGCGCAGAGGAGTGGGCGCTGCCCGGGACCTTCCTGCACGAGGGGGAGACGCTCGCGGTCGCGGTGCAGCGGTCGCTGGGGGAGAAGGCCGGCCTGACGCCGGACGTCGCGCCGCGCCAGCTGCACGTGTTCGACGAACCGGACCGTGACGACCGGGGCTGGGTGCTGTCGGTCGCGCACGTGGCCGCGCTGCCGTGGCGACAGGCCGAACCGGTGCTCGCCGCGCGGTCGGACGACGTGGTCGTGCGCCCGGTCGACGAGGTCCGTGGGCTGCTCTTCGACCACGACGAGATCGTGCGCCGCGCCGTGGCCGACATGCGGGCCGCCTACGCCGCGCGTCCGGACCCGGACGGGCTGCTGGAGGAGCCCTTCACGATCCGCGAGCTGCACCGCCTCCACGACGCCGTCGCAGGTGGCCTGCCCTTTTCCGCGGACACCTTCCGCCGGGCGATGCTGCCGATGCTCGACGAGACGCAACGGAGGTCGGAGGGAACCGTCGGCAAGCCGGCGCAGCTCTATCTCCGCCGTCGCGCGTCAACCCGCTCGGACCACTGAAGCGCGGGCCGCGCTCAGCGGTCTCGCGACTCCTGTCGGTGGTACCTGCCACGATCCGCGCCCGGCCGTCACGGGGACGGTTAGCGAGACGGGAGTGGCATGGCAGAACCGGTCGGCGTCCAGGCGGGGCGGGTCTGTCCCGGGTGTGGGCGGGAGGACTCGGTCCCCCTGCTGTGGGGCCTGCCTGATGTCGAGGACTTCCGGCTCGCCGAGCGTGGCCTGGTCGCACTCGGCGGCTGCCTCATGCCGGAGGGCCCCGGGGAGATACCCGTCCTCGCCTGTCGATCGTGCGGCCTCGACTGGGGTCGCGACGGGGATCCGACCACCGACGAGCAGGCGCTGGCGGAGCTGCTGGACGTGCGGTACGCCGATGTCGTCCGCGCGCTCGGCACGGGGTGGCGGCGGGAGGGCGCCGCGGATGACCTGGTCCAGTGGTTCGTCAGCGGCGAGCCGGCGCAGGTCGCGGTCGGCGTCGAGGGTCCGTGGTTCGTTCTCGCTCGTCCGCTGACCCGCTGGGGTGAGCCGACGGAGCTGCAGTCGGCCGACCGGCACCAGTTCAGCCGCGACGACCTCCTCTGGACGCCGGAGCTCGTCGCGGAGGCGGCGGAGGCCATCGCCGCGCGCCGACGCCGCTCGTTCCGCTGGTGCCGCTCGTGCCGCCGCGCCCACGCACCCGAGTGGTTCGTCGGCGCCGCAGGGACCTGCCGGCAGTGCGCCGCGCTGTTCGGCGACGGCGACGCGAGCGTCCTGGAGTGAGGGCTGCGCCGTCCCGTCGCGGTCCTCAGCGGAAGACTGGTTGCCGTGGCACCGATCGGCAGCCGATCGGTGCTGACGCAGGGTTGACCGGCGCGCCGCCGATCTCTTGGCGGTGCGGGGGCCTAGCTTGTCCGTAAGCCGCGCTTGAGACCGCATGTGTCCTCCTGGGGCGCGGCCCGTCCGGGGTCACCCCCGCGCGCGAAGGGCTCGGCCCTCGGGAGTCGCTAACCCGTCGAGTGCGCGGATCAGGGTGGCCCCGTCGACGTTTCTGCCTCGTCATGGCATGGGGCCCGGCTCTCGGCGGCGTCCTGGCCGGTGATTCATCGCGGGCGCCGAGTGTGCCGTGGGGTTCGTGGGACGGGTGCGGACGGCGTCGGCCGGAACTCCCGGGTTCCGCCCCGTCGCCGTGTCATGGTCGGCCGGACGCCGCACCCAGTCGGCCGCCTCGCGGCCGGGAACGCAGAGGAGTCGTCGTGACCGTCGCCGTCATCGACGTGGAGACCACCGGGCTGTCCCCGCGGACGGACCGGGTCGTGGAGGTCGGGGTCGTCCTCCTCGACGAGCGCGGCGAGGTCGAGGCGGAGTTTGAGACCCTCATCGACCCGGGCCGGGACGTCGGGCCGACCGGCGTGCACGGCATCCGCGCGTCGGACGTCGTCGAGGCCCCCACCTTCGCGGACCTGGCGCCTTACCTGCGTTCCCTGCTCGCCGGCCGAGTGGTGGTGGCCCACAACGCCCTGTTCGACCTGCGTTTCCTGGCCCGTGAGTTCGGGCGAGCCGGGCTGCCGGTCGACCTACCGCCGACACTGTGCACCATGCGGCTGGCGCCGCTGTTCTTCGGCCCGGGTACCCGCTCCCTCCAGGCGCTGTGCGACTTCGTCGACATCCCGCTCGGGCACGCGCACGCGGCACTGCACGATGCCCGCGCGACGGCGCAGCTGATGCTGCACATGCTGTCCTCCCACCTCGGGAACGGGTCGCTCGCCGGCGCCGGTGTACGTCTGCACTTCGCCGAGGACGGCAGCTACCGGGGCTTCGACGCTCTCGACGCGGGCTGGGCCGACCTCGTCGCCGCCGCGGCTGGAACGGCCGTAGACCCGTGCCCGCCGTGTCGCATGCTGCCTCGCGAGGCCGCGACCGCGGCCACCCGGCAGCGGGACGGCTACCTCAGCGGGCTGGTGGCCGCGCTCCCGGCGTTGGACGACGCTCCGCCCAGCATGGCGCCGTACCTCACCGTCCTCGACCAGGTGCTCGAGGACCGGCTGGTCAGCGTGACCGAGGCCGACCAACTCATGGCGGTCGCCGGCGAACTCGGCTGCGGTCCCGACCACGTCCTGACCGCCCACCGCCTCTACCTCGAGGCGTTGGCCACCGTGGCGTACGCCGACGGGGTGGTGACGGACGAGGAGCGTGCCGATCTCGACCGGGTCGCCGTGCTGCTGGGGCTTAGCGGCCGCGACGTCGACATGGCCCTCACTGTCGTGCGCAGCGGTGCCCAGGTGTCCCTGCCGCGTCAGGCATTGCTGCCGCCCGGGACGCGCATCGTCTTCACCGGCGCGATGAGCCGCACTCGCGACGAACTCGAAGAGGCTGCACGTGCCGGCGGGCTGGTGCCGATGTCGTCGGTCTCGAAGCAGACGGGCGTTCTCGTGTGCGCCGACCCGCACTCCAAGTCGGGCAAGGCCACCAAGGCCCGTGCCCTCGGCGTCCGGGTCATCAGTGAAACGGTGTTCTGGGAGGCGCTGTCTGGCGCGGGGGTCCGCGCATGACGGCGCGGGTCTTCCCCGACGCCCCGCAGGTCGCCGCGGCGTCCGAGGAGCTCTTCGTCCGGACGCTGCAGGAGCAGTTGCCCGACGACGCCGTCCTGTTTTGCAACCTGCGCTTCAGCGACCGCGCGGAGGACCGCGAGGCAGACGTGATCGTCGCCTGGCCCGGTGTCGGCGTCGCCGTCGTCGAGGTCAAGGGCGGCAGCGTGTCCCTGCAGCGTGGCGTGTGGCGCCAGGTCGGAGACGGCATCGACCACGAGATCCACCCGGTCGACCAGGCCACCGCCTGCAAGTACCTGCTGCGCGACTACCTCGCCGAGCACCCGCGCTGGACCGCCGGCCGGCCACGCCTGGCGCACCTCGTCGCGCTTCCGGCCACCACGCTGCCGGATGCCTTTGTTGCGCCAGGGCTCGCCCGGTGGATGGCCATCGACAAGACCGACGTGCCGCACGCGGCCGCGCGCATCCGCGCGGCGCTGGAGCAGGTGCGCGACGAGCCGGACCCGCCGGCCGCTGAGGACGTCGAGGACCTCGTCGACTGCCTCGCCGGGACCGCGATCCCGCAGCAGCACCTGGTGGCCTGGCTCGCGGAACGGGAAGCCGCCTGCGATCTGCTCACCAGGGACCAGGCCAAGGTGCTCGACCTCCTGTCCGGCCGCCACCGCGTGGAGATCACCGGTGGCGCCGGTTCCGGCAAGACCTGGCTGGCCGTGGAGAAGGCGCGCCGGCTCGCAGCGGAGGGCCAGCGCGTGGCGCTGATGTGCTACTCGCGCGGCCTCGCCGAGTTCCTGCGACGGCGGGTCGAGAAGCTGCCGAAACGGCAGCGACCGGACTACGTCGGCACCTTCCACTACCTGGGCATCGGCTGGGGCGTCCCCGCGGGCTCGGACGACGACAGTCGGTACTGGGAGGAGTTCCTGCCGGAGCGAATGGTGTCGCTGGCCGAGGCCCTGCCGGGATCCGAGCGCTTCGACGCGATCGTCGTCGACGAGGGACAGGACTTCGCCGAGAGCTGGTGGGACGCCGTCCTCGCGGCCCTGCGCGATCCCGAGAACGGGGCGCTGTACGTGTTCTCCGACGAGGGGCAGCGCATCTTCGCGCGGCAGGGACGTCCCACAGTCGCGCTGGAGTCGTTCCCGCTGTCCGAGAACCTGCGCAACACCAAGCAGATCGCCGGGACCTTCTCCAGCCTGGCGCCCGGCATGAGGGTACGGGGGCTGTCCGGCCTGCCGGTGCGCTTCGTGCCCTGTGCCTCGGAGCAGGCCGTCGAGGTGGCGGACGACGTCGCCGCGGCCTTGCTCGAGGACGAGGACTGGCCGCCGGAGTCAGTGGCCCTGTTGACCACGCACGCCCGGCACGCGGTACAGAAGGAGCGGCAGGCCGCCGGGCAGGACGCCTACTGGGCCACCTTCTGGGACGACGAGGACCTCTTCTACGGGCACGTCCTCGGCTTCAAGGGGCTGGAGCGGCCCGCCGTCGTCCTCGCGGTCAACGGCTTCCGCGACGCGGCCCGCGCCCGCGAGATGCTCTACGTCGGCCTCTCCCGGGCACGCGACCTGCTCGTCGTCTGCGGCGACCTGGAACTGATCCGCCGCGTCGGCGGTGAGGCCGTGGCCCGGCGGCTCACCAGCGGGGAGGTCGCGTGACCGAGGTCTGCCCGGGCACGCCGCCGCGACAGTCCAGCCGGCTGAGGCCGGCACTCGAGGAGAACACATGACCACCGCTGACATCGCCTTCGTGCGCTCGGACGACGCGGTAACCCGCCGGGAACGGCGACGGCAGTCCGACTACCGCGAACAGGTGCTCGGGCTGCCCGCCGGCACCGATCGGCTCGGACGGACCCTCGGCAACTACCTGCCCGACGAGCACTGGCGGCAGAACTTCCTCAGCGCCGAGGCTGCCGACTACGCCGACCTTCGAGCCGACCGCGTGCAGAAGGAAGGCGGTCAGCTGGAGAAGACCCGCCTGCGCACCAACATGCTCAGTTCGATGCCGCTGGTCTTCAGCGTCTTCGGCCACCTCCGGGCTCACCGGGAGGCTGCGGCCCGGGTGTTGAGCGATCTGCTGGACGTCGACATCGCCGAGCTGGTGCCGGTCGAGGTCGGTGTGCGGACCATCGACGGCATCGAGTGCGAGTGGGCGCCGGAGCGGCGCGAGCACCTCGACGACCGGTCCGCCTTCGACGCCGTCGTCTCGGCTCGGCTGGCAGACGGTCGCAGCCTGCTCGTGGCGGTCGAGACTAAGTACGTCGACAGCTTCAGCCGCGACCCGGAGAACGCTGACGCCGACAGGAAGTACGACCGCTTCTGCCGCGCGTTCGGCATGGCCGACGGCGCCTTCGACCGGCTCGGGAAGTACCCGACGCGGCAGCTGCTGCGCAACGTGCTGCTGACCGAGAGCGTCCGTCGGGGCGGGACGACGGGCACCCCGCTCTTCGACGAGGCGGTGACCGTCGTCCTGGCCCGCGACGACGACTCGTCGGCACGAACAGCGGTCGAGAAGCTGGACGCCGAGCGCGGGTTGATGCCGGCGACGGTTCGCTTCCTCGGCCACGGGGACCTGGCGGCGGCCGCCGACCGCATTCCGGGGCTGGCGCAGTGGAGTCGGGACCTTCGTCGGCGCTACGTCGGCGGCTGACACCGCAGCCGAACGCAGTTCACCGGCACGCGCATGTTCATCCGGGTTCAAGAGCGGTGGTGCCCTGCACCATCCGTCGTGCTGCGCCGCTGCTGGTACTGGTGGGGCCAGTGAGGCGTCTGAGGCTCCTGGCAGTCGCGGGTTCGGCGCGTAGGGCCGGGCTGTCCGCTCCCTCGCGGCACAGTCCGGTTTCCCCGGATGCAAGGAGTGCTGTGTCTCGGTACCGCGACGAGAACGTCGACAACTACCTCGGCGTCGAGGGCGACGTCCATTCCCACGGCACCGGTTTGAACTGGCTGGAGGGAAACCGGCTTCAGCAGTTGCTCGATCTGCTGGAGGGGCAGAGCACCGATTCGGCGCAGACCTGCCTTGCCATGCTGGATGTCCTCGCTGAGCAGAAGCGCCTGCACCACGTCGAGCTGGCCAGTCGCGTCGGCTGTACTCCGGCGCAGCTGCAGAGCCGCAACGGCAAGATGACCCAGCTGGTCCGGCGTGAGTTCACCGGACACCGGTGGCCCATTGGATGGCATCGCGGTGAGGCCAGCGCCGGGGAGGTCCCTGGTGCCTACATCTACGAGATGCACCACGAGGTCTGCGCGGCGTGGATGGAACTGCGGCCACTCACCGCCAGGGCAGCCACCTTGCGGTGAGCACCGCTCCCCACTGAGGGCCTCTCGCCGATCCCGGCGGGAGGCCCTCAGTCGTCCTCGAGGCCCCGCGGTTCGGTTCTCGCCCCATGGGGTGAGGAGCCGTGTCGTCGGTCAGCCGCCCCCGGTAACAAGAACGAGAGGACTACGAGCCGTACGGGTTCCGTAGATCCCATCGGACAACGCGCACGGGCTGGACCCGTGCATCGGGGGAGACATGTTCCGGGAACCGCTGCGTCGCGATCCGCTCGTCGTCGGCTGGGCGCTGTTGATGCTGCTCGGCGCCTTCGTGGCGTTGAGCAACAACACCGAGTGGAGCGGACACCTGCAGGCCGACCGTGTCGCCGGGTTCCTGAAGGACCTCGCCGAGATCTTCCTGTGGTCCTTCTTCGTCCTCCTGCTCCTCGCGTGGCTGCGAGCACGGGCTTGGCGGATGACCGGTGGTCCATCCCGTTCCGCCGGCAGAACAGCGGGCGGGGGACCGGCGCGGAACGCCTCACCCGACCTCCCGTGGACCGACCGCTGGATCCGGGACTGGCGTGAGGCCGACGCGCAGCAGCGGACGGCTGCGTCGGTCGAGTCCCCGGACGGTCCGGCATCGGTCACCTGCCGGCACGGCGTCGTCGTCGACACCGAGACGCGGGAAGAGCGGGCACCGGTCCTGCGGGCCCTGTCGGTCAGCCACACCATCGTGCGCCCCGGTTCGAGCGTGAGCGTCACGTGGTGCTTCGAGCGCGCCGGCGACGTCGTCGTCGACGGACGCAGCGGGTACCCGGCCTGCGGCGAGGCGCTGGTCCGGATCGACGCGAGCCGTCGGATCGAACTCGTCGGGCGCAACCGGCACGGCACGACGCCGGTGGCGACGGCGGCGGTCGTGGCCATGACGGTGCCGCAGCTGGATCTGCCGACGCTGTCTGCCCCGCCACCCGTCGCCCTGCGGACCGACGTCGCGGCGACGGTCGGTGCGGCTACGCCCATCAGTCAGCGGCTCGACGCCTTCTGGGCGACCCAGGAATGCCTGCGTCCCCGTCTGGGCGCTCCAACCGGACTCGTCGGCGTGCCCGCTCCCGTGATCGACCGTCTGCGGCGGATCCGCCGGACCGAACGTGAGGGCACGAAGTGACCGCGCGCCTGCCCCAGGGGGCGCGCTCCTCACTCGTTGCAGCACGTCGACGGCTCAACCGACAGGCGATCGCCGAGCAGCTGCTCACCGTCGCCGGAGCGAATCGCGACGTCCTGCGGGAGGCCCCCAAGGAGCGCACCAAGCAGGTCGCCATGGGTGCCGTGCTGGTGTCCACCGCTGCGATCGCGGTCGTGTCGGCGACCTACGCACTGCATCTCGCGCTGCACCTCTGGTGGCCGTTCGCATTCGTCGGCGGCCTCGCCTGGGGCCTGGTCATCCTGAACCTGGACCGCTGGCTCGTCGTCTCGTCCCCGCGGCTGAAGACCAAGGTCGGCACACTCGCGATGGCGCTGCCGCGCGTGCTCCTCGCGATCCTCATCGGCGCGGTGGTGTCGACGCCGCTGACGCTCGCCGTGTTCAGCGCGGAGATCAACACCGAGGTGCGGCAGATGGCGGCCGAGGACGAAGACCTCTTCAACGAGCAGCTGGCGGCAGACAGCCGCTACAAGGAGCTCCCGGAGAAGAAGAAAGAGATCGAATCGCTGGAGGTCTCCGTCGCGGAGGGCATCACCCCGGCGGACGTCGCACAGGACCCGGCCGTCGCCGACCTGCAGCGCCGGCTCGACGAGGTCACCGCGCAGTACGACGCGGCCGTCGCGGCCCTGCTGTGCGAGGCCGACGGCACCTGTGGCACCGGGGACGCAGGCATGGGCCCGGCGACCGCGGCGCGGATGGCCGACCGCGACCGGCTCGAAGGAGAGCGGGACGCACTCACGCGACAGCTGGAGATCACCAAGGCGCAGGTGGAGGGTCAGCTCACTGCGGAGGAGGGGCAGAAGGCGGCTGATGAGCAGGAGCGGCTGGAGAAGCTGAGGGCGGAGGTCGCGGCCACCGAGCGGCAGCGAGCGGAGGAGATCGCCGCACACCGGGAGTCCGTCGGCAACAGCGACGGCATCCTGGCGCGACTGACCGCGCTGGAGCGGATGGGGGAGGACGACCCGGCGGCCGCGAGCGCGCACTGGCTGCTCTTCGCCTTCATGACCGCACTGGAGTGCCTGCCCATCATCTTCAAGACGATGCTCGCGCTGGCCCCGCCCTCGCTGTACGAGCGGCTTGTCGCCCTGGAGGAGGAGAAGGCCGAGGCGAGGGTGCGCCTGCGCATGCAGACGGAGTACGAGGAGGCGGAGACGCTGGCGCGCTCCGCGCTGGCTGCCGCCGAGGCACGAGCGGCCCGGACGCTGGAGGCCGAGTCACGGGCGACGGGGATGGTGCTCGACGCCCAGCTCGCGGTGACCCATGACGGCGTGCGGCGCTGGCGGGACGAGCAGCTGGGACGCGTTCCCGGAGCGGCCTCGGCCACGGAGGTACGCAGCGGATCCGTGTTCGCGGAGGACTTCGGCGCCGGTTACCTGGTTGACGACCTCGACTCCGAGGACCCACGGGACAACCGACTGGCCGGTTCATCGCCGGCGTCCGTGTGAGCCGTTCCGTGGTCGGGCGCGAGCCCACCGGGAAGTCGCGGGACGGGCGTTCACCTGGCGACGTGGGATCGACGCGCTGAGTCGACTCGTCGAGGTGGCGACCGGCTCGGCCAGCTGCAGTGCGCGGCGGTGTTCGGCGACGGCGACGCGAGCGCCCTGGAGTGAGGGCTGCGCGCCGTCCCGCCGCTCCACGTACCAGGCGCAGCGAAGCGTGCCGATACAGAGGAGGCACCACCCCGCTGACCCAGGAGATCTGCCGTGCCCAGGTCCACCGCGGCCCCGGCCCGCTCCGGGTCGAGCAGGCGCGCCCGCACGACGAGCCCCCGCACGACCAAGCGGACGCCGCCGAGGCGGACGCCGCCGAAGCGGACCCCGGCGAGGGGGAGCCGCCGCGCGAAGTCCCGGCGGGGTCTCCGGGCGGTCCTGCTCGTCGTGCTGGTGGCGATCGGCGTCGTCGCCTGGCCAGCCCTGCGGCAGCAGCTGTCCGCGGTGCCGTTCCTCGACTCGATCGTCTCCGCGCTCCCGTCGTCGTCCGCGCCCGCCTGGCCGCTGACCGGCGTCCCGGTCGACGTGGTGCCCGATCGGCCGGCGCTCGCGGTGAAGATCGAGAACTCCGTCGACGCACGCCCGCAGACCGGGCTGGACGCCGCGGACGTGGTCTGGGAGCAGGTGGTCGAGGGCGGCATCACCCGGTTCGTCGCCGTCTACCACTCCACCCTCCCGCCCGAGGTCGGCCCGGTGCGCTCGATCCGGCCGATGGACCCCGCGATCGCCGCGCCGCTGGGCGGACTGCTCGCGTTCTCCGGGGGCGTGCAGTCCTACGTCAGCGCGGCCCAGGACGCGGGCCTGCAGGTCCTCAGCCAGGACACGGGCGCCGGCGGCTTCTCCCGGACGTCGACCCGCACCGCGCCGCACAACGTCTACGCGGTGCCGCAGACCCTCGTCGACCAGGCCGACGCCGCGCATCGCGCCGCACCCGGCAACCAGTTCGAGCACGCCACGGACGACCCGCCCACCGCCGTCGCCGCCGGGCAGCCGGCCGCCGGTCTGGACCTCACGCTGTCCGGGATCAGTTCCCCGCGGTGGACGTGGAACGCGGCGGACGGCCGATGGCTGCGCAGCGAGGGGAGCACCCCGGCCGTCGAGGCGGACGGGCGGCGGATCGGCGCCACCAACGTCGTCGTGCTCCGCGTGGACGTCGTCGCGACCGAGGCCCGGGATCCGGCGGGCAACCCCGTCCCGGAGACCATCCTGACCGGCACCGGCCGCGCCGTCGTCGCCTCCGGCGGGCACACGGTCGAGGCCACCTGGTCCAAGCCGGGGACCGGGGACCCGGTGAGCCTCACCGGAGCGGACGGCGACCCGGTGCAGCTCGCGCCCGGGAACACCTGGATCGAGTTGATCCCCAACCGCGGAGGCGCGGTCGCCGCGGTGTGACCACGACGACCCAGCCCGTCAGTGGACGGTTCCCCGCCCGCGGGGGTCGCTCTGCGCTACTCAGCGGTCCCGTGCCGGCGATGAGTTCCCCGGGCCCCGGCGGTCTGACCGTCGTCGAACGCGCGAGGAGGAGCCACGTGGAGCAGTTGCTGCGAGTCCAGAACTTCACCGTCTCGAGGGACGGGTTCGGCGCGGGTGAGAACCAGAGCCTGGAGCGACCGTTCGGCCACGCCGATCCCCGCGCCCTGATGGCCTGGGCCGGCGCCACCGCGAGCTGGCCCAACCGCACCGAGCCCGGGGGGAGCCGTGGTCTCGACGACTACTTCACGCGGGACTTCACCCACAACATCGGCGCCGAGATCATGGGCCGCAACAAGTTCAGTCCCCACCGCGGTCCGTGGCAGGACCTCGAGTGGCAGGGCTGGTGGGGCGACCAGCCCCCCTTCCACACCCCCGTGTTCGTGATGACCCACCACGAGCGCCCATCGTTCACGCTCTCCGACACCACGTTCCACTTCGTCGACGCCGACCCCGCCACGGTCCTCCGCCGGGCACGGGAGGCGGCCCAGGGCAGGGACGTCCGGCTCGGGGGCGGGGCCACCACCATCCGGGAGTTCCTCCACGCCGACCTCGTGGACACCCTGCACGTGGCGGTCGCGCCGGTGGAGCTCGGCTCCGGGGTGCGGCTGTGGAAGTCACCCGAGGAGCTGCTCGACCGCTTCCACCTCGACGTCGTGCCGAGCCCGAGCGGCGTGACGCACCACCTGTTCTGGCGGAAGTGACAGGACGCGTCCCGCGGGTGACGGCCGCCCACACGCCGACGGCCGTGGGACCGGCTCCTTGGATCTCGTCGGAGTCCGCGCACCCGGCCGCGCCGGGACGACCAGCGCCCCGGCCCCGCGGACAGCGGGACCGGGGCGCACCAGGACACCTCAGGGACGGCGGCTCATCCAGCCCGCCGCGGCGATGCCGAGGCCGAACACGATGGTGCCCGGGATGATCCCCCAGCCCTCGACGGGCAGGGCGCCGGCGAGCACGCCGCCCACCGGCAGGGCGAGCAGCGACACCGCCACCGGAGCCGGGAGCAGCCGACTGCGCAGCGCGCCGACGGCGATCAGCAGCGGGCCGAGCAGCGTGGCGGTGCCGGCCAGCGCGGAGAACCACAGGGTCGCCTCCTCGATCGCGGCGAAGCCGTCGTGCATCGCCGGCGCGACGTAGGCCTCCGTGTAGCCACCGATCGGCATCAGCACCAGGCCGACCCACAGCACCGACAGGCCGATCGTGGCGACCCGGGACCGGCTCAACCGTGCGGCCAGCGCGCCGGCCCCCGCGGCGATCAGCAGGGCGCCGGCGCTGAAGACGACGTGCGCGGCCACCCAGGTCGCCGCGTGGTGGGCCGCCTCGTTGTGCTCCATCGGGTGCAGCGCGTTGCCGACGGCGAACAGCACGCCCCCGGCGGTGACGGCCAGCCCGCGCAGCGCGAGCGACGGGCGGTGGTCGGGGACGGCGGCGGTCGGGGAGACGGCGGCGGGCAGGGCGGTGGCGGTCATGGCACGTCCTCACGGTGAGTCGGAGTCCGGGGAACCCGGTCGGCGAGAACCGTGACCGGCCGCGCTTGCCGCGCCCTTGCAGTCGCGGCTGCAAGGAACCGGCAAGCGGGCCGCGCGAAGGTCCGCGGCGACGGCCCACCGACCCGAAGGAGAACCGCGATGACCCGCTCCGGCCCCGCCCGCGTCCACCCCCGCACCGACGGCGACCCCGTGCCCGACGTCCTGGGCATGCGGCTGGCGCACCGCGCGATGCTCCGCGACGCCCGACGGCTCACCGACCTCGCCCAGCGGCTCGCCGCCGAGCCGACGACCGACGGGAAGCGCGCCGACGCCGTCGCCCGCTACGTCCGCGACTTCGCCGACTCGGTGCACCACCACCACAGCGTCGAGGACGAGGTCCTCTGGCCGGTGCTCGCCGCCTCGGCCGGTCCGCACGTCGACCTCACGGAGCTCTCCGACGACCACGCCGCCCTCGACCCCGCGCTGCACCGGCTGCGGGCGGCCGCCGACACCTTCCGCGCCCGCCCCGGCGAGGACACCGCCACCGCCCTGGCCGTCGAGCTCGCCGAGCTGCGCGACACCCTCACCGAGCACATCGGCGACGAGGAGGCCGCCGTCTTCCCGGTGCTCCAGCGCTACGTGTCGGTCGCCGACTGGGCCGCGGTCGAGGCCCGCATCCGCAAGCGGGCGCGGCTGTCGTTCGAGGCCCCCCGGGCGCTCGCCGTCGCCACAGACGCCGAGCGTGCCGCGATCGAGGCCGACGGCGGCCTGGCCCTCAAGGTCGTCCTCACCCTCGTCGTCCCGCCCTTCCGCCGCCGCGAGCGCGCCGTCTTCGGAGTCTGATCAGACGCCGACCGCGGCCAGCTGTGCGGCCAGATCCGCACGCACCCGCTCGGCACCGCGCCGGGCGGTGGCCGCGGCGGCGGCGTCCCCGAGGGCGTCGGCGACCGCGGCCAGCCCGTCGTCCACCGGGCCGACGACGAGCGTGCCGGAGTCCAGTCCGCCGATCCGCCCGGCCCAGGGCAGCAACTCGTCGCGGACCTGCCGCGCCACCGCGAGGTCACCGAGCCGCGCGGCGGCGTGCGCCCGCAGCGTCGTGGTGGCCAGCCAGTAGTAGTCGCGGCTGATCGGCCGGCGCACGGCCCAGGCCGCGCGGGCGTCGTCCACCCGCCCGGCGTCGAGCAGCCCGAGGACGACGGCGTCGGTGAGCGCCCCGGGCATGGCCGCGTGCAGCCACTGCAGCTCCGGCACGACGGGGGTGAGGTCGCCGCGGGCGAAGCCGGCCGCGAACCGGCCGATCAACGCCATCAGCCCCCCGTTGGTCGCGCCGGTCTCCACCAGGTGCGCGGCCACCTGCTCGTAGCGCGCCTGCCCCTCGTCGTACCGGCCGGCCAGCACGAGCAGCGCGCCGGAGAAGACCTGCAGCGCGCCCAGCACGTGGCCCAGCTGGCCGGCGTCGGCCAGCGCGACGGCGGTGTCGACGTGCCGGCGGGCCGCCGCGAGGTCCGTGCGCGCCGCGGCGGCGAGGAACAGCAGCCAGTGCGCCACCGCCTGGTGGTCGGTCAGCCCGGCGGCGGCCGCCACCGCCCGCAGCTCCTCGGCCAGCGGCTCCCGGGCCTCGGCCAGGTCCGGGCCCAGCGCGGCGAAGGCCCGCACGTTGAGCGCGGCGCACAGCAGCCGGGCGGCGTCCGGGCCGGTGGCGGCGCGGGCCAGCTCCAGCGCCTGCGCGCTGGCGGCGGCGGTCCGCTCGTCGTCGACGCCCTCCACCTCCCGCACCAGCGCCACCAGCAGCCGGCAGCGCACGTCGCCGGGCAGCTCCTCCCCGGCCGGCGTCTCCAGCAGCTCCAGCAGCGGGCCGAGCAGCTCGGGGTCCTGCGCGCCGTCGTCGCGGACCGTCCACACCAGCGGCGCATCCCAGGCCGCCAGCGCCGCGACCAGCTGGTCGTCGCGGCCCAGCCGGCGGGCGATGCGGACGGCGTCCCGCTGCTGGGCGCGGGCGGTCACCGCGTCGCCGGCGCGAGCGTGCGCGGGGATCGACGGCAGCAGGACGGCCAGCTCGTCGGCCGACCCGCGCCGGCCGGCCAGCTCCAGCAGCCGCAGCGCCGAGGCCCACTGCCGCGCCTCCTCAGCCGCCGCACCCAGCCGGCCGGCCTCCCGTGCCGCCGCGGCCACGTACGGGACGGCGTCGGCGGCGGTGCGCGGCCCGGCGGAGGCGACCGCGTGGTGGGCGAGCGTGGCGGCGTCCACCCCGACGGTCTCCCGGAGGACGTCCAGCGCGGCGGCGTGCAGCCGCCCGCGGCGCAGGAGCGGGGTGTCCTCGTAGAGCACGTCGCGCACCAGGGCGTGGGTGAACCGCACCCGACCCGGCGCCGGCTCGTCGAGCAGGCCGGCCAGCACCGCGGTCTCCAGCGCGTCGAGCAGCTCGTCCACCTCCCGCCCGGCCACGGCCGCCAGCACGTCCACGTCGGCCTCCCGGCCCAGCACCGCCGCCTGGCGGAGCGCGGTCACCGCCGGACCGGGCAGCCGCTGCACGCGGCGGCGCAGCACGTCGCGCAGCCCGGCCGGCACCCCGGTTCGCGCCGCGCCCCGGCCCTCCGCCGCCAGCAGCCGGGCCAGCTCGCGGACGTACAGCGGGTTGCCGTCGGTGCGCTCGAGCAGCAACCGCAGTTCCGCGGGCCCGACGTCCTCGAGCCCGGACTGCCGGGCCAGGACGGCGACGCCGTCGGCGTCCAGGCCGCGCAGCTCCAGGTGCCGCGCCCCGGCCGAGGCCAGCGCCGCGCGGGTGGCCGACAGCGCCTCGCCGGCCTCGGTGTCGCGGTAGGTCGCCAGCACCAGCAGCCGCTCGCCGGCGAGGGAGTCGACGACCTGGCGCAGCAGCTGCAGGGTCAGCTCGTCGGCGCGGTGGACGTCGTCGAGCACGACCACGAGCGGCTGCTCCCGGACAGCGGCCCTCAACCGGTCGGCGACCGCGCGGGCCAGCCAGAAGGCCGTGCCCTCCTCCAGCGGGGCGGCGCCGAGCGCGCGGGTGATCTCCGTCCAGGGCCAGGCCGGGGGAGCGCCGTCGACCTCGGGACAGCGGCCCTCGGTCACCCGCCAGCCGCCCTCGCGCAACCGCGCCGCGGCGGCCTCCACCAGCGTGGTCTTGCCCGCCCCGGCCTCGCCGGCGATCCAGACCATCCGCGCGCCCTGGGCGGCCAGGTCGAGCAGCAGCCGCAGCTCGCCGGCCCGGGCCGGCGACGGGGGAGCGGGCGCCGGCGGCGGCGGAGCGGGCGCGGGTGCCGCCGGCAGCGCGACGGGCGGGGCGGGCAGGTCCAGTGCCGGCTCCTGCGCGAGCACGGCGGCCTCCAGCTCGCGCAGGCCGCGGCCGGGGTCGATCCCGAGCTCCTCGGCCAGGTGCTCGCGGGCGCGGCGCAGCACGGTGAGGGCGTCGCCCTGCCGGCCGCTGCGGTAGAGCGCGAGGGCGAGCAGCCGCACGGCCTCCTCCCGAGCGGGGTGGTCGTGCAGGTGGCGCTCCAGTTCCGGGACGACGGAGGCGGCGCGCCCGAGCGCCAGGTCGGCCTCGGCGCGCAGCTCCACGCCGACCAGCCGCAGCTCCTCCAGCCGGGCCACCTCCGGCGCGGCCCACGCGGCGTCGGCCGACTCGGCGTATGCAGGGCCGGACCAGCAGCCCAGCGCCTCCTGCAGCAGCTCCCGGCGGGCGGTGGCGTCCGGCGTGGCGTGCGCCCGGGCGACCAGGTCCTCGAACCACCAGGCGTCCACGGCCTCGCGGGGGAGGTGCAGCCGGTAGCCGGGTGTCGCGCTGACGATCACCGTGGCGCCGGTCCGCCGTCCGGAGGCCGGCTCCAGGGCCCGCCGCAGCCGGGAGACGTGCACCTGCAGGGAGGCCAGCGCCTTGGGCGGCGGCTCGCCCTCCCACAGGTCCTCCACCAGCCGGTCGGCGGAGACCACCTGCCCGCCGGCGAGCACCAGCCGGGCGAGGACCGACCGCTGCCGCGGCCCGCCCAGGACAGCGAGGTGCCCGGCGACGGTGGCCCCCACCGGACCGAGCACGGACACCGCGATCGGCGGGACCTCGGGCAGGGCAGCATCCATGGCGGGCAGAACCTAACCGGTGCCGGGCCTCCCGAGGGTCGCGCCTGTCCGGCAGGTGACCTTCGAACCTGGTCCCGTGCCGTGCCCGTTCCTACGGTGACGGGGCATGGCGAGCGCTCCGTTGCTGGTCGCGGTCGACGACGACCCCGCCCTGCTGGCCGACGTCGAACGCGAGCTGCGCAACCGGTACGCGTCGGACTACCGCGTCTGCTGCCTGCACTCGTCGGATGAGGCCCGCCGCACGCTGGACGAGCTCGCCGCGGCCGGCGAGGAGGTCGCCCTGGTGCTCGCCGGGGAGACACTCGCAGGCACACCGGGCACCGAGTTCCTGGCCGACGTCCCGGGGCTGTTCCCGCACGCCCAGCGCGGGCTGCTCCTCCCGTGGGCCCGTGTCGGCGACCCGGCCACCGGCGACGCCGTGTTCGAGGCGATCGCCCGCGGCCGCATCGACCAGTGGGTGATGCGCCCGGCGGCGCCGCCCGACGAGCAGTTCCACCAGGCCGTGTCGAGCTTCCTGCTCGCGTGGGCCGAGGCGCGCCGCCGAGCGCCGCACACGATCGACGTCGTCGGCGAGACCTGGTCCGGCCGGGCCTACGAGCTGCGCGACGTCCTCGGCCGCTGCGCGATGCCGCACCGGTTCTGCCTGGCCGGCTCCGAGGAGGGCCGTGCCATCCTCGCCGACGCCGGGCTGGACAAGCGGCTGCCGCTGCTCGTCATGCCCGACGGGCGCGTCATGGAGGACCCCACCGACATGGACATCGCCCGGTCGGCGGGGGAGACGATCGATCCCGCGGGGGACCGGTACGACCTCGTGATCGTCGGCTGCGGCCCGGCCGGCCTGTCCGCCGCGGTCTACGGCGCCTCCGAGGGGCTGCGCACCGTCGTCATCGACTCCGGCAGCATCGGCGGGCAGGCCACGGCGAGCTCGTCGATCCGCAACTACCTCGGCTTCCCGCGGGGCCTCAGCGGTGCCGACCTCGCCCGCCGCGCCTACCAGCAGGCCTGGGTCTTCGGCGCCCGCTTCGCCTTCATGCAGACGGTCACGGACCTCGCCCGGGAGGACGACGGCGTCGTCCTGACCCTCAACACCGGCGGCGTCGTGGTGGCCCGCGCGGTCGTGCTCGCGACGGGTGCGAACTACCGCCGCCTGGGCGTCGAGCCGCTCGAGGAGCTGCGCGGCGCCGGCGTCTATTACGGCGCCGCGGCCTCCGAGGCGCCGCTGGTCGCGGGGGAGGAGGTCTACATCGTCGGCGGCGCGAACTCCGCCGGGCAGGCCGCGCTCCACCTGGCCCACTACGCCAAGCGCGTCACCCTCGTCGTCCGGGCCGCGAGCCTCGCCGCCGGGATGTCGCACTACCTCGTCCGCCAGGTCGAGGAGACGCCGAACATCGAGGTCCGGACGTCGACCGAGGTCGTCGACGGCGGTGGCGACGGCCGCCTGGAGCACCTGGTGCTGCGTGACCGCGGGACCGGTGAGCGGGAGACGGTGCCCGCCTACGCGCTGTTCCTGATGATCGGCGCGCGGCCGCACACCGAGTGGCTGCCACCGGCGGTCGCCCGCGACGACGCCGGTTTCGTCCTCACCGGGCCCGACCTGAGCGACGACGCCGTCCGGGCGCTGGGACGCCGGCCGATGCCGCTGGAGACCTGCGTGCCCGGGGTGCTCGCGGCCGGCGACGTCCGGCACGGGTCGGTCAAGCGCGTGGCCTCCGCGGTCGGCGAGGGCTCGATCGCCATCCAGTTCGTGCACCGCCTGCTCGCCGTCTGAGCAGCACCGGAACGCGTGGTATCAGCGCGATACCATTCAGCTCATGGCGCTGACGCTGCGGACCGACGAGGAACTCGAGAAGGCGCTCACCGCGCTCGCGGCCGCCGAAGGCACCTCTCGTCAGGAGGTCATCCGTCGGGCCGTCCTCGAGCGGTACGAGCGCAGTGGACACGCTGCGCGAGTCCAGGAGAGCTCGGAGCGGCTGATCGACAGGTGGGGTGACGTGCTCCACCGGCTGGGCACGGTGTGAGCCAGGTCGAGTACCTCGACCTCGACGATCTCCTCGGCCTCGTCCGCGCCCTCGAGACCGGGCCGGTGCGGGACGCCGGCCTGTTGGACTCCGCTGCGGCGCGGCCCCGAGCGCACGTCTTCGGACAGGAGGCCTACCCCACGCTGTCGTCGAAGGCAGCGGCGCTGCTGCACTCACTCGCGCGGAACCATCCGCTGGTCGACGGCAACAAGCGGCTGGGCTGGCTGGCGACCGTCGTGTTCCTGGACCTCAACGCCGCCGAACCGGACCTGAGTGACGACGCCGCCTTCCAGCTCGTCATGGACGTGGCCGCCGGCGCAGCCGACGTCGAGGAGATCGCCGACCGACTCCGGGTCGTCCCGCGCTGACGGATCAGGACGGCGGCTGTGCGCCCACCACGCCGGCGACCACCGCGGCTGCTGCGTGCCCCGTGCGGACGGCGTCCAGCACCCACGCCCCGGCCCGCCAGCCGGCCAGCACGCCGGCGGCGAAGGCGTCCCCGCAGCCGGTCGTGTCCCGCACCGACGCCAGGGGCTCGACCGGCACCTCCGCCGTCCCGGAACGGGTCAGCACCCGCGTCGGCCGGTCACCGGCGTGGACCAGGACGAGCCCCGGCGCCCACGCGGGCAGGCCGCCGTCCAGCCCCAGCACCGACGCCTCGGCGGCGTTGCAGAACAGGACGTCGGGTCGCAGCCCGGCCAGCAGCTCGCCGTACTCCTCCACGCCCGAATCGCGGATCCGGGTCGCCGCGGCGACGTCGACGCTGACCGGCACCCCGGCGTCGTGCGCCAGGGACGCCGCGGCCCGCAGCGCGACGGGGAAGCGCAGCAGGTCGTAGCCGTCCAGGTGGAGGACGGCCGCGTCGGCCACCCACCCGCGGCGGACGTCGGCCGGCTCCAGCCCGCCCTCCCCGCGGTCGGCGAGCAGCGTGCGCTCGCCGTCCAGGTGGACCAGCACCGTCGTCAGCGGCGTCCGGCCGCGGCGCACCACCGCCGTCTCGACCCCACGCTCGGCCAGCCGCGCGAGCAGCCCGTCGGCTACCGGGTCCGCACCCGCCCAGCCGGCCACCCGCGCCGGCATCCCCAGCCGCGCGAGGTTCGCCGTCACGTTGGCCGGTGCGCCGCCCGCGGACGTCGTCCGCACCACCCGCTGCTGCCCGCCGGTCACCAGCGGTCCGGACAGCTCCAGCACCTGGTCGGCCACCAGCTTGCCGAGCGCCACGACCGGACCTGCGCCTGGGGGACGGGGCCAGCGCGGGACGTCCACGGGGACAGACTGCCCGGACCGCCACTCGCCGACAGCCCCCGACGACGGCCGCACCGTGGGACCCTCCCTGTCCGGAGGGAGCTCCCCGCCCTCCGCAGCCGAGGTGATCGCCGATGTCCGGATCGTGGACCGCGCCGGGCCGGCTGCTGCGAGCACCGGCCGGCCTCGCGGCGTGCCTGCTCGCCGGGTGCGCCGCTGCCGGGGGCAGCGGGGCCGAGCCCGGGCCCTCCCCGGAACCGGCGCCCGACTGGCCCGACGCCATGTACAGCGTGACCTGCGACGGGATCGTCCCGGGCGGCTTCCGGGCGGACCTCGACGGCGGGGCCGCGCGCGTGCCCGCCGACGCGAGCCGGAGCCCGTACTACGAGTACTACGACGTCCGTTTCGTGGGCAGCGCGAGTGGTGACGTCGACGGGGACGGCGAGCCCGACACGGTCGTGCTGCTGCAGTGCTCCCCGCAGCCGTCCAACGGGATCCTCGACGAGGTCCAGGTGTTCGCCGCCGACGGGGAACGGCTCGCGGTCCTGCCCAGCCCGCGCACCCTGCAGGAGTCGACGGTCCTGACGCCGCTCTACGACCCGACCGCGCTGTCGGTCCGGGACGGCGACATCGTGGCCGGGATGTGGGCCTACGCGCCGGAGGACAACCGTGCCGAGGGCCCGTCCATCCCGATCACCGTGCGGTGGCACTGGAACGGCCGCGACTTCGTCCGCGTCTCGTAGCCGAACCTCACAGCCACGCCTCGATCTCGTCGAGCTGGGCGTGCGTGAGCCCGACGCCCAGGGTCGGTGCGACCACCAGCACGTGCGGGTGGGCGGCCAGCCACTCGCCGGTGTCGGCAGCCTGCTCGGCGAGGTCGTCGTCGATCCAGACGATGCGCCGTCCCGGCTCGGCCTCGGCGACCGCGCGGGCGCAGGCCAGCTTCCACCAGTCCGTCGCCGTCCCGAGCGGCCCGCGGAAGCCGGTGGGCGCGGCCCCCTCCCGGGCGTGCACCCTCAGCCCGCGCGGGAGCCCCATCGGCTCGGCCAGCAGCCGGTCGGCGTCGCCGGCCCAGGTCGTCAGCCACTGGATCTCCACCCGGCCCGACTCGTGCAGCTCGCGCAGCCGGGCGGTGACCGTCGGGTCCCACGACAGCACGAAGCCGTTGAACGTCCCGCGTCGCCAGCCCTCGGGGAGGTCCCTGCAGGCCGCGTTGAGCACGCCGTCGACGTCCAGCAGCAGGATCGGCACGTCTCCACTCGCGGCCATGGCCACCCTCGTACCCGAGCGCGGCCCCTTCCTGGCGTCGCGCCCGGCTGACCCGTCGCCGTCCGTCACCTCGACGGCAGAGCGGGCACCCACACGGGCGACTTCGCCGTCCGGGACGTTCGGCACCCCGGCGAGCGGGGCAGCGAGGTGGTTCGCTGACAGTCCGCCGGTCTTCCGGTGGAGCACGGAACCAGGGGGAGCCAGTGTCCGACCACCTCGAGTCGCACCCGGGTTCGAGCCGCGTCGAGACGCCGATTCCCTGCCGCCGCCTCGCCCGCGGCCACGCCCCGCACCCGGCGCACGTCCAGCTGGCGCAGGCCGACGACGCCCACTGGCAGCCGGTCGTCGTGATGGGGGCCGTCGGGGACGTCGTCACGCTGGCCGTCGGCGACGAGCTGCAGCGGCACCGCAACCACGACACCGCCCACCTGGCGGACCTGGTCCGCGAGGCGGGACCCGAGGCGTTCGTCAACACCCGCCTCGGACTGCTGTTCCTGCACTCCTGGCCGCGCGACGCCGGCTCGGTCTTCTCGCTGCAGCCGGCCGACCAGCCGCCGGTGCCCTGCCGCCACTAGCGACAGGACACCGGCAGAGCAGGTCAGGCGATGCGGCGGGCGCCGGCGTAACTCGGCATGTAGCTCACGTTGTCGACCCTCACCGGCTGCCCCGGCCGCAAGGCGTGCACCATCTTGCCGTTGCCGATGTACATCGCGACGTGCGAGACGGGGCGGTAGAAGAACAGCAGGTCACCTGGCTGCAGGTTGTCGCGGGAGACCGCCACCCCGGCGCCGGACTGCGCCCGGGCGGTGCGCGGGAGCCCGACGCCGGCCGCCCGGTAGGCGAACGAGGTCAGGCCCGAGCAGTCGAACGCGTTGGGGCCGGAGGCGCCCCAGCGGTAGGGATCGCCCACCTGGGCGAGTGCGGTGTTCACGGCGCTCTGCGCCGCCGGGCTGGCGACCGCCGCGGCCGACACGGCGATGGTGTCCGGGGCGGCCGAGGCGGTGGCGGGTGTGAGGGCGATCCCGGCGCCGGCGATCGCGGCGACCGCGATCCCACGGATGGTGCGACGGGCTGAGGACGTGCGGGCAGTCGTCATCGACGACGGTTCTCCTGTTCCATCCGTCCGCCTACCGGGTTAGCTGTCGGGTTCGGGCGGGAGGTCGCCCGGCACGGCAACAGGCCGTGTTTCACCCCTGTGCTTCGGTGGGTCCCCGGTCCGGGCGCGGCAGTGGCCACGCCCCTGTTCGGCGGGGTCCGACGGGTGTCGCCACGGTTTCGGCAACGGGGGCCCGTCGGGACCGCAGAGGACGCTAGACGCACGCGCGCGGCCACGCCGGGCGAGCGCCGGCGCGAGGGCGCCCGGGCGAGACGCGGGCCGACACGCGCGCGACACGCAGTCCCACCACGTCGGACACCGGGACCAAGGTCCCGTCGCTGCTGACAATTGGGCAGGTCAGCGAAGTCAAGGGCAGTTGGACCCCATACGGAGCGTCCTGACCGTCCGTGGGGACGACCGCACGTATCGCCACGGGAACCTCGGTGGTTGGCCGGACCGTTGGGCGGGCACGATCAACGCAACCAACCGAGGAGGAACCACATGGCCGGCATGATCCGGAAGCTCGTGGCGTCGGGGATCGCGGCGAAGGTCATCCAGGAGGCCCGCAAGCCGGAGAACCAGGCGAAGATCAAGAAGTTCATCGCCGACTACCAGGCCAAGCAGAAGGGCGGCGGCAAGGGCTACGGCCGGGGCCGCGGCTACTGATCCACCGCCCGGCAGCGGCCCCTCCCGGATCCCCGGGCAGGGGCCGCTGCCGCATGCTCTGACCCGCGCCGCCGAGCTCGCCCGGATGAAGCCGACCGCGATCCTGGTCAACACCTCGCGCGGCCCGATCGTCGATGAGGCCGCCCTCGTCCGGGCCCTGCGCGACGGCCGCATCGCCGGGGCAGGCGTCGACGTCCACGACCGGGAGCCGCTGCCCGCCGACGCCCCGATCCGGACCGCGCCGAACACCGTCCTCACCCCGCACCTCGGCTACGTCACCCGCGCCACCTACGAGGTGTTCTTCCGCGACGCCGTCGAGGACGTCGCCGCCTTCCTCGCCGGCTCCCCGGTCCGCGTCCTCGCCCCCGCGTGAGCGCCGCCCGCCCCGGGTACCCACCCCCGCACCCAGGACGAGGAGGTCCGGAGATGACAGAGGGCAACATGACCGGCCGCCCCTACGGGGGCGCCAACGAGGCCACCGGCGGCAACCCGGGCGAGCGCGAGGAACCCGACCTGGTCGGGCCGCCGTCGCAGCAGGAGGAGCCGCGCGCAGCCCAGGGCGGCACCATGGGGACCGTCGACCCCAGTGTGCCCGGCAGTGACGGGCAGCCGCGCCCGGCGGAGCCGCCTCCCGGCGCCACCGGGAGCTGACCCCCGGTCAGCCGGAGGAGCGGGACAGCCGGCGGACGTCCGCCTGACTACGGCCGGCCGGCGTGGGGGACGTCGACCTCGGTCGCCAGCAGCACCGCCTCGCGCACCGGCGCGCGGTTGTGCTCGTAGAAGTCCGGCGCGCAGCACATCAGCAGCGTGCGGCCGTCGTCCCCGCCGAGCATGCAGGCGTACACCCCGAGCCCGGACGGCGCGGAGATCTCGTCGTCCACCCGCCCGCCCTCGGCCACCCGCACCAGCCGGCCGCCCACCGCGTCGGCGGCCCAGATCAGGCCCTCGGCGTCCAGCGCGCAGCCGTCCGGGGCGACCACCAGCTGACCGAGCACCTCGTCGACCGTCGTCCCGGTGACCTCGGGGCCCAGCGACGCCCAGACCCGCCGGTTGGTCAGCGACCCGTCGGCGCCCAGGTCGAAGGCGGTGTACCGGTTGCCCAGCGTCTCGCCGACGACCAGCGTGCCGCCGTCCGGGGTGATCACCGAGCCGTTCGGGAACTGCAGCCCGTCGGCGGCGACGCTGACCGTGCCGTCCGGGTCGATCCGCTTGAGCGACGCGGTCGCCGCCGCGCCGCCGCCCATCAGGTCGAAGCCGAAGTCGCCGACGAACACGTGCCCCTGCGCGTCCACGACGAGGTCGTTGAGGTGCCCCCCGCAGTGCCGGGCGAGGTCGGCGTACGTGCTGAGCGACCCGTCGGCGTACCGGAGCACGCGGCGGTCCTTCATCGACACGACCACCAGCGAGCCGTCGGGCAGCCAGCCGAGCCCCGACGGCTGCTGCTCCACCTCGACCACGACCGTCTCCGCGCCGTCGGCGGCCACCCGGCTGACCGTGTGGCGGTAGAAGTCCGACACCCACCAGGTGCCCTCGTGCCAGCGCGGGCCCTCGAAGAACCCGCCGCCCTCCAGGACCGTCCTGAGCTGCCGCTCTGCCATGGTCGGGCACCCTAGGGGGACCCGACCCCCTGGAGGAGTACCGCATGCCCGACCCCGTGATCGCCGTCGTCGGAGCCACCGGACAGCAGGGCGGCGCCACCGCCCGCGCGCTGCTGGACGCCGGCGCCCGGGTCCGCGCGCTGGTCCGCGACCCGGCGAAGGCCCACGACCTCGCCGACCGCGGCGCCGAGCTGGTGCGCGCCGACCTGCAGGACCCGGCGAGCCTCCGGACGGCGTTCCGCGGCGCCCAGCGGGTGTTCGCGATGACGACCCCGTTCGGCGCGGGCGGCCCGGAGGTGGAGGTGGCCCAGGGGATCGCGCTGGCCGACGCGGCCGCCGACGCCAGCGTCGAGCACCTGGTGTTCAACTCCGTCGGCGGCGCGGAGCGGTCCACCGGCATCCCGCACTTCGAGAGCAAGCGCCGCGTCGAGGAGCACATCGCGATCCTCGGCCTGCCGGCGACGATCGTGCGGCCCGTGTTCTTCATGGAGAACCTGCCGTGGATGGTGGCGGCCGACGGCGCCGAGGTCGTCGTCCGGATGCCGCTGCCGGCCGGTGTGCCGCTGCAGATGATCGCCGTCGCCGACATCGGCGCGGTCACCGCCGCCGTGCTCGTGGACCCCTCGCGGGTGCCCGGCGGCAGCATCGAGATCGGCGGCGACGAGCGGACCGGCGAGCAGATCGCCGCGGCCTTCGGCGAGCGCGCCGGGCGGCCGGGCCGCTACGAGGCGCTGCCGCTGGACGGCCTCGACGAGGACTCCCGGGCGATGTTCGCCTGGTTCGCGCACGTGCCCGCCTACCGGGCGGACGTCGCGGCGACCCGCGCCCTGGCGCAGGGCCTGCGCGACCTGCCGGCCTGGCTGGCCGGCGGCGGCTGGAGCGGCTGAGGCCGGCGCGGGGCGGACGTCGATACCGACGCTGGAGCCCGGGCGTCGGGCGAGCCGGTTCTGCGACGATTCCGACGTGAGCTCTGCGCGTCAGGGACTCGTGGAGGGGATCGCCGCGCCCAGACGGGTCGACGTACTGCCTCAGTGGACCGAGCGGCTGTCCGTCGTTCTCCCCACAGCGCTCGTCAGCGTCGGTCTCGGGATCTTCGTCCAGGCGTGGTCGGCGCACATCGGGTTCTACGAACAGTTCGACCTCCGGCCCGAGGAGGTCGGACTGGATTACACGACCGTCATCACCCAGGCCGGGACGGCTGCCGTGATGGTGACGGGGCTGGTCCTCATGATCGGGCTGTTCTTCCGTGCGCAGGCGTCGTGATTGTCCGCGGAGCGGCGCAGCTGGATAGCGCTCATCCGCATCGGGGTGGCCGCGGTTGTGATCAGCGCGTTCCTGGCCGTGGTCCTCGCGCCGTTGACGGTGGGCACTGAACGGCAGGTCCTCCTCTTGCTGTGGACCTCACTCGACCTGGTCGTGGTCGCTGCACTCCTCTTCTGGGGCTACACCAGGGGACATCGGGGTCTGTGTCTGATGCTGGCGACACTCGCGTTCGCCGGTGGACTGGTGGTGGCCTACCACAACGGCGTGTCGGCAGGTCGCACTCTCATCCGCGATGCCAATGCAGCAGTCCAGCAGAGCCTGGACATACCGGCCATCGCCCCACCACCTCTGGTCAGATTGGTGTCCTGGCCGACCGTGGACGTGGAGGTCTCCGTTCCCGCAGACGCGTCGCCGCCACGTCGGGGGACTGATCTGGAGTCACCGAGGGCGGTGGGCTTCTATCTGCTGGGCTCCAGAGACGGTTCGTTCGTCCTCTGGGACGTGTGCCTCGACACGATCGCCGTGATGCCCGCGGATACGACTGTGCTGACCCATCGCGACGCGAGCATCGGTGTGAGGGCCGAGGCTGCCGAACAAGCCGAAGACAGCGGATTCGGAAGCGGCGGCGGAGGCGGCTTCTCCTGTGGTGGCGGGGCCGGCATCTAGGACGGCGTCTCGACACGGAACTCCGTATGCGGAAGCTCGTGCTCGGCCCACGGTGGTGGGCAGAGCACGAGCTCCCGCAGGAGGAGGTGCCGCCTGGAGCGCTCAGTCGCCCTTCACGTTGACGATCTGCCGGAGCGTGTGCCGGATCTCGACCAGATCGGCGGCGTCGGCCATGACGACGTCCACCGGCTTGTACGCGTCGGGGTGCTCGTCGAGGAACGCGTCGGAGCGGCCCCAGGCGATGCCCGTCATGCGCCGGTCGAGGTCGGCCCGGGTGAACAGCCGCCGCGCCTGGCCGCGGGAGTGGTTGCGCCCCGCCCCGTGCGGCGCCGACATCAGCGACTCCGGGTTGCCCTTGCCGACGACGACGTAGGACGCCGTCCCCATGGACCCCGGGATCAGCCCGTCCTGCCCCCGCCGCGCCGAGATCGCACCCTTGCGCGAGAGCCACACCGAGCGGCCGTAGTGCTCCTCGCGCTCGGTGTAGTTGTGGTGGCAGGAGATCTCCACCTGACGCTCGACCGCGGTGGTCAGGAACCGCGAGACCTGCTCGGCGACGCGGTCCATCATCTCCGCGCGGTTGAGGGAGGCGAACCGCTGCGCCCAGTGCAGGGCCTCGACGTAGGCGTCGAACTCCGGCGTCCCCTCCTCGAGGTAGGCGAGGTCGCGGTCGGGGAGGTCGAGCCTGCGGGCCCGGGCGATGTCCTGCGCCACCCGGATGTGCTTGGACGCCAGCCGGTTGCCCACCCCGCGCGAACCCGAGTGCAGGAACAGCCACACCCGGTCGGCCTCGTCCAGCGACACCTCGATGAAGTGGTTGCCCGAGCCGAGCGACCCCAGCTGCAGCGGCCAGTTGTGCGCGACGCCGTCGGCCTGCGCCACCCCGGGCAGGTCTCGCAGCTCGGCGACCCGCGCGGCCGCCGACTCGCGCAGCTTCTTGTTGTAGCGCCCGGCCGACAGCGGGACCGCCCGCGAGATCTGCTCGTGCAGCACCGACAGGTTCCGGCCGCGCACGTCGTCGCCGGTGAACTGGGTGCGGACGGCGTTCATCCCGCACCCGATGTCCACCCCCACCGCCGCCGGGATGATCGCGCCGTCGGTCGGGATCACCGACCCGACCGTCGCCCCCTTGCCCAGGTGCGCGTCGGGCATGAGCGCCATGTGCGGCTTGACGAACGGCATCGACGCCGTCCGCTCGGCCTGCAGGCGCGTGGTCGGCTCCAGGATCGACGCCCAGTTCAGCAGGCGGTCGCTGATCTTCTCCACCGCGGTGCCCTACCCCGGCCGGGGACCTCCGTCCCGTCCGCCACGGACCTCCGGACGCCGCGCTGCCGCGCCCGCGGGGCCAGCATCGGGACGACGACCGATGGAGGAGAAGAGCGATGACGACGGCACTGGTGGTCCACGAGTCCCTGTTCGGCGACGGCCGCACGATCGCCCGCGCGATCGCCGACGGGCTGTCCGCGCGGATGCCCGTGACGGTGGCGGCCGCGCAGGACGCCCCCACGATCCTCGGCCCGGAGATCGGGCTGCTCGTCGTCGGCGGTCCCAACCACGTGACCGGCATGGCCCGCCCCGCCACCCGCGAGGGGGCCAACCGCGACTACGGCCTGCACGTCGACCCGCAGGCGGGCCTGCGCGAGTGGCTGGAGGAGGTGCACATCGACGGCCCGGCCATCGCCGCGGCCGCCTTCGACACCCGCATGGACCACCCCAAGGTGGTCACGAAGCTCGACCACGCCTCGAGGACCGAGGAGAAGCTGCTGCGCCACCTGCACTGCCGGATCGTCGCCCCGGCCGAGCACTTCTACGTCACCTCGGTGCAGGGGCCGCTGCTGGCCGGGGAGGAGCAGCGGGCCCGCGAGTGGGGCGCCACGCTCGGCGCCCAGTGGGAGGCCCGGCTGGCCGCCGCGAACGGCTGACGACGACCGTCAGTCCCGCCCGCGGTCGCCCTTGTCCTTGTCCTTGTCCTTGTCCTTGTCCTTTCCGCGGCGGTCGCGCTCACCGTCGTCGCCGTCCTCGTCGGTCGGCTGCGGCTCGGTCGTCGGCGCGGCGGTCGTCGGTGGCGGCGGCGGGGCGACCGCGTGGGTCACGGCGATCGTCGTGCCCACCGGCACCTCGCCGACCGGGTCCAGCGCCATCACCTGCCCGGCGGGGACGTCGGCCGTCTGCACCGGCCGCAACTGCACGACGAGGTCCAGCCCGGTGAGCTCGGCCTGCACCTGGGCCACCGGCCTGCCCACGTACTCCTCGGCGGTCAGCCGCACCTGCACCACGCGCGGCGCCGGCGCGGTCGTCGGGGGAGCGGACGTCGTCGGTGCGGCGAGCGGGGGTGTGGTGGCGCTCGCGGGCGCCGGGTCGCCACTCCGCGCGGCGAGGAACACCGCGCCCGCGACGGCGGCGACCACGACGAGGGCCACGAGCAGCGGCACCAGCAGGCGCCGCGGCCGGCCGCCGACCTCGTCATGCACCTCGGGGGCGCCGGCCACGGGCGGGACCGGGCCGACGTCGGCAGCAGGCACGACGCCGGCGGCGGGCACCGCGGGCAGCACCCGCGTCGTCGGCTCCGGGCCGACCGCCGGCATCACCAGGGTGTCGGCGCGGTCCGGCTCGGCCGCGGCCGGCGGCGCCCGGTGCCGCCCCGGGGAGTGCTCGGCGACGACGTCGTCCACCGCGGCCAGCAGTGCCGCGCCGTCCGGGATCCGGTCGGCCGGCTCCTTGGCCAGGGTGCGCTCGACCAGCCGGCGCACCGGCTCAGGAACGTCGTCCGGCAGCGGGTCCGGGGTGTCGCGCAGCTGCCGGAAGGCGACGTCGACCGGGTCGGGCCCGTCGACCGCCCGGCGGCCGGCCAGGCACTCGTAGGCCACCATGCCCCAGGAGTAGACGTCGCTGGCCGCGACGGCCCTGTCGCCCCGCACCTGCTCCGGCGCCAGGTACTGGGCGGTGCCGACGACGTGGCCGGTGCGGGTGACCGCCGCGTTCGCCGCCGACCACGCGATGCCGAAGTCGGTGATCTTGACGGTGCCGTCGGGGGCGACGAGCACGTTGCCCGGCTTCACGTCCCGGTGCACGACGCCCGCCGCGTGGGCGGCGGCCAGCCCTGCGGCCACCTGGCGCAGGATCGCCAGCGTCCGGTCGGAGGTCAGCCGGCGCTCCCGCTGCAGCACCGCCGCGAGCGGCTCGCCGTCGACGAACTCCATCACGAGGTAGACCAGCCGGTCGCCGCCGGCCAGCTCGGGCTCGACCTCGCCGTAGTCGTGCAGGACGGCGATGTTCGGGTGCGCCAGCCCCGCCGACAGCCGGGCCTCGGTGCGGAAGCGGGTGAGGAAGACGGTGTCGCCGGTGTACTCGGGGCGCAGCACCTTGACCGCGACGGTGCGGCCCAGGACCAGGTCGCGGGCACGCCAGACCTGCCCCATCCCGCCGGTCGCGATGGGGGAGAGGAGTTCGTAGCGGTCCTGCAGAACCGAGCCCGGCAGGTGCATGTCCGCAGCGCTCAGCCCGGGTCCACCAGGCGCAGCGGCGGGGGAGAGGCCAGCCGCTTCTCCAGGGTCACCCGGTGCCGGCCGTCGGACTCGTGCCGGAAGTCGAGCCGGTCGACCAGCGCCTGCATGAGCAGCAGGCCGCGGCCGCCGTCCAGCGGCCCCCGGTCGGTGGCCTCGGGCAGCGCGTCGGGGTCGAAGCCCTCGCCGTCGTCGAACACGCTGATCCGGCACATCGCGTCGTGGATGGCGACCTGCACCTCGTACTCGGCGTGCTCCCCGGCGTGGTGGACGACGTTGGCGCACGCCTCGGTGAGCGCCAGCGTGACCTCGTCGACGATGGTCCGCTCCACGCCCAGGTGCTCCAGGGCCTGCCGGCACAGCCCGCGCACGAAGGGCACGCTGGTGCTGTCCACCGGCAGGCGGACGGTGAAGGCTATGTCCATCCCGGGCCGTCCATCCGAGGGCTGTCCGTCCGTGCGCTGTCCATCCGAGTTCCCCCTCCGTGCCCGATGGCCCTTACCCTGCAGTAGCAGGGCGACGACGACGAGGGGACCGAACCGTGCTGTTCGAGGTGGAACGGACGACGGTTCTCGGGCGACCGGCGCTGAGAGTACGCGGCGAGCTCGACCTCGCCACCGCCCCGCAGCTCGGTACGGCAGCGGAGTCACTGCTGTCCCAGCAGCCCCGCTCGGTGGTCGTCGACCTGACCGAGACCACGTTCCTGGACTCCTCCGGAGCCCGGCAGCTGGTCCACCTCGCGCGGTCGGCACGGGCCGCCGACGTCGCGCTGCAGGTGGTCTGCCCGCGTGACAACCGGCCCGTGCGGCTGGTCGTCGAGCTCCTGGAGCTGCAGACCTCCGTGCCGATCGTCGAGTCGGCCTCGCTCACCGAGGGAGAGGTCGGCCCGTAGGGTCGCGGCGGTGACGTCGACCGTCCCCCAGCCCGCCCTCCCCGACGACGCCCTGGCCCGCTGCGCCGACGAGCCGATCGCCGTCCCCGGTGCGATCCAGCCGCACGGCGCGCTGCTCGCCGTCACCGAGCCCGACCTCGCCGTCGTCGTCGCCTCCGCCAACGCCGCCGACCTCCTCGGCCGCGCGCCGGCGTCCCTGACCGAGCTGCTGGGCCCCGCCGACCTCGACCGCCTGCGCGCGGGGCTGGCGGGGGACCACGCCGAGCTCAACCCGCTGCGGACCACCGTGGACGGCGTCGAGCTCGACGTCGTCGTCCACCGCGCCGACGGGCTGCTGCTCACCGAGTGGGAGCCGGTCGAGGGCGCCGGGCAGGCCGGCGCGGGCTGGCACCGCCGGCTGCCCGCGGTGCTGCAGCGGCTGTCGGCGACCACCGGCCTCGACGAGCTGACCGCGGTGCTGGCCCGCGACGTCCGCGAGCTCACCGGCTTCGACCGAGTGATGGTCTACCGCTTCGACGCCGACTGGAACGGCGAGGTGGTCGCCGAGGACCGCCGCGCCGACCTCGAGCCGTTCCTCGGCCTGCGCTACCCGGCCAGCGACATCCCCGCCCAGGCGCGTGCCCTGTACGCGGTGAACTGGCAGCGGCTGATCCCCGACGCCCGCTACCGCCCGGTGCCGCTGGCGCCGGCGGCGAACCCGGCCACCGGCCGCCCGCTGGACCTCTCCGGCTCCGTCCTGCGCAGCGTCTCGCCGGTGCACCTGGAGTACCTGGCCAACATGGGCGTCGTCGCCTCCATGTCGGTGTCGCTGATCGACCGCGGCCGGCTGTGGGGCCTGGTCTCCTGCCACCACTACGCCGGTCCGCACCGCCCCTCCTACGCCGACCGCGTCGCCGCGGAGTTCCTGGCCCGCACCGCCTCGCTGCTGCTGCACACCGCCGTCGAGACCGTGGACCGCGACGAGGTCGTCGGCGTGGCGCAGCGGCAGGCGCAGCTGGTCGCCGCCGCCGGCCGCACCCCGCGCGACCCCGCCGCCGCGCTGACCAGGGGCGAGGTCACGGTGCTGGACCTGCTGCCCGCCGCCGGTGCCGCGGTGCGGCTCGGTGGGCGGCTGCACCTGCTGGGCAGCACCCCGCCGGCCGGCCGGGTGCCCGGGCTGGTCGCCGCCCTGCTCGCGACGGGGGAGCCGGCCACCGACGCGCTGGGCCGGGTCGTCCCGGCCGCCGCCGACGTCGCGGACACCGCCAGCGGCCTGCTCGCCGTGGAGATCGGCGGCGGCAGCGGGGACTTCCTCGCCTGGTTCCGACCCGAGACGCCGCGCGAGGTCACCTGGGGCGGCAACCCGCACACCGCCAAGACCGTCGAGACCGACGCCGGGCCGCGACTGAGCCCGCGCCGCTCCTTCGCCGCCTGGAGCGAGACGGTGCGCGGGACGGCCACACCGTGGCGCGCACACGAGGTCGCCGCCGCGGAGGCGCTGGCGGCCCACCTCGCCGGGTCGGCGCTGCAGCGGGCGGGGGAGGACAACCGGCTGGCCGCCGTCCTGCAGCGCACGCTGCTGCTCGAGCAGCTGCCGAAGGTGCCCGGGCTGGCGCTGGCCGCGCACTACCGGCCCAGCGCCGCGGACGTCGTCGGCGGCGACTGGTACGACCTCGTGCCGCTGCCCAGCGGGCGGGTGTCGGTCGTGATCGGGGACGTCGCCGGCCACGGCCTGGCCGCCGCGGCGATCACCGCGCAGCTGCGGCACGCGCTGCGGGCCCACCTGCTGCGCGACGCCGGCCCCGGCGCCGCCCTGTCCGGCCTCGGCGCGCTGGTGGCCGCCCTGCTGCCCGGGGAGCTGGCCACCGCCGTCGTCGCGGAGGTCGACCCGGCCACCGGTGCGGTCGCCGTCGCCAGCGCCGGGCACCTGCCGGTCCTGCACGCCGCCGCCGGCGGGGCCACGCTGGTGACCGCCGGCCGCGGCCCCGCCCTCGGCCTGCTCGACCGGGCCGACTACCCCGAGGCGCGGCTGCAGCTGGACGCCGAGGACCGGCTGCTGCTGTTCAGCGACGGCCTGGTGGAGCGCCGCGACGTCCCGCTGCCCGAGCGGCTGGACGCGCTGCGGGCCGCGGCGACGGCCGGCCGCGACCCGGAGGCGCTGCTCGCCGACGTCCTCGCGGCCCTGGACCCCCCGGACGCCGACGACGTCACGATGGTGGGCCTGGGCCGCGCCTGACGTCAGGCCGGCACGCGGTCCAGCACGTAGAGGCCGGGGGCCGCCTCCTGCGGCGGGTGGTCCTCGCTGCCCAGCTCCTGCGGCGCGGGCACCTCGTCGCCGGACCGGGCGATCGTCCAGTCCGCCCAGTGCTCCCACCAGCTGCCGGTGTGCCGCTGCGCGCCGGCCCGCCAGTCCTCGGGGTCGGGGCCGAGCGGGCCGCCGGTCCAGTAGCTCATCTTCGGGTTGCCCGGCGGGTTGACCAGGCTCTGGATGTGGCCGCTGGAGCTGAGCACGAACTCGGTCGGGCCCGACAACAGGTGCGTGGTGCGGTAGGTGCCCTTCCACGGGGTGATGTGGTCGGTGAGGGCGCCGACGACGAACGTCGGCACGGTGATGCGGCCCAGGTCGACCGGGGTGCCGAGCACCGTCTCCGCACCCGGGCGGGTCAGCGTGTTCTCCCGGAAGATGCGCAGGAACTGCTCGTGCAGCGCGGCCGGCAGGTTGGTGCCGTCGGCGTTCCACTCCAGGACGTCGAACGCCGGCGGCGCCTCGCCCATCAGCCACTGGTTGACCAGGTAGCCGAACACCAGGTCGTCGGGGCGCATCCAGGTGAAGACGCTGCCCATCGACCGCGCCGGGATCACCCCGCGGGTGCGCGACAGCCGCCGGGCCAGGCCGACGGTGGAGCGTCCGGCGAAGGCGCCGAGCGGCGCCGGGGAGTTGAAGTCCAGCAGCGTCACGCCGTACGCGGCGCTGTGGATGCTGTCGTCGCCGACGGCGGCCAGGTGGTTGAGCAGCGTGGTCTGGACGATCCCGCCGGCGCAGATCCCGATGGTGTTGACGTCGGGGGAGCCGGTGACCTGCCGGGCCACCGCGACCGCGCGGCGGATCCGCTCGGCGTAGGTGTCGAGGTCCCAGTGCGCCTGCTTCCGCGTCGGGTTCCGCCAGCTGATCATGAAGACCTGCAGGCCCTGGGCGACGGCGTGCTCCACGAAGCTGCGGCCGGGGGCGAGGTCCAGGAAGTAGAAGCGGCCGATCGGCGGCGGGACGACGACCAGCGGCCGCTCGCGGACCCGCTCGGTCGACGGGGAGTACTGGATGAGCTCGATGACGTCGTCGCGGTAGACCACCGCACCCGGGGTGATGCCGAGGTTGCGGCCGACGCGGTACGCCGAGCGGTCGGTCTGGGTGGGCAGGCCGCCGTTGTGCAGGACGTCGCCCAGCAGCGCCTTGGTCCCGCGGACGACGCTGCCGCCGCCGGTCTCCAGCGCCCGCTTGAGCGCCGCCGGGTTGCCCAGCAGTGTGTTGGTGGGCGCCGCCGCGCTGGTCAGCGCGTTGATGGTGAACCGGGCCCGCTCCACCTCGCGCCAGTCCGCGCCGTCGGCCTCCATGCGGTCGACCAGCCGCTGCAGCGCCGACCCCCACGCGAGGTAGCCCTGGCCCAGCCGCCGGTAGCCGGGGTTGTCCGTCCAGGCCGGGTCGGTGAAGCGCTTGTCCCGCGGGCTCGGCGCGATGCGGTCGGTGCCGCGCACGATCTCGACGAGGTCCTTGCCGAGCTGCACGCTCTCGGCCGCGATGGCCCGCGGCCGGCCGAGCAGTGCGGCGACCCCGCCGAGACGGCCGACCGGCGCCGCGGCGGCGACGTCCTCACCACCCCCGGCGGGGACGGAGTGGAGGGGGCGTTCCTGCGCAGCCTGGCTCACGTGCTCTCCTCGCGTTTGGGGCCCGTGGGGCCGACGTTAACGAGAGGGAACCGTCCGCGACGAGGCCCAAAGTCCCTGGGGTGGGATGGGGTGCGACACACTCCCCGGGAGCTCGTGCTCTGCCCGCAGGGGTGGGCAGAGCACGAGCTCCCGCGGGGTGACCCGGGGTCAGTCGCGGCGGCGGCGTCGGCGCGGGACGTCGTCCTCGGCGCCGCGGCTGCGGGCGAAGGACTCGGCCAGCTCGGCGGGCCAGCCGTCGTCCACCAGCAGCAGCGCCAGCGACCGGCCCAGCACCGTGTCGACGTCCCGCGCCGGCAGCTCCGAGCCGAACACCACCTCGCGCAGCGCCCACCCGTGCCCGGCGGTGCCGCCGGTGGCCACCGCGGCGGCGAGCTTCTCCACCCCGGCGACGTCCAGGCGCAGCGCGGCCCAGCGCAGCACCGGCGGCAGCGCGGACGCCGGCACGAGCGACTCCAGCCGGCCCAGCCAGCGGACGTCGGCCACCAGCAGGTGCCCGAGCAGCGCGCGGTGCTCCTCGTCGAAGGCGCCGCCGTCCGCGCGCCACTGCGCCTCCAGCGCGTCGCCGACCACCCGTCGCCGGGACGCCAGCAGGGCCAGCTCCCACCGGTCGTCGGTCAGCCGCAGCAAGGGCAGCCGGACGCCGAGGCTGAGCGCCTGCTCGACGAGCAGCCCGGCCGCGCGGTCCAGCCGGGCGATCCGCCGGCCGCGGCCCACCTCCTCGGCCAGCGCGGCGCACAGGTCGCCCTGGGTGAGCCCGGCGAGGGTCACGGCGGTCTCGGCGGGCCCCTCGGCGCCGTCGAACACCTCGTCGAGCAGCGCGGCCAGCACCTCGGACCGCACCCGCCCGGCCACGCCCGCCGACCGGCGCACCGACGCCCGCAGCGCCGTGGCCACCGGCGGCTCGGCCGCGGCCAGCGCCAGCGCGTCGGCCGTGTTGTGCCCGCGGCCCAGCCAGCCCGTGGCACCGTCGGACTCCAGCACGCACGCCACCTGCTCGGGGGTCAGGTCGGCGGCGTCCTGCTCGGCCCACTCGTCGGCGAACAGCCAGGCGTCCAGCCGGCGCAGGTCGCCGATCGGGTCCGGCGGCAGGTCGCCCTTGCTGGCGGCGGCCAGCAGCGACCGCGCGCGCTCGGTGTCGGCCGGGCCCGCGGTCGCGCCGGCCGGCCCGGAACCCAGCACCACCGCCACCGCGGCGGTGTCGCCGTCGTCGGCCTGCGGGTCCGCGGTCAGCGAGACGCCCGACGTCAGCGCCCGCGGCAGCACCGCGGCGACGATGTCGGCCACCTCACGGCCCGACGGCGTGCGCCGCGGCAGGGTGCACCCGCCGGAGCCGGCGGCGAGCGCGGCCAGCACCCGCGCCAGCAACGGGGTGAGGGCGTCGACGTCCTCGGCGGTGAGTGCGGGCGCGGTGCGCTCGGCCGGCGGCACCCGCAGCGGCGGCAGCTCGGCGGTGGGGACGGCGTCCGCGTCGAGCGCGTCCAGGAACCGGCCGGTGCGGCGCAGGGCCAGCAGCTCGCGCAGGCCCAGCCGGTCGCCGTCGTCCCACAGCAGGTGCACGAGGTAGTTGCCGGGCCGGCCGAAGCCGTCGGCGCGGGCGGCCACCTTGCGGTAGAGCAGCCGGCCGGTGCCGCGGTGCACCAGCCCGAACGCCTCGCCCGCGTCGGGGGTGAACCCGACCAGCGCGCCCAGCGCCTTGCGGGTGCGGCCGACCTCGGCCGGCCAGTCGGGGGAGTGGGCGAAGACGCCGAAGCCCGGGCCCTCCAGGGTCCGCGGCGCGGAGGTGTAGACCGCCTGCGCGTACGCCCGGGCGCTCATCCGAACCACTCGCCGCGCACGGCAGAGCCGGCCTCCTCCGGGTCCAGGCCCTCGGCGGACAGGAAGCCGTGGCGGGCCAGCAGCACCAGCAGCGGGTCCAGGCACCCGACGGGGGAGATCTCCGGGTAGCCGCCGTCGCGCGCGTCGGCGCCCGTGGCCGACACCGCGTGCACGGTGGGCCGCGGCAGCCGGTTGAGCACTGCGGTCAGCAGGTTGGAGCCGCCCTTGACCTCCAGGAAGTCGACCAGCCGGGAGCTGGTGGCGCGCACGTCGGCGAACCAGTGCGGCAGCGGCATCGCGGTCAGGTCGGTGTCGCGCAGCGCACCGGCCGGGAAGTCGGGCAGGCCGCGCAGCTTGTCGGCCTTGGTGACCACGACCGACGCCGAGACGCCCTCCAGCGGGGCGTCCGGGTGCAGGTTGCGCGCCGTGCGCAGCAGGTTGGCCAGGTTCACCACCATCTGGGTGTGCCGGGCCAGCCCCATCGACTCCTCACCCGGGTCGGCCAGGTGCCGCAGCCGCGGGAAGACGCCGGGGGCGAGCAGCACCAGCACCGAGGACGCCGCGTAGAGGAACTTGCCGTACTGGCCCATGTCCTCGGCGCGGTACAGCTGCTCGCCGGACGCGTCGAAGAAGACGAGGTTGACCGCCCGCTCGGCGCCGCCCCGGCCGGTGCCGCGCAGCACCAGCATGAACGGTTCCGGCGAGCTGCCGGGGCCGAGCAGCGGCAGGGTCAGCGGCAGCTGGCGGCGCTGCACCATGAGCCGGTAGCGGTAGTCGTCGAACCGGGCCGCGCTCTCCTCGTCCATCTCCACCGAGATGCCGAGCGGGGCCAGCGCACCCTCGTGCAGCAGGTCGATGAGCACCGTCAGGTAGGTGCTCTTCGACGCCCCGGTCAGCCCGACCAGGCCCACCACGATCGTCGCGCGGTCCAGGTAGTCCGGCGGCAGCCGGTGGCCGTTCGGGCAGGTGGGGCTGACGCTCGCGGCGGCCGCGACGGCGGCGTCCCGGGGGGTGGGCGGCGGCGCCGGCTCAGCCCGCAGCGGCTCCAGCAGCCGCTGCCAGCGGGTGCGCCGCTCCACCGGCGGGCGGCGCGGGACGCCGGCGGCGTCCCGCCACACCGGGGTGGTCAGCGGCTCCAGGCAACGCGGGCAGACGCGGCGCTTCATCGCTCGCTCAGCGGACGAAGAGGACGAAGAAGACGACAGCGGTCGCGCAGAACACCGCCAGCAGCACGCGCTGCCGCTCGCGGTAGCGGTGCCGCCGGGCGTCCAGCCGCTGCTGGGCCAGCGCCCGCTCGTACATGCCGGACACGGTGGGGGGCCTCCTCGGGGACGGGGTCAGAAGACGACGTGGTAGGCGATGGCCAGCACCAGCCCGGCGACGATGCCGAGCAGCACGGCCACGGCGACGGCGGCGGCGAAGCCGGCCCGGGTGTCGGCGACCGCCCGTTCCAGCCGGGCGAGCTCGTAGCGCGCCGCCTCGACGACCGCACCGACCGACTGCAGGTCGCGCATCGTCGTCCGCGGGTCGGGGATCTGCGAGGTGCCGCCCAGCCAGCGGGTCTGCTGCTCCACCTGCCGGGCCAGCGCGGACAGCGACGGCCGCTTCTCCGGGGCGAACCGCAGCGCCTGGGTGACGCTGTCGAGCAGGTTGGGCGGCACCTGCGACAGGTTGAGCCGGCCGCCGCGCAGGGCGAGGAAGTAGTCGGAGTCGGACATGGTGTCGTCCGGGTCGACCGGGTGCACCGCGCCGGCGGCGAAGGCGATCACCATGCCCCAGCTGTAGACGTCGCTGGCCTCGGTGAGCGCGGCACCCTGCAGCTGCTCCGGGCTGGCGAACAGCTTCGTGCCGAGCACCGCCATGCCGGTGGTCGCGGTGCCCGACGGCGGCTCCGGGCCGATGTACCGGCTGATCCCGAAGTCGACCAGCCACACGTCGTTGCCCGAGATGATGATGTTGCCCGGCTTCACGTCGCGGTGGACGACGCCGGCGGCGTGCACGTCGCGCAGCGCGCGGAGCAGGCCGATCGCGATCCGGCGCAGCTCCTCGGCGTTCAGCCCGGCCGAGCGGTGCGCGAGGAACTCGTCCAGCGGCGTGCCCGACACGTACTCCTGCACGTAGTAGGGGGCGTCGGCGGCGAGGTCCTGGTCGACGATCCGGGCCACCCGGGAGCTCTTCACCCGCGTGGCGTTCTCCACCTCGCGGGCCAGCCGCTTGCGGGCCAGGTCGGGGGCGGCCTCGGGCAGCCGCTTGATGACCACCAGCGGGCCGTCGTCCCCGGTGGAGCCGACGAACAGGTCGGCGCCCTGGCCGCCGCGGGGCAGCCGGCACATGAGCGTGTACGGGCCGATGCGGTCGGGGTCGCCGGGTTCCAGGAGGTGCACCTGGCGGGTGCCGGCCAGGTCGGCGACGGCTCCGGTGGGGTCGAGCGCCTCGTCCACGGTGCGGGGCCTCCCGGGTCGGCGACGGCTGGACGACGACGGTAGAACGCGAACCTGGGAGCGGAGGTTCTCGAGACGGTGGCATGCAGAGTGCATGCACCGCTGCCAGAATGGTGGCGTGCCCGTTTCCATGACGATCCGCGACGTGCCCGACGAGACGCGCGCCGTCCTCGCGGCTCGGGCGGCCCGCGCGGGCCAGTCGCTGCAGGAGTACGTCCGGGCGCAGTTGAAGACGTTGGCCGAGCGGCCGACCCCGGAGGAGCTCTGGGAGCGGGTGGAGCAGCGGGTGCGAGCCACGGGCACCCGGTTGTCGACCGCGGAGATCCTCGAGGCGAGGGACGCCGACCGCCCGTGACGCTCGTGGTCGACGCCTCCGCGGTGCTGGCTGCCCTCGTCGACGGCGGGGACGAGGGCACGTGGGCGCGCCGGGAGCTCGGCGGGGAGGCGCTCGCGGCTCCCTCCCACCTGCGGGTCGAGGTGTCCAGCGCCCTCCGCCGGGCGGTCCTCGGCGGACGACTGAGCCGCGATGTCGCCACCCTGGCCCACCACGATCTCGTGCAGCTCAGCGTGACCTCGTTCCCGTTCGAGCCGCTGGCGTCGCGGGTGTGGGCGCTCCATCCCACGGTCACGGCGTACGACGCCGCCTACGTGGCGCTCGCCGAGGAACTCGGAGCGCCGCTCCTCACCCTCGACCGCCGGCTGGCCCGGGCGAGCGGTCCGGCGTGCGACTTCGTCCTGCCGGCGTGATCAGACGGAACACACAGGTCCGTCCGGGACGTTGGTCCTCGGAGCGGTGGGGGCGGACGTCAGGGGAGTGGATGAGCGGGATCGGCACGGGCACGCGGCCCCGGACGGCGCCGCACCGCCATGCCGCGCCCCGGCGTCGTCCGCCCCGGTCCGCGGTGCTGGCCGCCGTGGGCCTGGCCGTGCTGCTGGCGCTGCTGGTCGTCGTCGTCCCCCGGGTCGGCGGCGAGCCGGACGACCGGCCGGCCGCGACGACGACGGAGGCGAGCCCGACCCCGGTGGACACCGCCGACCTCAGCGCCCCGGCCAAGCGCGACGTCGCGATGCAGCTGGTCTCCAGCGCCGAGAACTCCACCCTGGACTGGCAGGACCAGTACGCCTACATCGAGTGGGACGTCGAGGGCGTCGACGCGGAGAACCGGGGCTACACCGCCGGGCTGATCGGCTTCTGCAGCGGCTGCGGCGACATGGCCCGGCTGGTCGAGTACTACACGAGCATCGCGCCCGGGAACCGGCTGGAGGAGTACCTGCCCGCCCTGCGCGAGCAGCAGGAGCTCGGCATGGGCAACGTGACCCAGGAGGGCCTGGGCCCCGCCTTCGTCGCCGACTGGCGGGCCGCCGCGCGTGACCCGCTGTTCCGGGAGGCGCAGGACCACGTCGTCGACACCGTGTACTTCGACCCGGCCGTGCAGCAGGGCATCGCCGACGGCGTGCACGCCCTCGGCCAGTTCGTCTACTTCGACGCGCTGGTCGTGCACGGTCCCGGGGACGACGCGCTGAGCTTCGGCGGCATCCGCACCGCGGCCCTGGCCGACGCCAGCCCGCCCGCGCAGGGCGGCGACGAGGCCGAGTGGCTCGACGCGTTCCTCGACGCCCGGGTCGAGGCGATGCAGAAGGAGCGCGCGCACCGCGACACCAGCCGGGTCGACACCGAGCAGCGGCGGTTCCTGGAGGAGGGCAACCTCCACCTGGACACGCCGCTGCTCTGGTCGACGTACGGCGACGCCTACCGCATCCCCTGACCCCGCGGGTCAGGCCAGGCAGGTCAGCGGCCGGCCACCGTTGTAGGTGATCATCTCGTCGACGATCTGGTGGTAGTCCAGCGGCACGCCCTGCGGCTCGCCCCGGAGCTCGGAGTAGGCGCGGTGCAGGTTGCCGACCAGCCGCTCGGGGTCGGTGAGGCCGGCGAAGTCGCCGAGGTCGGTCCGGCGCGCCACCTCCAGCGGGGGGTCGCCCGCTGCGAAGCCCTCGCGGGCCCGCTCCTGCACGAACCGCAGGTACTCCAGCTGGCCGGCGATCACCCCGCCGTCGCACACCGCGCCGTGCCCGGGCACGAGGGTTGCCGGGTCGAGCGCCTGCAGCTCGGTCAGCGCGTCGACCAGCCCCTGCACCGACCCCATCACCACGAACGGCGTCCCGCCGTTGAAGACGAGGTCGCCGGCGAAGAGCAGGCCGCGCTCGGGCACCCACATGGTGACGTCGTTGGTGGTGTGCGCCGGCTGCCCCACGTACCGCAGCGTGGTGGCGACGTCGTCGCAGTAGACGGTCACCGAGTCCTCGAAGGTGACCGTGGGGGCGGCGATCTCCAGGTCGCCCCACTCGACGCCGGGGAACCACTCCTTCGTCTCCAGGCCCACGGCCAGCATCGTGTGCCGGCACAGGTCGTGCCCGACGATCGTGGCCTGCGGGAACAGGTAGTTGCCGTAGGTGTGGTCGCCGTGGTGGTGCGTGTTGACGATCGTCTGCACGGGGATCTCGGTCAGCGTGCCGACGGCGTTCTTGAGCCCCTGACCGCGGGCGGCGGTGAACGCGGTGTCCACGAGGGTGACCCCGCGCCGGCCGACGTGGACGCCGGCGTTGTTCAGGCCCCAGCTGCCGTCGAGCTGGACGAAGGCGTGGAAGCCGCCGCCGAGGTCCTCGATCGTCGGCGGGGGCAGGACGGCCGTGTGGGCGTTGGTGGTGCTCACGGGTCAGGCCTGCCCGGTCGTGGCCTCGGCGAGACCGAACTCGGGCATGACCTCGGTGGAGAACAGCTCGAGCATCTGCAGGCCCTCGTCGCGCGGGATCATGCCCCAGTGGAAGAGCCACACGAAGTAGTCGATGGGCAGCTTCGTGAGGAACTCCCCGACCTGGCGCTTGACGTCGTCGACCGTGCCGCCGATGAGCAGCCCGCTGTTGATCAGCCGGTCGGCGAGGTGCTCGCCGGGCTTGGGCACCGGGCCCTCCTCGCCGTCGTACCGGGCGCCCTCCATGAAGCCGAACTGCTCGTACCAGCCCTGCCAGACCGGCTTCTCGTAGCGGTCGACGCTCTCCCGGATGCGGGCCCGGACCTCGTCCTCCGGCGTGCCGTTCGGGTAGATGTAGAAGGTGCGGCAGACGCCGATGCCCTCCCCGAACCGCGGGTCGCGCCCGCGTGAGTTGGCGCCCTGCACGTAGATGTCCATGAGCTGGCGCAACTTCTCGTGCGAGCCCATGAGGATCGTCGGGGTGACGTTCTCCTCCCCGCACCACTGCAGCGTGCCGGGGCTGGCGCCGAAGGCCTGGAACAGCTGCGGGTGCGGGCTGGTGTAGGGCCGCGGCACGACGCTGACGCCCTTGATCGTGCCGTGCTCGTCCACCTCGCCGGGCTGGCCGTAGGGGCCGGTGATCGTCTTCGCCGGCGGCCAGTTCGGGATGCCCTCGACCGGGAACGGCACCTTGTAGGTCGGGCCGTCGTACTGCAGCAGCGGCTCGGTCCACGCCTTCTTCATGATCGCGAAGTTCTCGGAGAACAGCAGCCGGTTGCGCTGGTCGGCGTCGCTCATGTCCGACGCCGTCGAGGTCACCCCGAACCGCTGCCCGAGGATGTTCTGCCACCGCGCCTGGTAGCCCCGGGCCATGCCGACGAACAGCCGGCCCTTGAGCATGTGGTCGGCGATGGCGATCTCCTCCGCCAGCCGGATCGGGTCGTGCGCGGGGAGGACCAGCCCGAGCTGACCGTGCCGCAGCCGCTTGGTGTGCTGGCCCAGGTAGACGTTGAGCATCAGCGGGGCCGGCGAGATCTCCATCCCCTCGGAGTGCATGTGGTGCTCGACGTGGGTGATGCCCCAGTAGCCGAGGTCGTCGGCCGCCTTCACCAGCTCGACCAGGCTCTCCAGCATCCGCTGGTAGGCGTCGTTGTCCCGGCCGATGGGACGGCGGGCGGCCATCTCCTGCTCGTCGCCGAGCGTCGGGTACACCTGCAGGATCACGTCGGGCATGCGCTTCTCCGTTGCCTCGGGGTGGGGAGCGCGCGGTCGAGACGACAGCGCGCCGTGTGCAGGGGAGGGGTCAGCCCGCCCGGTCGGTCAGGTCGATCCCGAAGCCGGGGGCGTCCCGCTTCTTGCCGACCGGGTTGCGCAGGACGCCGATGCCCTCCACCTCGAGCTCGACGACGTCGCCGGGCTGGATCCAGCGATCGAGCTCCAGGCCGCACCCGCGGCCGATCGTCCCGCCGCCGATGACGTCCCCGGGCTGCAGCGGCTGGTCGACCGACAGGGTGGAGATCACCTCGGCGAAGCTGAAGACCATCGCGCCGAGGGTGCCCTGCGACCAGGTCTCCCCGTTGACCCGTGCGCTCATCCGGGCGGTCGAGATGTCGATGGCGTCCGCGGTGGTGAGGGTCGGGCCGAGGGAGGTGGCGAAGTCCTTGCCGAAGGCGGGCCCGAGCCGGACCTCCATCTCGCGGAACTGGATGTCCCGCGCGCTCCAGTCGTTGAAGATCGTGTAGCCGACGATGCAGTCCAGTGCCTGCTCCGGCGTCACCTGGGAGGCCGGCCGCCCGAGCACCGCGGCCACCTCGAGCTCGTAGTCGAGCTTGTCGGTGTAGTGCGGCCAGGGGACCTCGTCCTCCGGGCCGATCACCGTGTCCGGGTTGCCCTTCCAGTGGATCGGCAGGCGGTACCACTCGGCCGGCACCGTGCCCAGGCTGTTCCGGACGTGCTCCTCGACGAGCATGAAGTCGCGCATCGAGTTGGGGCGGGGCAGCGGCGCGGCGAGCCGGACCTCCTCCAGCGGCACGAGGGAGTGGCCGGTCTCCTGAGCGCGGACCAGGCAGGTCCGGGCGAGGTCCAGACCCCGCTCGCCCAGCCGGAGGAGCGCGAGCACCGAGTCCGGCCGCGGGGCGTCCGGGGCGAGCGCCGTGGCCGCCGCGAGCAGGTCGAGGACCTGGCCCCCGTCGAGGACCCCGGGGAGCGGAGGTCCGGCCGCTCCCGTGCGGCGGAAACTGACCAGTTGCACCGATCCGCCCCTCTCCGGTGGGCTCCGGCGACCACCTGGGGCCGAACCTAGGTCCGGCGCGAGCGGCGTGGGAAACAGTGAATGCCGGTGGATTGACCGGCTAGCGTGGTGAATCCGCCCGCGGCCGGCGCCGCCGGCCCGTGCGCCCCGGGAGGTCAGGTGCGGTGAGGGACGACGTCGAGCTGCGCCACCTGCGTGCGTTCGTGGCCGTCGCCGAGGAGCTGAACTTCTCCCGGGCCGCGCGCCGGCTGCACCTGGCGCAGCAGTCGCTGAGCGCGCAGGTGCAGCAGCTGGAGCACGGCCTCGGCGTCCAGCTGTTCCGCCGGACCACGCGGCGGGTGGAGCTCACCGAGGCCGGTGCGGTGCTGCTGGACCGGGCACAGACGGTGCTCCGAGTCGTCGCCTCGGCGCTGGAGCAGACCCAGCGGGCCGCCGCGGGGGAGAGCGGCCGGCTGGTCGTCTCGTACACGCCGACGCTGGTCCAGGAGACCCTGCCCCACCTGGTCTCCGCCGTCCACGAGCGCCTCCCGGAGCTGTCGCTGCAGATGTGCGAGATGTGGCAGCCGGAGAGCCTGGAGGCGGTGCGGGCCGGGCGGGTGGACGTCGGGATGGCGCGGTCGGCCAACGTGGGCGAGGACCTGGAGTCGGTCCGGCTGCGCGACGAGCCGATCGGCATCGTGCTCGGCAGCGGTCACCCGCTGGCCGCCCACCCGGTGCTCACCGTGGCGCAGCTGGCCGACTCGACGCTGGCGATCTGGCCGCGCCAGTTCTCGCCGGACTTCTTCGACCAGGTGGTCGGCTCGTTCCGGCGGCACGGATTCCGCGGGCCGATCCACGAGTTCGAGTACCTGACCTCCGCGCTGTTCCACCGCGACCCGGCCGCCCGCGCGGAGATCGTCGCCGGTTCCGCCTTCTCGGTGGCGTTCGTGACGCAGTTCGACCCCCTGCCCGACGGCTTCGTGTGGCGCGCCGTCGAGCCGGCACCGCTCATCCCGGTCCAGGTCTACTGGCGCCCCGACGCCGGTGCGGCGGTCCGTCGCTTCGTGGAGGTGGCGCTCGGGGTGTCGAGGGCGCAGAGCTGGCTGGACCCCGGGACCGGCCGCCCGCAGGACGCGGTCCCGGCGGGTCAGACGAGGAAGCGGTAGGCCGTCGTCCCCGGGGCCACGTGCTGGATGCGCAGCGGGCTGGCCTCGATGCGGGCGAGCAGGCCGGGCAGGTCGGCCGCCCGCCCGATCTCGATTCCGGTGAGCGCGGCGCCGGTCTCCCGGTTGTCCCGCTTCACGTACTCGAACAGCACGATGTCGTCGTCGGGGCCGAGCACCTCGTCGAGGAAGCGGCGCAGCGCACCGGGCTCCTGCGGGAACTCCACGAGGAAGTAGTGCTTGAGCCCGCGGTGCACCAGCGAGCGCTCGACCACCTCGGCGTACCGGCTGACGTCGTTGTTCCCGCCGGACAGCAGGCACACGACCGTCTGCCCCGGCTCGACCGTCACCAGGCCGCCGGTCAGCGCGGCCGACGAGAGCGCCCCGGCGGGCTCGGCGATGACGCCGTCCACCTGGTACAGGTCCAGCATCTCGGTGCAGATCTGGCCCTCGGGGACGGCGACCAGGTCCGCGCCGCAGTCGCGGACCAGCGGGAGGGTGACGTCGCCGACCCGGCGGACGGCGGCGCCGTCGACGAAGGTCTCCATCTCCGCGAGCTCCACCGGACGGCCCGCGGCCAGGGCTGCGGCCATGCTCGCCGCGCCCGCCGGCTCCACCCCGACCAGCCGGGTGCCGGGGCTGTGCGCGCGCAGCCACGTGCCGCACCCGGCCAGCAGGCCGCCGCCGCCCACGGGCAGGACGACGACGTCGGGCGGGGTGGCGAGCTGCTCGAGCACCTCGACGCCCACCGTGGCCTGCCCGACCACGGTGGACAGCGCGTCGAAGGCCGGCACCAGCGTGGCGCCGGTGCGCCCGGCGAACGCCGCGGCCGCGGCCGCCGCCTCGTCGTAGGAGTCGCCGGTGACGACGAGGTCCACCGCGTCCCCGCCGAGGGCGCTGATCCGCTCCCGCTTCTGCCGGGGCGTGGTGCCGGGTACGAACACCGAGCCGCGCACGCCCAGCGCCCGGCACGCGTACGCGACGCCCTGGCCGTGGTTGCCGGCGCTGGCGCACACGACCCCCGCGGCCCGGGCGGCGGGCGCCAGCCCGGCGATCGTGTTGTAGGCGCCGCGCACCTTGTAGGACCGGCCGACCTGCAGGTCCTCCCGCTTCACCCAGACGTCGGCCCCGGTCGCCGCCGACAGCCGGGCGTTGCGCTGCAGCGGCGTCCGCTCGGCCACCCCGGCGAGGCGGCGGACGGCCTCCCGCACCGCCGCCTCGAACGACCCGGAGTCCAGGCCCGCGCCCGCGAGGGAGGGAGAACTCATGCCGCCATCGTCGCCGACCCGCCGCCCCGCCCCGCGGGCAGCCCGGGTCACCCCGCCGCGGTCAGCAGACCGGACTCCTGGCGGGTGAGCCGGCCGGCGTCCAGTCCGCGGGCCAGCGCCGCCTCCAGCAGCGGCAGCAGCGACGGCGTCCGCCGGCGGTAGCCGAAGACCTCCGCCGTCCGCAGGAACAGCTCGTCCTGCGTCATGCCGGCGCTGGCGCGGCACAGGGCGACCATCGCGTTGCCGACCTCCTCCGGCGCGACGTGCTCCAGCGGCCGGTCGGCGCTGGCGGCCTGCCGGCGGAAGGCCGACCAGGTGTCGCGGTCCAGCGTCTCGGGCCAGACGAACTCGCCGACGAGGGTGGCCGGGGGCAGCAGCGCCAGCAGCGCGTCGCGCCGGGACTCGCTGACCCGGGTGAGCCCGAACGCGCTCGCGGTCAGCCGGGTCAGCCGGTCGCGGTGCACCGGCCCCTCCGCCTTGAGCCCGGCGGTGAGCACCCGCTTCACCGTGCGGGCGATGCGGGCGTCGGAGAGCGCGTCGAGGACCTTGCGGTCGCCGGCGGTCTTGGGCACCCACGGCACGAACGGCAGCTCGCCGTCCAGCGGCGTCGCCGTGGCCTTCCTCGCCGTCCGCCGCGCGGGCCGGGCCGGAGCCGGCTCGGGAGCCTCGGTCACGGGTTCCCCGACGACGGGGGCCCCGACCTCGGCGACTCCAGCGACCTCGGCGACCGGGACCTCGACGACGACCGCTGCGGTGGTCCGCAGCGGGACCGCCGACCTCAGCTCGGTCGCCGGCGGCTCGGCGGGGACCGGCGGGACGACGTCTCCCGGCTCCGCGACGGCCATTGTGGCCACGATGGCCGGCTCCTGAGGGGCCGAAGTGGCCACAAAGGCCGGCTCGGCCCGGCGGGCGGGCACCGGCGCGGCGTCGACGGCGGCGACCAGCCGATCGAGCACCGCCTCGCGGTCGCGCAGCCAGGTGGGCAGCCAGACCCGCTCGACCGCGGGCCAGCGCAGCATGCCGGCGAGGACGTCGACCGGCAGGCCGTCGCGGTCGCCGACCGTCCGGCGGCGGGCCCACGTCGGGCCGTCGAGCAGCACCGCCATGACGGGCGCGTCCGGCGCCTCGGCGCGGGCGACCGACAGGTCCACCCGGAACTCCGAGAGGCCGACGTCGGTGCGCACGACCAGCCCGCGGTCGCGCAGCGCGGCGGCGATCTCGTCACGGTGCCGGTCCGGGACGGCGACCGGACGGGCGTCCTTGGGCAGCGCGTCGGTGCCCAGCGCGGCCAGGTCCAGGTAGGCGCGCAGGTGCTTGATGCCCACCGACGAGGTCTGCTCCGCCCGCAGCTGCGACGGCTCGAACGAGGAGAAGACGACGACCTGCCGCCGGGCGCGGGTGACCGCGACGTTGAGCCGCCGCTCGCCGCCGACCCGGTTGAGCGGGCCGAAGTTCAGCGGCAGGAACCCGCGGTCGTTGACGCTGAAGCCGGTGGAGAACAGCACGACGTCGCGCTCGTCGCCCTGCACGTTCTCCAGGTTCTTGACGAACAGCCCCTCGCCGTCGGTGCGGTCCAGCGCCTCGACCAGGCGGTCGTCACCGGCGTCGCGCAGCAGGCCCTCGATGTAGGCCCGCTGCTGCACGTTGAACGTGACGACCCCGATCGAGGGCAGCTGGTCGGGCGAGGCGTCGAACCGGCGGCGGATCTCCGCGACGACGGCCTTGGCCTCCATCGGGTTGGTCCGCAGCAGCCGGCCGGCGCCGGAGCGGTGGAACGTGCCGTTGACCCGCACCAGCGAGATGCCGCGGCCGTCGACGTCCGCCGAGGGGCGGCCGTGGGTCGGCGCGGGGAACGACGAGAGCCGGTTCTCGTAGTAGTTGGCGTTGCTGAACGCGATGAGCGACTCGTCCTGGCTGCGGTAGTGCCACGACAGCCACTGCCGCGGCACCCGGGCCTGCACGCACTCGGAGAGGATCGACTCCTCGTCCTCGACCGCGGTGCCCAGCAGCTCGATCCCGTCGTCCTCGGCCGCGCCGGTGGACGGCTCGGCGAAGGACGTCGGCGGCATCTGCTTGCTGTCGCCGACGACGACCGCGGCCCTCGCCCGGCCCAGGGCGCCGACGGCGTCGGCCACCCGGATCTGCGAGGCCTCGTCGAAGACCACGAGGTCGAACAGGCCCGCCTCGGCCGGGAAGAACCGGGCCACGGAGTCGGGGGAGACCAGCACGCACGGCATGACGGCGGTGACCAGCTCCCCGTACTGGGCGAGCAGGCCGCGCACGCCGAGCCCGCGACGGGTCTTGGCCAGCTCCCGCTGCAGCGCGCCGACCTGGCCGTTGCCGCTGGCGGCGTCGAACGGGCGGGCGGCGAGCACGGCGCCGGGCAGCGCCGAGCGCAGGTGCTCCCGGACGGCCTTCGAGGCGGCGGTGAACCGGGTGATCGCCCGCAGGTGGACGTCGGCGTCGAAGCCGTCCAGGCCGGAGGCGGCACGCCGCTCGGTCACCGAGGCGAGGGCGACGCCGTGCTCGAAGGCGCGCACCGCGTCGTCGGCGGGCAGCTCCCCGCTGATCAGCAGCGCCCGTGCCTCGTGCAGGCCGGCGGCGCGCAGCGGCTCGAGGGTGTCGATGAAGTCCGCCCAGCGGCGCAGCGACATCAGCCCGGTGTGCTCCACCCCGCGCTCCGGGCGGGTCATGTGCCAGCGCAGCACCAGGCCGTCGTCCCCGGCCCAGCGGGCCAGCTGGCGCGAGCCGGTGGAACACACCCGCAGCAGTGCGGTGATCGCGTCGCGCAGCCGGGCGACGGCCGCACCGGTGGCGGCGTCGGGACCGGGGCCCTGGACCACCCAGCGGCGCAGGGCGGCGGCGAACTCGCCGTCCCGGTCGGTGGCGGCGCCGGCCGCGCGCAGCCAGGCCACCTGCCCGTCGAGCAGGGTGGGCTCGACCAGCGGGTTCCAGCCGGCCGGCACGGACAGCCCCGGGATCACGGAGGCGCGGGCGGCGATGCCCTGCGCCGCGGTCTGCACCCGCCACAGGGCCGCGGTCAGCTCGGGGACGTCCTTGAGCTTCACGCTCACGCCCGGCCGCAGCACCGGGGCCAGCTGGTCGCGGACGGCGCGCAGCCCCTTCCGGCGGGCCATCCAGCGCCCGGCCTGCGCGGTCTGCGCGGCGACGTACAGGTCCGCCAGCGGCAACTCCAGCGCGGCCGGCGTGGCCAGCTCCAGCCCCGGGTGGACGGCGGCGGTGAACGCGGCGACCTCGCCGAGCACGGTGGTGGTCGCCGTCGTCCAGCGCTCGGTCGGCACCTCGTCGAGCACGTCGAGCGCCGTCGCGGGGCCCGTGAGCAGGTGTGCCAGGGCGGTGAGGTCCTCGGGCGTCCGCACCTCGCGCAGCGCGCGGGCCAGGTGCTGCTCGGCCGGCAGGTCGCGGATCCCGGCGTCGACGGCGGCGGCGGCCTGCTGGGCGGCGAGCAGGTCCACCCGCGCGGTGTCGACGAACGCCCACGCGTGCTGCGGCGAGGGCCGCACCAGGTCGGCGATGTCGGGCAGCAGCGCCAGCGCGCGGCGCACCGCGGTCATCGTCTCCGCCGACGCGGCGGCCACGAAGGTCGCCGGCAGCGGCATCGACGGGACGCCGTCGCGCACGGCCAGCGCGGCGGTGCGGGCCGAGTAGTAGGACAGCCCGGCGGCGTTCTCGGCGTGCAGCCGGTCGGCGTAGCGGGCCAGGGTGCGGCGGGCGGAGCGCAGGTCCTCGCCGTCGGCGGCCAGGCCCTGCTCGTCGACGGCGACCGCGTGCTCCAGCGCCGCCTTGATCTGCGCGCGGACCACCGAGGTCTTGCTGCCCTTGTCGTGCAGGTCGAGGGCGAACGGGCCCATGCCGACGGCCTCGAGCCGCCGCGCGACGACGTCCAGGGCCGCCCGCTTCTCGGCGACGAACAGGACCCGCTTGCCGTCGGCGACCGCCCGGGTGAGCAGGTTGGTGATGGTCTGGGACTTGCCGGTGCCGGGCGGGCCCTCGAGCACGAAGGTGCGGCCCGCGGCGGCCTCGGCCACGGCCCGCAGCTGCGAGGCGTCGGCCGGGACCGGGCAGGTCGCGGCGAGCTCGTCGAGGTCGACCCGGTCGGCGGTGTCCGGCGCGGGGTCGGCGAACGCCTCGGTGGGCTCGTGCACCAGGTGGGCGACCAGCGGGTTGGCCGTGAAGTCGGCCCAGTGCTCGTCGAGGTCCTTCCACAGCCGGAACTTGGCGAACTGCAGGACGGCGAGGTCCGCGGTCGGCTCGACGCGGTAGGGCAGCGCGGAGTCGGCCAGGGCCTGGCGCATCGCCTGCAGCGCGCGGTCGAGGTCGATGCCGGCGCCGTCCTCGGCCGGCTCGGTCAGCCCCGGCACGGTCAGGCCGTGCAGCTGGCGCAGCTTCTCCAGCAGGCAGTGGTTCGGGGTGGTGGTGCCGGTGTCGTCGAGGGTCAGCCGGTAGACGCCGTTGCGGCTGGTCGGGGTGAGGGCGACCGGCACCAGCACCAGCGGCGAGCGCAGCGGCCGGCCGTCGAGCTCCCACGCCAGGCTGCCCAGCGCCAGGTACAGGTTGTTGGCGCCGGTCTCCTCGCGCACGGTCTTCGCCTTGTAGGCGAGGTTGCGCAGCCGGGGCAGGTAGCCGCCCTCGGTGACGTCGGCGTGCACCGCCTTGCGCTCCACCAGCAGCTCGGCGAGCACGTCGGCCGGCAGCTCGGTGGCCGAGCGCAGCCCGCGCTCCCGCTGGACGGCGGCGATCCGGTCGCTGGGCAGCAACTGCACGGCGGTGCCGGCGTGCAGCAGGTCCTCCAGCGTCCCGAGGGAGGCGGCGGGCACGGCCAGCGGGAGCCCGGCGCGCTCGGAGTAGTTGATCAGCCGGTTGCGCAGCGAGAGGTCGAGCAGGCTGTTCTTCCACTGCTGCACCCGGGCGGGGGTCTCGGGGCGCCCCGGCTGCACCGGCGCCGGCGTCCGCTCGACCGGCTTGGCCGCGACACTGTGCAGTGCCGGCCGGTACTCGAACACCTGCACCGCGCCGTCCGTGCCGCGGGTGCGGGCCGGCAGCGGCACGATGCCGTCGCGCCGGGCGCGGTGGACGTCGGTCACGCCCAGGACCCGGTCGAGGTCGCCGGTCAGCCAGGCGTCGTACGCGGGGGAGTGCAGGTCCTGCGGCTCGCCGTCCCGGGCACGGCTGGTGAGCAGCGTGGTCTCCACCAGCCGCACCAGGCCCAGGTCGACCAGGTTGACCAGCGGGGCGACGTCGGTGGTCGCGGCGCTCTCGGCGCCGCGCTCCTCCCGCCAGTAGCCGAGGAAGGCGTGCCCCTCGGCCAGCCACAGCATCGGGCGGATGCCGGCCTGCTCCAGGGCGGCGGCCAGGACGACGACGGTGTCCAGGCAGGTGCCGACCCGGCCGTCGAGGACGTCGCCGGGGGTGCGCACCTTCTGCCCGACGTCGGCCCAGCTGGCCGGCGGCTCGCTGTAGCGGATGCCGCGCCGGCGCATCGCCTCGGTCAGCGCGGCGACGATCTCGTCGACCCGCTCCGGGCCGGACTGGTAGCCCTGCACCGATGCGCTGCCGGTGCGCTCCTCCAGCAGCACGCTGGCCTCGTCGATCAGCGCGGTGACCGCCGGGTGGTTGGGCATGACGTGCGCTGCCAGCATCTCCAGCGCCAGCGGGACCGGCGCGGCCAGCCACTGGCTGGCGGCCAGCACCTGCACCGGGACGGCGGTGCCCGCGACGTCCTCGCCGTCGACGAGGAGGTCGATCTCGATCGAGCCCGGGCGCTGCTCCTCGATCTGCAGCATCGCGGCGGGGTCCATGACCAGGCCGACGTCGCTGAGCACCGTGGTCTGGCCGGCGTCGAGGTCGACCAGCAGCTCGACGGCGCTGCCGATCGGGCCCTCGGCGTCGCGGACGCCCAGCCGGACCGTCGCCGCGCGCACCGGACCGCCGTGGTTGGTGAACGCCAACCGGCTCACCACGGGCACCCGGTTGTGGGCGAGCGCGTAGCTGAGGACCGGGGTGGAGGTCGCCGAGATCGCCACGGCCGGCCGGGTGCTGGTGTCGGTCGACCGGAGGTCCGTGGCGCTCATGCGATCTGTCTACCGGTCCGGACGGAACGGTCCGGTCAGGTGCGCGAGGCGTCTGGGGCGGGTGTGACGGGTGCTGCCGGTCTGACCACGGATCACATCCGGGACACCTCCGGACGGTCACGAACACCGGTCCGCGTGCCGATCCGCGCGACCCGGGGCGGCCGCGTTCCGACCGGCGTTGCGGAACGGCACGCGCCGGATCTCTTCGTACGGTCGGCCGGACGCACCCGCACCGAGGAGGAATCCCATCAACGACGACACGGTCCGGTTCCGGCCGGCGCACCGCGCACCCTCGTCCTCGTCCGTCGGGCGGTGGGCCGTGGTGGCGGTGGCGCTCGCGGCGATCGGCCTGGTCGCGATCGCCGGTGTGGTCGTGGGCCGGTCCGGCGGGAGCGTGGCGCAGGAGGCGACCCCGGCGCCGGAGGCGGTCGCCGGACCGCGGTCGGTCGTCGGCGAGAGCGCCGACCCGGTCGCGCGGGGTGGACGGCTCGCGGTGGACGACGCTGCCACCCCGCCGTCCGCGGTGCCCGGGGTGACCGAGCCGCCCGTGCCGGAGGTCGTGACGACCCCCGACGCGCCCGTCCCCACGCGGCCGGCGACCGCCTCCACCAGCGCGGTCCCGCCGGAGCCCGCGCCCGAGCCCGCTGCGACCGAGGACGCCGAGCCGGCCCGGTGCGGTGAGGGGCGTGGCGCAGCCCGAGCGCGGGACGCGGCCGCATCCCAGCGGGGCGGCGCCGCCTGCCGATGACCTCTGCACGGCCGCGGGCTCGTGAGAGGTCGGTGGGCATGGGCCGTGCGCAGCGGCGGGAGTCGGGACCGGGCGTCGGGCCGACCCACCCGGTCGCGGGTCGAGGTGTGCGCCGGGGAGCTCTCCACGGGTGATCGTGTGACCCCGAGGTCGCGCAGCGGCGGGGCTGACGCCCCGATCTCCGATGGAGCGTGTGCGCCGGCGCCCGGTTCTGTGCGGGAGAACCGGGCGCCGGCGCACACGACCCGCCGTCATCACGCGGCTGGTCTGATCGCGATGTGACACACCCCGTCGCGGGGGCCCTCCAGGCGGCGCGAGCGCGGCGACAGCCGGAGTGCCGCGTCTCTTAACACAGCCGGAACCAAGAACTTCCATCGGGTTCACGCGAACCTCTTCCCTTGGCGCGGGGCACAGCGCTACCTTCCGGATCCCAAATCCCGGATCCTGGATCCGCCCGGGAAACGTGCAGGTCACAGGCCTACCCGTGGAGGTTCTACGTGCCCAGAACAGCGGAGATCGCCGGCGCCGGCTTGTCCGGACTCGTGCTCGCCACCCGGCTCGCCCAGCTCGGCTGGAAGGTGCGGCTGCACGAGCGCAACCCCGAGCTCCGGATGTTCGGCGCGGGCATCTGGATCTGGGAGAGCGGACTGCGGACGCTCGAGACGATCGGCGCCTTCGACCAGGCCACAGCGCGGGCACGCAGCATCGCCGAGTGGCGGATCGCCGACCAGCACGGCGGCGTCCTCATGTCCCGCCGCACCACCCCCGACGACCGGCTGCTGCTGCCGCCACGGGCGGACCTCTACGAGGCGCTGATCGCGCAGGCGGAGCACTTCGGGGTGGAGATCGAGACCTCGTCCCTCGCCGTCGGCGCGTCGCCCGAGGGTCGGCTGCAGATGGAGAACGGCAAGGAGTACTCGGCGGATCTCGTCGTCGCGGCCGACGGCGCGTACTCCCGGCTGCGCGAGTCGATCTTCTCGACCGCGTGGATGGACTTCGGCACCGAGGCCGGCATCCGGATGATGATCGACCGCGCCGAGGGCGACCCCGAGGACACGATCATCGAGTACTGGCACGGCCGGCGCCGGCTGCTCTACAACCCGTGCACCGACGGCCAGGACTACATCTTCCTGAGCGCCCCGGTGTCCGACGAGCGGGCCAGCCGGATGCCCGTCGACCGGGACCTGTGGCGGACGGAGTTCCCTTCCGCCGCGCACCTGGTCGACCGGTTCGCCGAGGCCAGCCGGTGGGACCGCCTGGTCAACGTCCGTTGCAGGTACTGGTCGAAGGGCCACGTCGCGGTGATCGGCGACGCCGCCCACGCCATGCCGCCGAACCTCGGCCAGGCGGCCAACACCGCCTTCATCAACGCGATGGCCCTGGCCATGACCCTCGAGCACGAGAAGGACGTCCCGACCGCCCTGACGCGGTGGGAGCGGGAGAACCGCGCGCTGACCGACCACGTGCAGTGGTGGTCCTACCTGTACGGCTTCGTCGTCGCCAAGGTCCCCGAGCGCATGGACGGCCTGCGCGGCCGCCTGCTGCGATCGGTGTCCGGCAGCCGTCCCTTCCAGCACGGCCTGAACAAGGGGGCCAGGCACGTTCCCGCCGGCGCCCGGACCGCGTCCCTTCCCGCCTGATCCCGTGATCCGACCCAGTGCCGTGCGCACGAACCTGGAGGCTGCCTCGTGAAGTACGTGTCGTTCCTCGGGGACACCGGTCCCGCCGTGGGGGTGGTGCTCGGTGAGCACGTGTTCCCCGTCCCGCACGGGTACGCGGTCAGCTCCGACGGCGCCCCGCTGGGGCTGCTCGAGCTGATCCAGCGCGGGACTCCGATCTCGGTGCCCTGCTCGACCACACCCATCCCGCTGGCCGACGTCCGGTTGCTGCCGCCCATCCCGCGGCCGCGCCGCAACGTCATCTGCGTCGGCCAGAACTACCACCAGCACTCGCTGGAGTTCGACGCCTCCGGGTACAACTCCACACCCAGCAACGGCGTGCCCGACCGCCCTGTCGTCTTCACCAAGGCGACCAGCTCGGTCATCGGGCCGGGTGACGTCATCCCGCTGCACGACACGCTGACCACCGAGCTGGACTACGAGGCCGAGCTCGGCGTCATCATCGGCCGGGGCGGTCGCGGGATCCCGGCCGAGGAGGCGCTCAGCCACGTCTGGGGTTACACGATCGTCAACGACGTGACCGCACGCGACGTCCAGCGTGACCACCGGCAGTGGTTCCTCGGGAAGTCGCTGGACGGGTGCTGCCCCATGGGGCCGTTCGCGGTCACCGCTGACGAGGTGGACCTCACCGACCTGCTGGTCGAGGCCCGGGTCAACGGGGAGCTGCGGCAGAGCGCGAAGACGGCCGACCTCATCTTCGACGTCCCGACGCTCATCGCCACCATCAGCGCCGGCATGACCCTGGAGCCCGGCGACGTGATCGCCACCGGCACGCCGGCCGGGGTCGGCATCGGTTTCGACCCGCCGCGGTTCCTGCGGGCAGGCGACACCGTCGAGATCAGCATCACCGGGCTCGGCACGCTGACCAACACGGTCGGGGGCCCGCCGGGGACCGATGAGGGAGCGCCCTCATGAGCACCGACCCCACGGTCACCCGGGGAGCGCTGGCCGGCTTCTCGCCGATCCAGCGCGGCACGATCCGCGACGCCACCAGGGACGCGCTGCGCGACCTGATCATCAGCGGCGGCGTGGCGGTCGACACCCCGCTTCGCCAGGACGAGCTGGCCGCCCGCCTCGGCATCAGCCGCACCCCGCTGCGGGAGGCGCTGCACGCCCTGGCCAGCGAGGGCCTGGTCACCTTCGACGCCCACCGGGGGGCCGTCGTCACCCGGCCCTCGGTGCAGCAGCTGCTCGACCTGTACGAGATCCGCGAGCAGCTGGAGGTCCTGGCCGGCCGCAAGGTGGTCGCCGCCACCACGGAGGCGCACATCGCTGCCGTGCAGGACCTGCACGACTCGATGGAGGGCGTCACGGACCCGGTGCTCTGGGCCCAGCTCAACCAGGAGTTCCACGCCACCCTGTACGCCCCCTGCGCCAACCGGGAGCTGATCGCGCTGATCAGCACGCTCTCGTCCCGGGCCAAGTTCTACGTCCGCATCCTGGTCTCCACCGGGCCCTCCGCAGCGACCGCACACGACGAGCACGGGGAGATGCTCGCCGCCCTGGTCAGGCGCGACCCCGATGCGATGGAGGCGGCCATCCGCTCGCACCTGCACCAGACCGCAGCTCAGGTCGCCCCAGCACTCGAGCCCGACGGCGGCTGAGCTCGGACTCCGGCGCCACCCCTTCCCGCAGCCCCACCCACGACACCCCTCCGCCCGGCGGAGGGCGTGCCGGGATCCCGCACACCCTTCGACAGCCAGGAGAGGAGTCCCCGTGTACGAGGACTGGACCCTGATCACCGGCGGCACCGTCATCGACGCCACCGGCGCGGACCCCCGCCCGGACACCGACGTCGTCCTGCACGGCAACACGATCGTCGCCGTCGGCGACGACTCCACCGGCATCGAGATGCCGCCCAAGGAGAAGATGCGGCGGATCGACGCCACCGGGCGCACCGTCATGCCGGGGTTGATCGACGCGCACTGCCACATGACCTACGGCGAGGCCCGGTACGAGGAGGAGATCGACCTCTACACCAGTGCGGAGATGCGCACGCTCATCGCCGCGGCCAACGCCCGCAAGGTGCTCCGGGCCGGCATCACGAGCATCTCCCAGCCCGGCGGGAGCTACTACATCGGCGTCGGCATCCGCGAGGGGATCAACGCCGGGCTCGTCCAGGGCCCGCGGATGACCTCGGCCGGCCGTTACCTGACCACCAGCAACGGTCTCACCGACTGGTACCCGGACTCGGTGGGCGTCCCCGACGGCAACATCGGCACGCTCACGAACACCGTGGACCAGATGAAGGTCGAGATCCGGCACCAGGTCAAGAACGGCGTCGACCTCATCAAGCTCGCCGACAGCCCGTACGGCGACTTCCAGGCCTTCACCAACGACGAGATGAAGGCGGTCGCCGACCTCGTCCACCAGCTCGGCAAGAAGGTCACCATCCACGCCCGCGGTCCGGGGGAGGTGCGCGCGGCCGCCGACGCGGGCTTCGACTGGATCATGCACGGCAACGTCATGACCGACGAGGGCATCGAGAAGCTCGTCGACAACGACGTCACCCTCGTGCCGACGCTGCTGCTGCTGGCCAACCTCGCCGACTGGCCCGAGCTGACCGGCGCCCCCTACGGGCAGTACCACGGCTGCCGCCGGATGCTCGAGAAGAGCGTCGAGAGCCTGCACAAGGCGCACGAGGCGGGCGTGGAGTTCGCGATGGGCACCGACACCGGCTTCGCCATCACGCCCTACGGCGAGTGGCACGCCCGCGAGCTGGAGCTGCTGCAGGTCTACGCGGGGCTGTCGAACATGGAGGCCATCCTCGCCGCCACCGCCAACGGCGCGAAGATGATGAACCTCGAGGGCAAGCTCGGGAAGCTGCTGCCCGGCTACCTGGCCGACGTCATCGTGGTCAAGGGCAACCCGGCCGAGAACCTCCACGTCCTCGTCGACAAGCGCAACGTCGAGATCGTCATCAAGGACGGCGTCGTCCAGAGCTTCCCTGACGACCTGGACATGGTCCGGTTCCACAACGACCGCGACCCGCTGATCTACAGCCAGACCGAACTGACCTACGACATGGTCACCGGCGACAACCCGGACAAGCCGTACAACGTGCTGCCGTGGTCGATGTCGGACGGCGTCGAGATCGCCCACGAGATGGACCGCAGCCAGAGGGCGCTCGCCGCCGAGGAGCTGGCCCCGGACGGCGCCGTCCACGACTGAGCGCCGCCCCCGCACCGACCCCCGATGCCGGCACCGCCGCGCGTCGCTCCCCAGCTGCCCGCACGCCGGGCGGCGATCCTCCAGAGGAAGGACCACCCCGTGACCGTCCACCTGCACCGCAAGCCCAAGGGTCTCGGCGAGCCGCTCGGCCGCTACTCCCACGTCAGCGTGGTCGCCGACGGCGACCCGGTCCTCATCGCCGGCCAGGTCGGCATGACCGAGGACGGCGAGCTGTACGGCGACGGCAGCTTCGCCGACCAGGTCCGCGGCGCCTACGCCAACCTCGGTACGGCGCTGGCCGCCGTCGGTGGCACGTTCGCCGACATCGCGAAGATGACCACCTACCTCGTCGGCGGGGGCACCCACCTGCCGGAGTTCATGAGGGTCCGGGGCGAGATCTTCGCCGACATCTACCCCGACGGCGGCTACCCGCCCAACACGCTGCTCTTCGTCGAGCGGCTGGTCGAGGAGCCGCTGCTCATCGAGATCGAGGCCATCGCCGCCGTCCCCGGAGCCGCCCAGGTGGAGGTGGGCGATGCCTGAGGTGACCGTCAACGGCCACCGCACCACCTGGTGGGAGGCCGGCACCGGGGAGCCGCTGCTGCTCATCATGGGCACGGGCATGAGCGGCCGGGCCTGGGCGTACGAGGTCGAGCACCTGTCCCGGCAGTACCGGTGCATCACGTACGACATGCGCGGGGTCGGCACCGCCGACTGCACCGACTCCGACTACACCCCGGCCCTGCTGGCCGACGACGCGGTCGCCCTCCTGGACGCGCTCGGCGTCGAGTCCGCGCACGTCATGGGCTTCAGCCTGGGCTCGTGCACCGCGCAGGAGATGGCGCTGCGCCACCCGGAGCGGGTGCGCTCGGCGGTCCTGCTGTCCACCTGGAGCCGGACGGCGGACGAGAACCACGTGCGCCGGCACTACGAGTCGCGCCGCTACGCCCTCCAGCACGGCCCGCTCGACGTGTTCTCGAAGTTCGCCTTCTGGATGTGGTCGCCGACGCTGCTGGAGGAGGAGCACGAGCGCATCTGCGCCCTGGAGGCCGAGCTGCGCGGGTGGACCGGCTCGAAGGACGTCTCCGGTTTCATCGGGCACTTCACCGCCGACCTCGCCCACGACGCCATCGACCGGCTGCCCTCGATCCAGGTGCCGGTGCTGGTGGTGCACGGGGACGAGGACCGGATCACCCTGCCCCGCTACAACCGGCGGGTCGCCGCCGCCATCCCGGGCGCGGAGTACGTCGAGATCCCCCGCGCCGGGCACCTGGCCTTCCTCGAGCAACCGGCCGCGCTGAACAAGGCCGTCGAGGATTTCCTCAGCAGGTCGGCGGGCTGAGCGCGATGGCCGCGACCACGGGCGTGTCCACCTTCGGTGTGACCGCCGCCGTCCACGACTACTCGGGGGTCATCGTCCTCCGGGACGTCGACTTCGAGCTGCGCGGGGGAGAGATCCACGCGCTCCTCGGGGAGAACGGCTCGGGGAAGAGCACGCTGATCAAGGTGCTCACCGGGGCGGTGAAGCCGACCGGCGGCACGCTCCTCCTCGACGGCGAATCGGTCCACCTCACCACCCCGCAGCAGGCGCAGGCGGCCGGTGTCGCGGTCGTGCACCAGAACTACAACCTCTTCTCCGACCTCTCGGTGGAGAAGACCCTGCTCGCCAGCGCCGCCGAGGTGCCCCGGCGGGCCAGCGCGCTCGGGGCCGTCGACCACCGGGCCTGGCGGCGCCAGGTGCAGGAGCTGCTGCACCGCCTCGGCGTCGACCTGGACCCTCGGGCGCTCGTCGGCACGCTCGGCCCGGCGGAGCGGAAGTTCGTCGAGATCGCGCGGGCCATGGTGACCGAGCCGCGCTTCCTCATCCTCGACGAGCCGACGGCCTCCCTGGAGCCGGCGGCGGCCGAGCGCGTGCTCACCCTCATGCGCACGTTGCGCGGGCACGGCGTCGGGCTCGCCTTCGTCTCGCACCGGCTGGACGAGGTGGCCGCCATCGCCGACCGGGTGACCGTGCTGCGGGACGGCCGGCGGGTCGCCGAGCGCTCCAGCGCCGGGCTGACCACCGCGGAGATGGCCCGGCTCATGGTGGGGGACCGCCCGCAGGAGTCCGCGCGCCCGGACGCCTCGTCGGTGCGCCCCGGGGTGCTGCTACGGCTGCGCGGCGTCCGGTGCTCCGACGACGGCGACCCCTTCGACGTCGACGTGCACGCGGGGGAGACCGTCGCGGTGACGGGACTGGTCGGCTCGGGTGCGGCCACCTTCGTCGCCATGGTCGGTGGGGACGTGCCGCTGCGCGGCCGGGCCGAGGTGGACGGCCGCGAGGTGCCGCTGCGGACCGCACGGGATGCCCAGGCCTTGGGCATCGGCTTCATCCCCGAGGACCGCAAGGCCCGCGGTCTGGTGCTCGACCACTCGTGCGCGGTCAACATCTCGCTCGCGTCGCTGGGGCAGGTGTCCACCGCCGGGCGGGTGTCGCGGCGGCGGCTGCTGCGCCGGGCCGAGGAGTTCCGGACCCGGCTGGACATCCGGATGCCGACCCTCACCGCGCCGGCGTCGGCGCTGTCGGGGGGCAACCAGCAGAAGGTGCTGGTCGCCAAGTGGCTCGCCTCCGGCGTCCGGTTGATCGCGGTGGAAGAACCCACCCAGGGAGTGGACATCGGTGGCCGGGCGCAGATCCACGACCTGCTGAGGGAGTTCACCGCCGCGGGCGGCGCCGTGGTCCTGTTCTCCACCGACGTCCGTGAGGTGCTGGCGCTGGCCGACCGGGTGGCGGTGTTCCGGCACGGCTGCCTGTCCCGCGTGCACAGCTTCGACGAACTCGACCAGGCGCGCCTGACCGCGCTGACCGCCGGTGAGGACGACGTACCCGCCGCCCCCGCACCGCGGGTCCCCGACGGCACCGCTCCGCCGTCCCCCTCGATCCCGTCCTCCCGACCGAACGTCCGGATGGAGAGTCCTCGATGACCGCGATGCGTGAACGACCCGTCCGCAGCGACCCGACGGGAGTGCCGGCGCTCCCACCCCAGGTGCGGGTCCGTGGCGCCCTGTTCGACCGGCTGTTCGTGCCGGCCGTGCTCCTGGCGCTCGTCGCCTACCTGTCGGCGACCAACGACGCCTTCTTCTCCCGGATCAACGTCACGAACGTGCTCATGCAGGCGTCGATCCTGGCGATCGTCGCCTTCGGCGCGACCTTCGTGATCATGGCCGGCCAGCTCGACCTATCGATGGGCACCGGCTCGGCGCTGATCAGCGTCATCGGCGCGACGGTCATGGTCGACACGGGGTCGATCTGGCTGGGCCTCGGCGCCTGCCTGCTCGCGGGGCTGCTGCTGGGGCTGGTCAACGGCGTCGTCGTCACGGCGCTGCAGGTGCCCTCGTTCATCGCCACCCTCGGCACGATGATCATCTGCGGTGGCATCGCGCTGGCCATGACGAACGGCGGGGTGGTCAGCGGCCTGCCGGCGGGCTTCCGTGGCATCGCCACCCTGCGCCTGCTCGGGCTGCCGGTCCTGGTCTGGGGGACCGCGGTGATCTTCCTCCTGCTGTGGTGGCTGCAGCGGCAGACCGTCTTCGGCTACCAGGTGCTCGCCGTGGGCGGCAACGCCGAGGCGGCCCGGCTCTCCGGCATCTCGCTGGGCCGGGTGCGGCTCCTGGTCTTCGTCCTGGGTGGGCTGGCGACCGCGCTCGCGGCGATCGCGCTGCTGGTCCGGGTGCAGTCCGGTCAGCCCAACGCCAACGGCACCCTCGCGCTGGAGGCGATCGCGGCGGTCGTCGTAGGCGGCACCAGCCTCAACGGTGGTCGCGGTTCGGTCGTCCGGACGCTGTGGGGCGTCCTGCTGATCGCCGTCCTCCGGAACGGCCTCGACCTCTCCGGCATCAGCGAGGACTACAAGCAGGTCGTCCTCGGCTCGGTCTTCATCCTCGCCGCGTCGGTCGACTTCCTGCGCAGGCGGCTCGTCCGCCGGCGGGTGACGCCGTCCTCCGCCGGTCCCGTCCTGTCCACCCCCGACCAGCCGCCGACGGCACCGGATCAGGTGCCCGCCGGTGTCGGCCCCGTCCCACCGTCGTCAGCCGCCGCACCGCCGCGCTGACCCCGAGCCCGCGCCTGGCCACCGCCGCGCGCGTCCGCAGGTCTCCCCGCCTGCGCCCGTACCGCCCCGGTCACGGACACCGCCGTCCCCCACCGGTGTCCACCCCCCCTTCCAGGAGGTATCCGTGCGCACCCCGACCACGTCCGCCCTTCCCCGATCCGCCCACCCGCGTCGTGCCGTCGCCGCGCTGGCGGCCACCGGCCTCGCCCTCTCCCTCGCCGCCTGCTCCGGGGGCGGCGAGGAGGCCGCCGCCTCGGGTGGCGGCGGCGGTGGCGACGACCTGACCGTGGAGATGAACGTCTACTCGCGGTCGCTGCCCTACTTCCAGGACTTCGTCGCCGGTGCCCAGGAGCGGGCGGACGCCGAGGGCGTCACGCTGAACGTCACCTACGGCGAGACCGATCCGCAGCTGCAGTACGACCAGGTGCAGAACGCGCTGACCCAGTCGCCGGACGGGGTGATCGTGGTCCCGGTCGACCCGGCCGCCCTGATCCCGGTCTTCCAGCAGGCCTCGGACGGCGGCCTCCCGGTGTTGACCGCGGTCAACGACATCCAGGAGGAGGGCTGGGCGTCGGTCATCGGCCACGTCGGCAAGGAGTACACCGAGGTCGGCCGGGAGAAGGCGCAGTACCTCGTCGACACCCTCGGCGGGCAGGGCACGGTGGCGATGATCCACGGCATCCGGGGCCTGCTGTTCAGCGAGCTGCAGGCGCAGGGCGCGATGGAGGTGTTCGCCGAGAACCCCGGCATCACCGTCATCGACGGGCCCTACACCGGCGAGTTCAGCTCCGACGCGGGCCTCGCGGCGGCGGAGAACGTGCTCACCGCCAACCCCGACGTCGACGCCCTGTACTTCGACAACGACGACATCGCGCTGGGCGGGATCCTCGCTGCCCAGCAGCGGGGCATCGCGATGGAGGACATCGTCATCATCGGGACCGACGGCGGCGAGCCGGCTCGGCAGTCGGTGGCCGCGGGCGAGATGGACATGACGATCACGCTCTGCGGGGTCGCCACCGGCAAGCTGGCGATGGACACCCTCATGGCCTTCGTCCGTGACGGCGAGAAGCCCGCGGAGCGGTTCGTCGACGTGCCGAGTCAGATGGTCACGGCGGAGAGCCACGAGGACGTGGAGGCGCTCATCGCCTCCGGCGACTGCTGAGCCCGCCCCGCTCCCGGTCCGGCCCCGTCCCGCGCGGGGCCGGACCGGGAGCGGCGCCCGCCCACCTTCCGGGGCCGCCCCTTCCGACGTCGCACGATCGAACCAGGAGACCGCCGTGTCCGATGCCCGTCCCTTCACCTCCGGCCGAGACCAGGTCATCAGCTATCCGGTCACCGCGGCCGGCATCCGCACCCGCGTGGTGGAGTCCACCGGGGGTGTCACGCCGCTGGTCTGCCTGCACGGCGCCGGGTCCCGGGCCGACCGCTTCGTGCCGACGATCCCGGGTCTGGTGGCCGCCGGCTACCGCGTCTTCGCCATCGACTTCCCGGGTCACGGGCTCGCCGACAAGGGGGCCGGCCCCGACTACACCGCGGCCGGTATGGCGGCGTTCATCAGCGGCGTCCTGGACGAACTGGGCCTCTCGGGGGTGACCGTGGCCGGCACGTCCCTGGGGGCCCACGTCGCGGCACACCTGGCCCTCGACCGGCCGGACCTCGTCGACTCGGTCGTGCTCATCGGCGCCATCGGCCTGGCGCCCCTGCCCGACGAGAACATGGTCCCGCGTGAGGTCCTTGCCGACGCGAGCGACGCCGGCGTCCGCCGCAAGCTGGACCTCCTCGTCGCTGACCCCGCCATGGTGACCGACGCCTGGGTGCGCGAGGAGTCGATGATCAACTCCTCCCTCGGTGCCCGCGAGTCGCTGACCGCGGTCGCCGACTTCCTGCTCGGCCCGTGCAACGACGACCTGGTCGTCGATGCCCTCAACGAAGCACGGCTCACCGACCGGGTGCTGCTCGTGTGGGGCGAGGACGACCGGTGGACGCCGCTGGCCATGGGCCGCGCCGCGCACGAGGCCCTGCCGGGATCGACCCTCGAGGTGATGGAGGGCTGCGGGCACGCCCCGTACTTCGAGGACCCCGACCGGTTCGCCGAGATCATGACCGGCTGGCGCCGCCGCCGCCCCGTGTGAGCCCGGCGCGCCGTCGGAGAGGAGTGCCCGCGGTGCCGGGACCAGCAGAGCCCTGGGTGCGGCGGCCGGCACCGCGCTGGGGATGTCGTGGACGTACGTCCCGTGTGCGGTTCTGGTCGCGCTGAGCCTCCCGCTCGGCGTGGGACCGGCACCCCGCAGGCCCCGGCCGTGGACGCCCCGGAGCCGGGTCCACCACCGCACTGCGACGTCGCGATGCGGCAGACGTGAGAGGTTGGCCGGCATGGGCGATGCGCAGCGGCGGGAGTCGGGACTGGTCGTCGAGGACCGGGGGCACGTCCGCGTGCTCACCCTGGACCGGCCCGAGCGCCGCAACGCGCTCTCCTCGGCGGTCCAGGCCGACCTCGTCGAGGAGCTGCTGCGCTGCGGTGAGGACGGCGGGGTCCGCGCGGTCGTGCTCACCGGCAACGGCCCCGCGTTCTGCGCCGGCTTCGACCTCAAGGAGATCCGCGAGGGCGACCGCCGCGGCGAGCGGTTCCGGCCGCCGATGGGCCGGCCCACCCGGTCGCTGTTCGAGTTGGTCACCGAGACGCCGGTCCCGGTCATCGCGGCGATCAACGGGGCCGCGGTCGCCGGTGGCTTCGAGCTGGCGCTCGCCTGCGACCTGCGGGTGGCCGCGCCCGGCGTCCCGATGGGGCTGCCCGAGGCCAAGATCGGCATGGGCGCCAACTTCGGGTCCGTCGTCCTGCCCAAGCGCATCCCGATGGGCATCGCGCTGGAGCTGCTCTACACGGGCGAGTACGTGACCAGCGAGGTCGCCGAGCGGTGGGGGCTGGTCAACCGCCTGGTGCCGGCCGGCGAGGTGCTCCCGACGGCGCTGCGGCTCGCCGACGCCATCGCCGCCAACGCACCGATCTCCATCCGACGGATGAAGGAGACCGCGGTGAAGTCGCTGGAGCTGCCGCTCTGGCAGGCGCTGCGGCTCGACGTCGGCCCCAACCCCTACCTCAGCGAGGACCGCAAGGAGGGCATCGCCGCCCACCTCGAGAAGCGCCCGCCGCGGTGGACCGGCCGCTGACCCGACGGGCCGCCTGCGACCCCACCACCTCGAGAAGTCTTCTGCGGATGCTCGTGCTCTGCCCACCATCGTGGGCAGAGCACGAGCACCTCCGGGTCTGATCCGGCCGGGCAGATCCCGCTCGGAGGTCAGCTCCCGGAGAAGCGCTGCTCCAGCTGCTGGACCTCCGGCAGCCCGATCAGGTCGGTGAACTCCCCGAACGCCGGCAGCCCCTCCATTGAGGGCACGCCGTCCCGGCGCAGCGAGGCGAGCAGCGAGCGGATGCCGGCGGTCGCGGCCAGCAGCGTGCCGATCGGGTAGATGACCAGGGAGAAGCCGAGCTCGGTCATCCGCTCCAGGGACAGCGGGGGCGTGCGGCCGCCCTCGGCCCAGTTGAACACCAGCGGGGCCACGCCCTTCAGCTCGGTGGCGACCCGCTCGATGTCGGCCTCCGACGTCGGCGCCTCGACGAACAGCACGTCGGCGCCGGCCTCGGCGAAGGCACGGGCGCGGGTGATCGCCTCGTCGATGCCGTGGGTGGCCACCGCGTCGGTGCGGGCGACGAGCACCAGGTCCGGGTCACGGCGGGCCTCGACGGCGGCGCGCAGCTTGCCCACCATCTCGTCGGCGCCGATCAGGACCTTGCCGCTCATGTGCCCGCACTTCTTGGGCATCACCTGGTCCTCGAGCTGGATGCCGGCGACCCCGGCCTGCTCGTAGAGCTGCACCGTCCGGACGACGTTGATCGCGTTGCCGTAGCCGGTGTCGGCGTCGGCGATGACCGGCACGTCGACCGCGGCGGTGATCCGGCGGGCGTTGTCCACCATCTCCGCACCGGTCAGCAGGCCCACGTCGGGGCGGCCGATGAGCGAGGCCGTCGTCCCGAACCCCGTCATGTAGACGACGTCGAACCCGGCCTGCTCGACGAGCCGGGCCGAGAGGGCGTCGTACGCGCCCGGCGCGATCAGCGGCCCCGGCGCGGCCAGCAGCTCCCGCAGCCGGGCCCGCGGTGACGGACGGCGACTTCCCAGCAGGTCTCCCACGGCGGCCCCCTCTTGTATGCAGTCGCCAGGAATTTACGCAGGAGGGATTGCTCCTGGGAAGCCCTCGGCCCTACGTTGCATGCAATCGCGAAGGGGTGTGAGGCATGACACGGGCGCTGACCTCGGCCGAACGGGCCCTGGACACGCTGCGCGAGGTGATCCTGCGCGGCGAGCTGCCCGCCGGTGCGCGCCTCGGCGAGGTGGAGCTGGCCGAGCGTCTGGGGGTCAGCCGCACCCCGGTCCGGGAGGCGCTGTCCCGGCTCGCCGCCGAGGGCCTGGTCCAGCTGGTGCCCAACCGCGGCGCCCGCGTGGCGACCTGGACCCTCGACGAGCTCGAGGGGGTCTTCGAGCTGCGCGCGCTGCTGGAGCCGCAGCTGACCGCCCTGGCCGTCCCGCAGGCCACGGCCGCCGACGTCGAGGAGCTCGACGAGGTCGCGCACGAGATGCAGCGGATCGGGGCCCCCGGCCCGCAGCAGGACCTCGACGCCCTCGTGCCGCTCAACCGCACCTTCCACGACCGGCTGGTGGCCCTCGCCGGGCACCCCGCACTGGCCACGGCCCTCGCCGGCGTCGTCCACCCGCCGATCGTGGTGCGCAACTTCCGCGCCTACGACGAGGCGTCGCTGCGCCGCAGCCTGGCCCACCACGTCGAGATCGTGGCCGCGCTGCGCGCCGGCGACGCGGAGTGGGCGCGCGCGGTGATGACCGCGCACATCCGCAACGCCCGAGCGGTCATGGTCCGGGCGGCCGCCGCCAACGACCTCGACCTGGCACCCGTGGGCCCCCGCGCCCGCACGCGCGCGGACCACCGCGCCCTCAGCACGGAGCACACCGAGCACCCGCGAGAAGAGGAGACGCCATGAGCTACCGGCTCGGAGTCGACGTCGGCGGCACGTTCACCGACGTCCTGCTCGTCGAGGAGGGCAGCGGCCGCACGTGGCGGGCCAAGACCGCCTCCACGCCGGCCGACCAGTCCGTCGGCGTCCTCACCGGCATCGCCAAGGCCTGCGGCGAGGCGGGCATCGACCTCTCGGAGGTCGCCCAGGTGCTGCACGGCACCACGGTCGCGACCAACGCGATCCTCGAGGGGAAGGGCGCGACCGTCGGCCTGGTGACCACCCGGGGCTTCCGGCAGGTGCTGCAGATCGCCCGCTCCTACGTCCCCGGCGGGCTGGCCGGCTGGATCATCTGGCCCAAGCCGGAGCCGCTCGCGGCCCTGGAGAACACCGTCGAGGTCGACGAGCGGATCGCCAGCGACGGCGCCGTGGTGCGCCCGCTCGACGAGGACGACGTCCGCGCGCAGTTGCAGCGGCTCGCCGGGCAGGACATCCAGGCGCTGGCGGTCTCGCTGATCAACTCCTTCGCCGACCCCGCCCACGAGCGGCGGATCGCCGAGATCGCCGCCGAGGTGCTGCCCGGCGTCCCGGTGTCGCTGTCCTCCGACGTGCTCCCCGAGCTGCGCGAGTACGAGCGCACGCTGACCACGGTGGCCAACGGCTACGTGCAGCCGCAGGTCAAGAGGTACGTGACGACGCTGTCCGAGCAGCTGCAGGAGGGCGGGGTCGCCGGCGAGCTGGCCATCCTGCGCAGCGACGGCGGCCTCTCCTCGGCCGGTGCGGCCATCGACTCCCCGGTCACCCTGCTGCTGTCGGGCCCGGCCGGCGGCGTGACCGGGGCGGTCTGGGTGGCCGAGCAGTCCGGGCACCGCGACCTGATCACCTTCGACATGGGCGGCACCTCGACCGACGTCGGACTGGTCCGCGACCTCGACCCGAAGATCGGCCGGGAGACCAAGGTCGGCGACCTCGCGGTGCGCGCCTCCAGCGTCGACGTCCGCACGGTCGGCGCCGGCGGCGGCTCCATCGCCCACGTCCCCGAGCTGACCCGGGCGCTGCGGGTCGGCCCGCAGTCCGCCGGCGCCGACCCGGGTCCCGCGGCCTACGGCAAGGGCGGCGTGGAGCCGACCGTCACCGACGCGAACGTCGTCCTCGGGTACCTGCCCACCACGCTGGCCGGCGGCGAGATCTCCCTCGACGTCGAGGCCTCCCGCGCGGCGATCAGCAAGATCGCCGAGGCCATGGGGTTGGACTCGGTCGAGGCCGCCGCGGCCGGGATCATCGACATCGTCAACGAGAACATGCTCGGCGGCGTCCGGCTGGTCTCGGTGCAGCAGGGCTTCGACCCGCGCGACTTCTCCCTCGTCGCCTTCGGCGGCGCCGGCCCCCTGCACGCCAACGCGATGGGCCGGCTCACCGGCGCCTGGCCGGTCATCATCCCGCCGGGTCCGGGGCTGCTGTGCGCGCTGGGCGACGCCACCACCAGCCGTCGCGACGAGTCCGCCCGCACCGTGCTGCGCCGCTTCGCCGAGCTCACCGGCGGCGACCTGGTCACGGTGCTGCGCGAGCTCGCCGACGACGCCGGCCGGCGGCTGGCCGCCCAGGGGGTGCCGACCTCCGAGCAGACGGTCAGCTACCAGGTCGACGTGCGGTACCACGGCCAGGGCTTCGAGATCCCGGTCGACGTCGACCCCGCCTGGCTCGACGACGCGGACGCCGCCCTGCAGCGGCTGGGGCAGACCTTCGACGCGGAGCACGACCGGCTGTTCTCGTTCCTGCTGCACGTCGACCACGAGTTGGTCAACGCCCGCGCCACGGTCACCGGCCCGCGGCCCGACGTCGCCCCGGTCGTGCTGCCCGACGGCGACGGCGACCCGGCCGGCGCGCTGGTGCAGGAGCACCGCATCTACGTCGGCGGCGAGTACGTGCCCGCCGGCGTCTACGACCGCGCGGGGCTGCGCGCCGGTGACGTCGTCACCGGTCCGGCGATCGTCACCGAGATGGACTCCACGACCCTCGTCCTGCCCGGGCACGCGGCCACCGTGCACCCCTCGGGCAGCCTGCTGATCACCCCGCTGGAGGGCTGAGACATGGCACGGATCATCGAGACCGCCACCGGCACGGTCGACACCGTCGACGTCGACCCGGTCACCCTCGACCTCATCGAGAACGGGCTGCGCAATGCCCGCTACGAGATGGACGAGGTGCTCTTCCGCACCGCGCTGTCGCCGGGCATCCGGGAGCAGCACGACGAGTTCCCGCTGATCGCCGACCCCAGCGGCAAGATGGTCGTCGGCCAGTTCGGCCTCTCGGTCCCCGACTTCCTCGCCGGCTTCGACGACACCGTCGAGGAGGGCGACGTCCTGCTCACCAGCGACCCGTACTCCTGCGGCGCGGCCATCAGCCACGCCAACGACTGGCTGATCGTCGTCCCGATCTTCCACGAGGGCCGGGTCGTGGGCTGGGCGTCGATGTTCGGGCACATGTCCGACGTCGGCGGCAAGACACCGTGCTCCATGCCGACCGACGCGCACACCATCTACGAGGAGGGTGTGGTCATCCCGCCCTTCAAGCTCTACCGCAAGGGCGAGATCAACGACGACGCCCTGCGGATCATCCTCAACCAGGTGCGCAAGCCCGACTGGAACCGCGCCGACCTCAACGGCCTGGTGGCCGCCTGCCGCACCGCCGCCCGCCGGGTGGTGGAGATGTGCGAGCGGTTCGGGACGGCGACCTACCTCTCGGCGCTCGACGCCCTGCTGCAGCGCAACTACGACGCCATGAAGGTGCTGCTGCAGGCGGTCTTCGAGGAGGGCCGCACGCTGTCGTTCACCGACTACATCTGCGACGACGGCGTCGGCTTCGGCCCCTACGAGCTCAAGCTGTCGCTGACCCGCACCGGGGAGAAGGTGCACCTGGACTTCACCGGCTCCTCGCCCCAGGCGGCCGGGCCGATCAACTACTACATCAACGAGAACCTGACGCGGATGTTCTTCGGGATCTACATGATCACCGTCGCCGACCCGCAGATCCTCTGGAACGACGGCTTCTACCCGCTGGTCGACGTCACCATCCCCGACGGCTCCTACTGGAAGCCCAAGCACCCGGCGTCGCTCAACGGCCGCAACCACGGCATCGGCCGGGTCTTCGACCTGTTCGGCGGGCTGCTCGGGCAGACCAACCCGGCGCTGCTCAACGCCGCCGGCTTCTCCTCCTCGCCGCACTTCATGTACTCGGGCTACTACTCCGGGGGCGAGCGCAAGGGGGAGTGGTTCCAGCTGTACTCGATCGGGTTCGGCGGCATCCCGGGCCGGCCGCTCGGCGACGGGCCGGACGGGCACTCGCTGTGGCCGAGCTTCACCAACATCCCGTGCGAGTACCTCGAGTCCTACTACCCCCTGCGCATCGAGCGGTGGGAGACCGTCGCCGACACCGGCGGCGCCGGCCTGCACCGCGGCGGCAACGGTGTCGACGTCGCCTACCGCTTCGACGAGCCGGGCACGATCGCGATCCACGACGACCGCTGGCTGACCCACCCCTGGGGAGTGAACGGCGGGCATCCCGGCGCGCGCGGCACCAAGTGGCTCGACCGCGCCGACGGCACCCGCCAGGTGCTGCCGAGCAAGTGCCACGACGTGCCGGTGGCGCCGGGCGACGTCCTGCACTTCGTCACCTGGGGTGGCGGCGGGTGGGGTGACCCGCTGGAGCGGGACCCGGAACTGGTCGCACTGGAGGTGCGGCGCGGGCTGGTGACCGGGGAGGGCGCCCGCCGCTACGGCGTCGTGGTGTGCGACGGCGGCGAGGTCGACGCGGCGGCGACCGAGACGCTGCGCGACCAGATGCGCGCCGACCGCCCGGCCGAGCTGCCGGTGTTCGACATGGGGCCGCCGATCGAGGAGCTGCTGGCCCGCTGCGAGGAGGAGACCGGGCTGCCCGCTCCTCGGCGCCCGGTGTGGGCGGCCGGATGACGGTGCCCGAGCCGGCACCGGGCCCGCACGGGTCGGCGTTCTCCGGCCGGGTCGGCTGGGGGAGCCACCCGGCGGTGCTGGTCATCGACCTGTGCCGGGCCTACACCGAGCCGGGCGGGCCGTTCGCGCTGCCCGACCCCGGGCCGGCGGTGGCGGCGGCCGCCGCCCTCGTCGACGCCGCGCGCGCCGGCGGGCACCCCGTGCTCTGGACGGCGGTCCGCTACACCCGCGGGCTGGCCGACGGCGGGCTGTTCGTGCGCAAGGTGCCGGCGCTGGCCGCCTTCGCCGAGGACGCGCCGGGGGAGTGGGGGGAGTTGACCCTGCCCCCGGCGCCCGGGGAGCCGGTGGTGGTCAAGCAGTACGCCTCGGCGTTCTTCGGCACCCCGCTCGCGCCCACCCTGGCCGGCCTCGGTGTCGACACCCTCGTCGTGGCCGGGGTGTCGACGTCGGGCTGCGTGCGGGCCACCGCCATGGACGCCCTCAACTCCGGCTTCCGCCCGCAGGTGGTCCGCCAGGCCTGCGCCGACCGCACTCCCGAGCTGCACGACAACAACCTGGCCGACCTCGACGCCAAGTACGCCGACGTCGTCGACCTGCCCGAGGCGCTCGCCCACCTCTGAGTACCGCCGCCCAGCGGGCCCTGCCGCATGCTTCCGGGAGGTCGTCTCACCTCGCGGTCGGGTGGGCCGAGGAGGATGGGCGGGTGTCGAGGACCAGCGCGGGGGTGCTCCTGTACCGGGTGCGGCCCGGTGGCGTCGAGGTGCTGATCGGGCACATGGGCGGCCCGTTCTGGGCGCGGAAGGACGACCGCGCCTGGTCGATCCCGAAGGGCGAGTACGGCGACGGCGAGGACCCGCTCGCCGTCGCCCGCCGGGAGTTCGAGGAGGAGCTCGGCTCGCCGGTGCCGGCCGACGCGCTGGTGCCCCTCGGCGAGGTGCGCCAGTCCGGCGGCAAGCGGCTGTCCGTGTGGGCGGCCGAGGGGGACCTGGACGCCGCCGCCTGCCGCAGCAACACCGTCGAGCTGGAGTGGCCGCCGCGGTCCGGGCGGGTCCAGGAGTTCCCCGAGATCGATCGCGCGGCGTGGCTGCCGGTCGAGGAGGCCCGCGCCAAGCTGGTCGCGGCCCAGGTCGCCTTCCTCGACCGGCTGCTGGAACGGCTGCCCGGCTAGGTCGCGATCGGCGGCAGGTGCAGGTCAGCAAGCGGTCCCGACCGGATGTCGGAGATGGCGATTCCGGGGCGGAGAGGTGAGGGGGGGTGGCAGGCAGCGCCGCCATGGGACGCGAGCCGGTGCCACAGCTGCGAGTGGACCCGGGTGCTGTCAGCTCGGATCTGCTGCCCGGCGTCTCCGTCGGGCACGGGGACCACGCCGGGCCGGCCGAGGTCTACGCGGACCTCGGCCGACCGGGGCTGCCGATCAGCGGACGGGCGGTGTCTCGGTCCACAGGGGCGACTCGAACTCCGGCCGGAGGGTCGGCTTGAACTGCTCCAGGCTGACGCCCAGCTTGGGCAGGACCTTGTCGACCAGGAGTTCGTTGCTCTTCAGCATCTTGTCGATCGGCGCTGGGCCGATGCCCTGCCACAGCACGAGCAGGTCGGTGTCGAAGTCCTCGATCACCTTCTCCAGCTTGCGGGCGACGGTGTCGACCGACCCGGTCAACGAGTACCCACGGTCGACCATGGCCCGGTAGTTGTTCGGGATCGGGCCCTCCTCGCCGGGGTAGCGCAGCGCCTCGTTGAAGCCGAAGAAGTCGTGCCACTCGGGCCAGATGAACCCGAGCGCGTCCGAGCCGACCGCGAAGGCCTCCTCGTCGGTCTCGGCGACGACGATCTCGCGGAAGTGGCCGACGTTCTCGCCTCGCTTGATCGAGGGGTCCCGCTTCAGCGCCTCCTCGTGGTAGGCGTCCAGGCAGGAATCGACGATCTCCTTGATCGGGCTGAAGATGATCGGCCAGGCAGCCTGCTGCGCGGCCCATCGGATGGTGTTCGGGCTGAGCGTGAACGGCACCATCAACTCGATGCTGGCCGGGTCCTGCAGCGTGTTCGGCGCGATGCCGATCTTGCGCAGCGTCCCGTCCGGATCCACCGTCGAGGGCGCCATCGACTGTGTGCCGGGGTGCTGCCAGGAGACGCCCTCCGGCGGCACGCTCCAGTGCTGGCCCTGGAAGGAGAACTCCCGGTTCTCCCACAGCCCGCGGATGATCTCGTAGCTCTCCTCGAACAGCTCCCGGTTGACCTTGTCGTGGGCCGCGTAATCGGGGTCGGTGGCGAAGGTCGCGAATGCGTTGTTCTTCTGGCCGACGGTCATCACGTGCCGGGACTGGTAGCCCCGGGCGAAGCCGGCGAACATCCGCCCGCCGCTGAAGTGGTCCAGCATCGCGAGGTCCTCAGCCACCAGGATCGGGTTTCGCGAGGGCAGCACGGTGGCCATCTGCCCGATCCGCAGCCGCTTGGTGATGCCGGCCGCCCACGCCCCCAGCAGGATCGGGTTGTTCGACATCTCGAGGCCCTCGAGGTGGAAGTGATGCTCCGAGAAGGCCACGAAGTCGAAGCCGAGATCGTCGATCTGCTTGATGATCTCGCTGTTCTCGAACAGCGCCCGCTGGTAGTAGTTGGGGTTCGCGCCGGCGTAGCCCTTGCGGAAATCGGCCGGCGAGGCAGCGGCGCTGGGCAGCAGGAAGGTTCCAAGCCTCATGGTCGGTGTCAACCCTTCGTGGTGGTCGCCGGCCCGATGCCGGACGGGTCGGAGTCGTCGCAGGGACGTCAGGTGCCGCTGGGTGCGGTGCCGGTCAGCGTCCCGGCAGGCCGGGCCTCGTCGCCGAGTGTGCCCAGCTCGTGGCCGAGCCGGTCGCGCTTGGCCCGGAGGTACCGGACGTTCGCCGGAACGGGCGCGACGACGATCGGCTCGCGGCTACTCACCACGATCCCGTGCTCGAGGAGGTCGCGGCACTTGTCGGGGTTGTTGGTCATGAGCCGCACCGAGCGGACCCCGAGGTCGGCGAGCACCGCGGCCGCGGCGTCGTACCGGCGCAGGTCGACCGGCAGGCCCAGGGCCAGGTTGGCGTCAAGGGTGTCCAGCCCCTGCTCCTGCAACTCGTAGGCGCGCATCTTGTTCGCCAGCCCGATGCCCCGGCCCTCGTGGCCGCGGAGGTAGATGAGCACCCCGCGGCCGGCCCTCGCGATGCGGGACAGCGCTGTGTCGAGTTGCTCGCCGCAGTCGCACCGCTGCGACCCGAACAGATCGCCGGTGAGGCACTCCGAGTGCACCCGCACGAGCACGTCGCGGCCGTCGCGCACGTCGCCCATCACCAGGGCCATGTGCTCGACCGGATCGTCGGTCCCGGTGTAGCAGTACGCCGTGAAGGTGCCGTGGGCGGTCGGCAGCGATGCCAGGGCCGCGCGTCGCACGACCGGCTCGGCGGCGCGCCGGTGCCGGGCCAGGTCGGCGACGGAGATCAGGTGCAGGTCGTGCCGCGCCGCGAACCGCTGGAGGTCGGCGCGACGCGCCATCGACCCGTCGTCGTTGACCACCTCGGAGATGACCGCCACGGTGCGAAGCCCGGCCAGCCGGCTGAGGTCGACGGCGGCCTCGGTGTGGCCGGCGCGCTCCAGCACGCCGCCCGCGCGGGCCCGTAGGGGGAAGACGTGACCGGGCCGGACGAAGTCGCCGGCGACCGAGTCCGGGTCTGCCAGGGCCCGCACGGTGGCGGCCCGGTCGGCGGCCGAGATGCCCGTCGAGATGCCGGTGCGCAGGTCGACCGAGACGGTGAAGGCGGTGCCCTTCGGGTCCTCGCTGTCCTCGACCATCTGTGGCAGCCGCAGCGCCTCCAGCCGGTCGGACTCCATCGACACGCAGACGACCCCGCCGGTGTGCCGGACGATGAACGCCATCAGTTCCGGCGTCATCAGCTCGGCTGCGGCGATGAGGTCGCCCTCGTTCTCCCGGTCCTCGTCGTCCACGACCAGCACCGGCTCGCCCCGGCGGAACGCGGCGACGGCAGCAGCCAGGTCGCCACGGCGCGAACCGGGCAGGGGAACTTCGGGCGCGCCGGTGGGCGGTGAGACCCAGCGGTGATCCGGCAGACCGATCATGGATCCTCCCTGGAATGCTAGCGTGCGAAACCTAGCCGGGTGAGACCCATGCCACAAGACTCGCCGCATCGGCATGTGAGGAGCCGGGCCCCCGGAAGGACCGCATGCCGGATCACCGACCGGGTGTCCGGGGAGGCGGTGGAGAGCGGCGCCGGCGCTCGGCGGCCGGGAGTGTGGTTGAGCGCTGCGGTGCGATCAGGAGTGTCGAACCGGGGCTCAGCTGCCCGTGGCGCGCGTTCCCGTGTCGGCCTCTGCATGGATGACCTGCAGGGTGCCGACGATGTGTCGCTCGGTGGCGGCGCGGGCGCGCTCGGCGTCCCCGGCGATCAGCGCCGCGCGGATCTCCTCGTGGTCGGCATGTCGGTCGTCCAGCGCACTGCTCAGTGGCTGTGGGATGCCGGCGGTGTTGATCAGGAAGTCGCTGAGATCCCACATCCGCAGGCTCATCTCCTCGACCATGAACGAGCGGGCCATGCGGTGGATGCTGCCGTGGAACTCGCGGTTGAAGACCCGGTAGCCGTGTGAGCGGACGTCGGCGTCCTGCTCGCCGCAGAGATTGCCGATCCGGGCGTGCACCTCGTCGAGGGCGACCAGGTCGGCCGCCGTCCGCCGCTGGGCCGCGACGGCGCTGATCGCGCCCTCGAAGGCGCCGAAGAGGGTGAAGAAGTCCGCCACGTCCTGCGGGCTGTAGGTGGCCACCCGGCACCCCACCTGGGGCACGATCTCGACCAGGCCGTCGGCGCTCAGTCGCCGGAGGGCCTCCATGATCGGTTGCTTGCTGACGCCGAGTGCCGACTTGAACATCTCGACCGACAGTCGCTCGCCGGCTGCCCAGTGCCCCTCGAGCAGGGACTCCTTGATCTCGCGGTAGGCGACCGTGCCCATCCGCAGGGCGGAGCGGTCTGCGGCCGGCAGTGGGGAGATGTCGTCCAGGGCGCCGAGCCTGGGCCGCATCGGGTCGCCGGACATGGCCAAAGGGTAATCGGTCATCACAGTCCCGGTGGTCGAGCCGGGCGGTCCGGCCTGGCGTCCAGGAGCCCGCCGACCCGGGGCGACGAGGGCCTTGCGCCGCGGTGTGACCGCCGCTACTTTTCCCGAAACGCTAGCATGCCAGTTGGGAGACAGGTTCATGCCGATCCGTACGGGCGCCCAGTACATCGAACGGCTCCGTAAGACGCCCCGCGAGGTCTGGATCGGTGGCACGCGGGTGGAGGACGTCACCACCCATCCCGCCTTGGCCGCGCCCATCGAGCAGATCGCCCACCTCTACGACATGCAGCACGACCCCGAGCTGGGCCCCGTGCTGACCAGGCCCGGGCCCGACGGGCCGGTCGGGATCGCCTTCGTGCCGCCGCGCTCCCAGGAGGACCTCGTCGCCCGACGCGAGGCCTTCCGGGTGTGGGCGGAGGCAACGCTCGGTCTGATGGGCAGATCACCGGACTTCCTGAACACCACGCTGATGGCGTTCGCCGAGGAGCCGGCCGTCTTCGAGGAGCTCGGCCCCCAGTACGCGAGCAACGTGCGGGCGTACTTCGAGCACGTCCGGGACAACGACCTCTTCCTCACCCACGCCCTGATCACCCCGCAGACCGACCGGTCGCGCTCAGCGGGGGAGCAGCAGGACCCCTTCCTCCACATGGGCGTGGTCGAGGAGACCGGCGACGGGCTGGTCGTCCGCGGGGCCCGGATGCTGGCCACCCTCGCTCCGATGGCCGATGAGATGATCATCTACAGCCTGCCGGGGCTGCGCCCGGGCGACGAGAAGCATGCCGCGGTCTTCGCGGTGCCGATCGACGCGCCCGGTCTGCGGCTGATCGCCCGCGAGCCCTACGACGACGGCAGCCGCAACAGCTTCGACCACCCGCTGTCCTCGCACTTCGAGGAGGCCGACTGCCTCGTCGTCTTCGACGACGTGCTCGTCCCCTGGGACCGGGTGTTCCTGCACGGCGACGTCGCGCTGGCCAACGCGATGTACAGCCGCACCAACCTGCGCCAGCACACCGGCCACCAGACCGGCGTCCGCGGGCTGGTGAAGATGCAGTTCGTGACCGGCGTGGCCATGGCGCTGTGCCAGTCGGTCAAGACCGACGGTTTCCTGCACGTGCAGAAGGCCCTCGGCGAGGCGATCGCCGCGGTGGAGACCTGCCGGGCGCTGATCGTGGCCGCCGAGACCGAGTTCGAGGTCGGCACCAGCGGATCGGTGCGGCCGCGCTTCCAGGCGCTGCAGACCCTGCGCATGCACCTGTCCTCCGCCTACCCCAAGGTGGTGGAGACACTGCAGACGCTGGGAGCCGGCGGGCTGCTGATGATGCCCTCGGCCGAGGACTTCGGCAGCGAGATCGCCCCCGACATCGAGAGGTACTTCGTCGGGGCGGAAGGGTTGCCGGCGGTCGACCGGGTCCGGCTCTACAAGCTCGCCTGGGACCTCTGCGGGGACGGCTTCGGGCAGCGGGCCCTGCAGTACGAGCGGTACTACGCCGGTGACCCGGTCCGCCTCTACGCCATGAACTATCTGACGTACGACAAGTCCGACTGCCAACGCCTGGTCGACCGGGCACTCGACCTGGCCGGCGACCCGGGGGACGCCGTGGCTGCCGTCCGGTCCCGCGGGGTCGAGGCGTGACCACGACGGTGGACGCCGACGTCGACCCCGGACTGCTGCGCCGGGCGATGGGGCAGTTCGCCACCGGCGTCACCGTGATCACCGCGGTGACGGGGGACGGCGTGCCCCTCGGGTGCACCGTCAGCGCCTTCTCCTCGCTGTCCCTGGACCCGCCGCTGGTGCTCGTGTGCATCGGCCGGGAGCGCCGGATGCACGGTCCGCTGACCTCGGGGCCCGGCTACACCGTGAACGTGCTGGCCCACGACCAGCGGGAGATCGCCCACGCCTTCGCGCGTGCCGGCCAGGACCGCTTCGCGGGCCTGGCCGTGCGTCCGGGGCGGCACGGGATCCCGCGCATCGAGGGTGCGCTGGCGCAGATCCAGTGCGACCTGCACGGCGTCCTGGACGGCGGGGACCACGCGATCGTCGTCGGCAGGGTGCGCCAGGTGGACCTCGCCCCGGGGGAACCGCTGCTGTACAGCCAGGGCGCCTTCCTCGACGTCCCCGACCAGGACTGGGAGCGGGTCACGGCCACCGCTCCGCACGAATGGCTGCTCTCGGCCCCCTGGTGATGACCTGACCCCCGACGCGCGGAAGGTGAACTCGATGTCCCTGGCGGTGTGCACCGTCTCCCACACGCCCCTGATGACCCGCAACGAGCCGGCTCCCGGTGTCCGGGATCGGGTGGAGGCCGCGTTCGCCGAGGCCCGGGCCTTCATCGGCGACTTCGCTCCGGACGTCGTGGTCGTACTCGCGCCGGACCACTACAACGGCTTCTTCTACGACATGATGCCGCCGTTCTGCATCGGCACGGAGGCCTCGTCCGTGGGGGACTACGGCTACGAAGAGGGCCCGCTGCAGGTGGACCGCGACCTGGCGCACACCCTCGCCTCGGCGGTGCTCGCGGCAGGCGTCGACGTGGCCGTCTCCGAGCGGATGCACGTCGACCACGGCTTCACCCAGCCACTGACACTGCTCTTCGGTGGGATCGCGGCAGTGCCGACCGTCCCGGTCTTCATCAACAGCGTCGCCGAACCGCTCGGTCCCGTCAGCCGTGCCCGGCTCCTCGGGGACGCACTCGGTCGGGCCGCGGCCGGGCTCGACCGGCGGGTGCTGTTCCTCGGTTCCGGCGGGCTGTCCCACGACCCCCCGGTGCCGGCGCTCGCCGGCGCCGCCCCCGAGGTGGCCGAGCGGCTGATCAGCGGGCGTAACCCGACGCGCGAACAACGAGCCGAACGGGAGGAGCGGGTGACAGCGGCCGCCCGGCAGTTCGCCGCGGGCACCCTGCCGTTGCAGCCACTCAACCCCGAGTGGGACCGGGCGCTGCTGGACGTCCTCGCCTCCGGGCGGCTGGAGGCACTCGACTCGTGGAGCAACGAGTCGTTCGTCGAGCAGGCCGGCCACTCGTCCCACGAGGTGCGCACGTCGATCGCGGCCTACGCCGCCCTCGCCGCGACCGGTTCGTACGTCGTCACCCAGTCCTTCTACGAACCCGTCCCGGAGTGGATCGCCGGCTTCGCCGTCACGACCGCACGACCGGCCTGACCGCACCAGCAGCCCCATCACAGCACCACACACCCACATCCGGCCCAGCCGGAGCCGCAAAGGAGCAGCAGTGGACTTCGTCGTCGGTACGTGCGCCAAGATCGATCAGATCGGCATGGTGAAGCAGGCTGAGGACCTCGGCGTCACGCACTTCGGCGCCGGTGAGGGGCCGCTGCTGTTCAGCGACCCGTACCAGTTCCTCGCCATCGCCTCGCAGCAGACATCCACCATCCAACTGGGCACGATGGTCACCAACCCGCTGACCCGCATCGCCCCGGTCACCGCCAACTCGATCGCCACGCTCAACGCCCTGGCGCCAGGGCGGACCTTTCTGGGCATCGGCACGGCCAACAACGCCCTGCGCTCGATGGGCCACCGCACCGCGCGGATCAAGGAGCTCACCGACTCCCTCGAGGTCTCCCGCGGGCTGCTGAACGGCGAGCGGGTGGTCCACGACTGGCTGGGTGAACAGCGCGAGATCGAGTTCCTCGACCCCGACGCCGGTTGGTACAACATCGAGGACCGGGTGCCGATCTGGGTCGCGGCCGGCGGCCCCAAGGGGTTGCACGAGGCCGCCAAGTACGCCGACGCCGTCGTCTACTGCCTCGGTCCGAACCCCGAGATGATCGGCCTGGTCCGCCGCGAGCTGGACAAGGCGGTCGCCGATGCCGGCCGCCCGGCCGGCTCGGTGAAGCTCGTCGCCGTCACCTGGTTCTACGAGCTGCGCAACGGTGAGACCTGGGAAGACGGCATCACCAAGGGCTTCGGCTCGGGTCCGATCAGCTCCTGCCTGACCAACATCGGGTTCATGAACCAGCACGTCGACGAGCTCGGCGGCGACATCGTCAACGCCACCAACGAGGCGGCCATGGCCTACCTCGGCAACCCGGACGCCGTCGACCGGCCGCACTACCTCGACGTCTGGAAGCAGTACCTGCGCGGCCTGGACCCCAAGCACCTGCCGCTGATCACCAAGGAGCTCGTCGACTACTGGTGCCTCTACGGCAGCCCGGACCAGTTGCTGGAGAAGGCGCAGCTCATCACCGAGTCCGGGGTCGATCTGGTCCAGGTCTTCCTGTCCAACCCCTACACGGCCGAGCGCGACATCAACGACATCGGCAAGAGCATCCTCGCCCGCGCCTGACCTGCTCGTCCCCGACCCATCCGGCCCATCCACGGACACCAGGAGGAATCCCCATGGACCTCGACCCCCGCACCACCGCGCTGCTGGTCGTGCACCTGCAGAACGACATCGTCGGCGCTGACGGTGCCTTCGCCGGCTTCTTCCACGAACAGGTCGTCGCTCGCAACGTCGTGGCGGTCAATGCCGATCTGATCGCCGCGGCACGTGCGGCCGGCGTCCCGGTGATCTACACCCGGGTGGCGTGGCAGCCCGACTACTCCGACCTGCACGCCAACTCTCCGCTGCTGGGCATGGTCTCGCAGTTCGGCTGCCTGAAGGAGGGCAGCCCCTCGGCCGAGATCATCGATGAGGTCGCGCCGACCGATGGCGACCACGTCGTCACGCACCGGCGGGTCGGTCCGTTCGTCGACTCCTCCCTGCAGGGCCTGCTCGAGGAGTTGGGCGTCAGCACGGTGATCGTCTCGGGCGTGGCGACCAATGCCTCGGTCGAGGCGACCGTTCGTGGCGCCAGTGACCACGGGTACCGCACGATCCTGGTCGAGGACGGTTGTTCGGCCGGGACCCTCGAGGCGCACGAGGCCTCCGTCGGCTCCATGGGGCTGCTCGCCGAGATCACCACGGCCGCCGAGGTGACCCAGGCGCTGGGCGCCACGGAGGGCGCGACCGCATGAGCGACACCCCCGTCTGGGTCGCCCTCGGCGACGTGCCGCACAGCGTCGAGCACATCGACGTCGGTCCGTGGCGCACCCGGGTGCTGCAGGCCGGCTCTGGGGAAGCGCTGGTGCTGATGCCCGGCACCGGCGGCCACCTGGAGGCCTACGCCCACAACATCGGACCGCTGTCCGAGCACTTCCGGGTGATCGCCTACGACTACCCGGGGCACGGGTACACCACCCTCGCCACGAGCGACCTCGAGCTGCCCGACTACGTCGAGCACCTCGCCGGCCTGCTCGACGTCCTGGGTGTGTCCCGGGCGCACCTCAGCGGGGAGTCCCTCGGCGGGTGGGTGGCGTTGAAGTTCGCTGCCGCTCACCCGGACCGGACCGGGCGTCTGGTGCTGAACACCCCGGGCGGGACGATGGCCCGGCCGGAGGTCATGGAGCGGATCCGCAGCCTCTCCCAGGCGGCGGCGGACGATCCCAGTGACGCGAACATCCGGGCCCGGCTGGAATGGCTGATGGCCGACCCGACAACCGTCACTGACGAATTGGTGGCCATCCGGCGGACCATCTACGACCGTCCCGGTTTCGCCGAGTCCATGCGGCACCTGCTGTGCCTGCAGGACCCGGAGACCCGTCGCCGCAATCTCGTCACCGATGAGGAGCTGGCTGCCGTTCCCCACGGGGCGATGGTGATCTGGACGTCGGACGACCCCTCCGGGCCCGCCGGTGTGGGGATGGACATGGCCGAGAAGATCCCCGGTGGTCGCTTCGAGTTCATCGACGGAGCAGGGCACTGGCCGCAGTGGGAGCAGCGGGCGACGTTCAACCAACTGGTCATCGACTGGTTGACGAAGGAGGGGTGACCGGGGTCCGGATGCCGCGGTGGCCGGTGAGCACCCTCGCCAGAGGAGTCGTCGTCCACCGCGGCCCGGCACCGGGGGAGCCGTTCGGAGCGGTGAGATGACGAGGCAAGAGCTGACCGGCGCGCGTGGGCCCGGGACGGAACCGCTGTCCCGCCACGTCGTCCTGGCATCCGCAGATCTCGACGAGGCCCGCCATGGCATCGGCAACGTCTTCGTGCCTCACCACGTCGACGTCGCCGGCCCGGGGGCGGTGGCCGCCCGGCTGCACGCCGTCGTGCTCGACCGGGTCACCTTCGCCTACTCGCGCTACGGCGCTCCGGTCGAGATCGGTGGGCTCGGGGCCATGGGTCCGTGCTACCACCTGAACCTCCTGCACCGGGGTGCCGTCCGGTCGTGGCGCGGTCGTGACGAGGTGGACCAGTCGCGCCGCGGTCAGGGTGTGGTCTTCGCCCCGGGCCAGGAATGGCGGATGAGCTGGGGCGGTGACTGCGCCCAGATCGCCGTCCGCATCGACCAGCAGGCGCTGCAGAACCACTTCGAACGCACCGTCGGCCGCCCCAGTGGCGGGCCGATCGCCTTCCGCTTCGCCCTCGCCGAGAGTCCGGCGGTGCGCAGCTTCGTGTCCCTGCTGGGCAGCATCGTGACCGAGCTCGACACGGTGGCCGGCAGTTGGCTGTCCAGCCGGCTGATGGTCGCCCAGGTCGAGGACTTCGTCATGAGCGGGCTGCTGGCCGCCCAGCCGCACGACCTCAGCGACGTGCTCACCGCACCCCCCGGGCCGAGCCGGCCACGACACGTCAGGCGCGCGATGGATCTCATGATCGAGCGCCCCGACGACCCGCTGACGACGACCGACCTCGCCGACGCGGCAGGCGTGAGCGTCCGCACCCTGCAGGCGGCGTTCCACAGCCACGTCGGGATGTCGCCGATGGAGTTCCTGCGCGACGTCCGGCTCGAACGCGTGCACCGGGAACTGGCGGAGGCGGGCGACGGCACCACGGTCACCGCCGTCGCGCTGCGCTGGGGCTTCGGTCACCTCGGCCGGTTCGCCGTGGCCTACCGGCGCAAGTACGGCCGGTCCCCGTCGGACACGTTGCGCTCGGGGGGATGACCCGGGCCCCGGGACCCGTGACGAAGACGTGCGGGCCCCGGGGCTCGGGTGGCTCAGCCGGCGTTCGGCTCCTCCCCGGGGAGCCGCAGCCCCTTGAGTGCCGGGATGACGCCCTGGGAGTAGAGCTCGTACGAGCGCTTCGTCTGCTGCTCGGTGAGGTTGCCGAACGTGCCCCAGACGATGATGTTGCCGCACTCGAGCTCCTCGGCCTGGGCGACGAGCTTGTCCCGGACCGTCTCCGGCGACCCGACGCAGATGATCCCGGCGTCGTTGAGGTCCTTCCAGCTCACGTTGTCCTGGACGAACGGGCGGAAGAAGGACTGGTAGTACTCGTAGCCCTTCGGGACGTTGTCCAGGTCCTCGAAGATGGCGTGCGTCCGGAAGAGGCCGAACAGGTGGTCCAGGGCCGGTTCGGCGAGATCGTTGGCCTCGGCGTCGGTCGGGGCCACGAAGATGTTGCGCATCACCGCGACCCGGTCGGGCGCCGTCGAGTTGCCGGCTTCGCGGGCCGCCTTGCGGTACCGGTCGAACATGTCCTTGGTGTCCGGGACCGGCAGGAAGGTGTGAGCCATCTTGTAGCCCTGGGTGCCGGCCCACTCGGTCGTCGCCGGGCTGAGGGCGGTGATCCACACCGGCGGGTTCGGCTGCTGGATCGGCTTCGGCCAGACCGCGACGTCGTCGTAGTCCCAGAAGCGTCCGTGGTGGGTGAACGACGGGTTGCGCCATGCCTCGTGGATGAGCTGCATGCCCTCCTCGAAGCGCGGGCGGGTCTCCTCCATCGGGACGCCGGCCTTGTGGAACTCCAGCTCGTCCACGCCGCGGCCCAGGCCCACCTCCAGGCGGCCGTGGGTGAGGTAGTCGAGCATGGCCGCCTCCTCGGCGAGCCGCAGCGGCTCGTGGAACGGGATGATGTTGGCCATCACGCCCAGCCGGATGCTCGTGGTCCGCGCGGCCACCGCCGCGACGAGGAGGTTCGGCGACGGGCTCACCGTGTAGGCGGTGAAGTGGTGCTCGCTGAAGAAGACACCGTCGAAGCCCTGGTCCTCGGCCCCCACCCAGGTGTCGAAGTGCCAGTCGTACAGCTCCGAGCAGAGTGCCGGGTCGAAGTTCTCCGCCCGCTTGTCGTAGGGGTAGTTGAAGATGTCGAACATCCAGGACTTGACCACGGTGTCTCCTGTCGACAGTGCCGGTCGGGGGGGTGAGCCGGGCGCACGGTAGCCGCGGGTCGCCGCCGGGTCCGAGCCGGAAAACGCCGGTTCCGGCCGCCCTGCGCAGCCGGTTTCCGGCATGTCTGCGGGCCGGGAGTCGCAGGTCCCGAGCCTGCGGCACGTCTCGTATAAAATACTTGACCCCTACCGCGCCGCCGCTTAGCTTGGCGTCCGCAGGGCAGCAGCCTGAACCGTCCGGGGCTGCGGTGGCGAGCGCGACGCCGGAGCCCTGCCCTCCGAGTGGCCGCCGGGCGCTCGACGTCGCTTCCGACGAGAGCTGGAGATCACCGATGACGGTGTGGACCGATCTGACGGGGCTGGAGTTCAGCGTCAGCTCCATCGATGTCGACGGCATCCCCACGCGGAGCCTGCGGGCGGGCTCGGGCCCGCCGTTGGTCTTCCTGCATGGGACCAGCGGGCACCTCGACGGCTTCAGCCGCAACATCGCCGCACACGCCGAGCACTTCACCGTGCACGCCATCGACATGCTCGGCCACGGGTACACCGGCAAGCCGGACCGGCCGTACACGATCCCGGCCTACGTGGAGCACCTGCTGGGCTACCTGGACGCCTGCGGCGTGGGGAGCGCGCACCTGGCGGGACAGTCCCTGGGGGGCTGGGTCGCTGCCTGGGCGGCGGCCGAGCACCCCGACCGCGTGCGTTCCCTCTCCCTGCTCGCTCCCGGCGGCACCGTGGCGAAGCCCGAGGTGATGGACCAGATCCGCACGTCGACGCTCGCCGCGGTGGAGAACAGCGACCCGATCGGCACCCGCCGCAGGATCGAGTGGCTCATGGCCCATCCCGAGACCAGCGTGACCGATGAGCTGGTCGCCATCCGGCACGCGATCTACCAGCAGCCGGAGATGAAGCAGAACGTCGGGAACATCCTCGTCCTGCAGGACATGGACGTCCGCACCCAGAACCTCATGACCGAGGAGCGGCTGGGCCGCATCCAGGCCCCGACACTGGTCGTGTGGACCGCCGAGGACCCCACGAGCACGGTCGCCGAAGGGCACTTCTGGGCGAACTCCATCCCCGGGGCCCGGTTCGAGATGATCGAGGAAGCCGGCCACTGGCCGCACTACGAGCAGCCCGAGCGGTTCAACGCCCTCCACCTGGAGTTCCTGCGCTCGACGCTCGACTAGGTCGTCCGGCGTTCCGATCGGCGGCACGAACTGCTTCCTCTGCAGACGGGTGGATCATGGACCTGGGTATTGCCGGCAAGCGCGCGGCCGTCGCCGCGTCGACCAGCGGGCTCGGTTTCGCGGCGGCGCAGGCGCTCGCGGCCGAGGGTGTGCAGGTGGCGATCTGCGGGCGGCAGAGGGAGCGTGTCGAGAAGGCTGCCGCCGCCATCGGGGGCGAAGTCGTCCCGATCGAGGCCGACGTCAGCACGCCCGAGGGCGCGACGGGCTTCGTGGACGAGGCGCAGCGGGCCCTCGGTCAGGTCGACATCCTGGTCGTCAACGTGCCAGGGACGCCGGCCGGGACCTTCGGGTCCACGGCGTTCGAGGCGTACGGGCCCGCGCTGCAGAACCACGTGCTCAGCGCGGTCGCGATGTGCAAGGCAGCGGTGCCGGACATGCAGTCGCGGGGCTGGGGTCGGGTCGTGGCCATCACGTCGGTGGGGGTGCGCCAGCCGTTCCCGGACCTGATCCTGTCCAACACCGGGCGGTCGGGTCTCACCGCGTTCCTGAAGACGGTCGCCCTGGAGGTCGCCCCGGACGGCGTCACCGTGAACACGGTCCAGCCGGGCTACCACCGCACGGAACGGCTCGAGTCCTGGGCCGGGGAGCGGCTGGCAGACCTCGCGGCGGACGTGCCGGCGAACGCCGTCGGCGAACCGGCCGACCTCGGCGCCGTGGTGGCCTTCCTCTGCTCGCAGCCCGCCGGCCCCGCTCAGCTCTGCCGCGGCTGTGCCGTCGTGAGGCCGAAGCCGGCCAGCCACTCCGGGATGGCCTCGTAGAAGCTGGAGCGGACGTCGTACGGGCCGTGGGCGGACAGGGCGGCGTGGGCCGCGAGCCAGGTGCGGACCTCGTGGGAGGAGTGCCCGGCCTGGTCGACGAACGACTCGTTGCTCCACGAGTCGATCTGCGCGAGGTCCCCGGAGGCCATGACCGCGAGGAACTGTCGGTCCCACTCGGGGTTGAGCGGCATGAGGTCCGTCGTCCCGGCCGCGTAGGCCAGCGCAGCGTCGAACACGCGCGCCTCACGGGCGGCCCGCTGCTCGGGGGTCGGGTTGCGGCCGGCGATCAGCCGCTCGGCCACCTCGGGCGGGGCCTCGGCCAGCCGCGGGACCGGCGGGTCGTGGGACAGGCCGCCGGAGGCGAGCAGCAGTACCCGGCGGTCCAGCCCGAGGGCGGCGGAGCCGATCGCCTCGCCGAGCAGGCGCGCGCGACCCACCGGGCCCAGCGGTTCGGCGACGCAGTTGATGAACACCGGCACGACCGGCACCGCGTCGATGCCGCCGAAGAGCAGGTCCAGCGGCTGCACGCAGCCGTGGTCGACGGTCATGCGCTCGGAGAACGCCACGTCGACCCCGCGATCCAGCGCGGTCGCGGTGAAGGTCCGTGCCGCCGAGCCGTCCACCGGCAGGGGACCGCCCGACGTCCCGTAGTCGCCCACCGCCGTCGCGGCGGCCCCGATGCAGAACGACGGCATGAGGTCGTAGAGGAAGCCGTTGTAGTGGTCGGGGGCGAAGACCACGACCAGCTCGGGGTCGAACGCGACCACGAACTCCCGGGCGTCGTCGATCGCCGCCTGCACCCGGTCGACGACGTCGTCGGTGGGCTGGTGGACGCCCATCACCGGGGTGTGTGACAGGGCGCAGAGGGCCAGGGACATGGCAGTGGGCTCCCCATCCCAGCCGTCCCGCGGGAGCGGCTGTCGGCGGTGTCAGATGTGGTGGGGCGGGGTCATGCGTACGGCAGTCCGCCTCGCTCGACCAGCCGGCGGGCGATGATCGAACGCTGGATCTCGTTCGTCCCCTCGCCGACGACCATGAGCGGGGCGTCGCGGTAGAAGCGTTCGACGGGGTACTCGGCGGCGTAGCCGTTGCTCGCGTGGATGCGCACCGCCTGCTGGCAGAGCTCCAGGCACACCTCGGAGGCGTAGAGCTTGGCCATCCCCGCCTCCAGGTCGCACCGGGCGCCGGCGTCCAGGCGCTCGGCCGCGGCCGTGATGAGCATCCGGGCGGCCTCCAGCTTCACCGCCATGTCCGCCAGGTAGTTGCCGATCGACTGGTGCTGCCAGATCGGCACCCCGAAGGCGACCCGCTGCTGCGAGTAGGCCAGAGAGGCCTCGAAGGCCGCGCGGGCGACCCCGCTGGCCCGGGCGGCGACCTGGATCCGGCCGAGCTCCAGCCCGCGCATCATCTGCGCGAAGCCGGCACCGGCCACCCCGCCGAGCAGCTGGGTGCTCGGCACACGGCAGTCGGTGAAGGCGATCTCGCAGGTCTCGATGCCCTTGTAGCCGAGCTTGGCGAGGTCGCGGGAGACGGTCATGCCCGCCCCCTGCTCCACCAGGAGGATGCTCATGCCCCGGTGAGCGGGCCGGGCGTCCGGATCGGTCCGGCACAGCAGCGCGACCAGCCCCGACCGGCGGGCGTTGGTGATCCACATCTTGGTGCCGTTCACGACGTAGCCGGCGCCGTCGGCACGGGCGACGGTCCGCATGTTCTGCAGGTCCGAACCGCCGTCGGGCTCGGTGAGCGCCATGGTGGCGCGCAGCTGCCCGGTCGCCAGGGCCGGGAGGTAGCGCTGCTGCTGCTCCTCGGTGCCGAACCGGGTGAGGAGGCTGACGACGACGCTGTGCCCGCCCATGGCCCCGGCCAGGCTCATCCAGCCGCGGGCGAGCTCCTCGGTGACCGCGGCGAAGCACGGCGTCGAGACGCCGAGGCCACCGAAGCGCTCGGGCGCGGCCAGCCCGTAGACGCCCAGGTCCTTCATCTGCTCGATCAGAGCCTCGGGGTAGGTGTCGCTGTGCTCGAGCTCGGTGGCGACCGGCACCACCTCGCGGTCCACGAAGCGGCGGACCGTCGCGACGATGGCCCGTTCCTCCTCGCTCAGCTGGGGCATCCGGCGTCTCCTCGTGGGGGAAGGGGGAGTGCGGTGGTCATGGCGCCGACCGGGGAGTTGCCGGGCCGAGGGCCGCCGCGACCTCCGACTCATCCAGGCCGGCCCAGAGCAGCACGGCGACGCTGTGCTCGCCCACCTCCGGCACCGGCCCCATGGCAGCCGGCCGGTGGGGGCCGGTCAGGGGAGGTTCGAGGGCCCGCAGCGGGCCGGCCGGGGAAGCGACCTCTCGCAGGCGGTGCCGTGCAGTGAGGGCCGGGTGGTCGCCGAGAGCGGTCACGTCCGCGATGCGCGCGTGAGCCACGGAGGCGCGGTCCAGGAGGTCCTCCACGGTCTCCGCGGGCAGCCGGCCGGTGCGCTGCTCGATCCGCTCCTGCAGCTCGGCCCGGTGCTGCACGCGCCGGCTGTTCGTCGCGAAACGGGGATCGGTGGCCAGCGCCGGGTCCTCGAGCACGACGTCGCAGAACCGGGCCCACTCACGGTCGTTCTGGACCGCGAGGACGACCTGCTTCCCGTCGCCGGTGCGGACCGGGCCGTAGGGGGCGATCGCGGCGTGCGCGGCACCGTTGCGCACCGGCGCCTGCCCGCCGTAGGCCCCGTGGTAGAAGGGGAAGCCCATCCACTCGGCCAGGGAGTCGAAGAGGGACACCCGCACGGCACGGCCGGTGCCGGTCCGTTCGCGCTCGTAGAGCGCCGCCAGGATGCCGCTGAAGGCGTATGTCCCCGCCGCGATGTCGGCCACGGGGATCCCCGCCTTGGCGCGGTGTTCCGGCGTCCCGGTGACCGACAGGAGCCCCGCCTCCGCCTGCACGAGCAGGTCGTAGGCCTTGCGGTGGGCGTGCGGACCCTCCGCGCCATATCCCGAGACGTCGCAGGTGACCAGGCGCGGGCGAGTGGCCCGGGCCGTCTCCGAGCCGAGCCCCAGGCGCTCGGCCGCCCCGGGGGCGAGGTTCTGCACGAACACGTCGGCACGATCCAGCAGCCGCTCCACGACTGACCGGCACCCGGGTCGCTTGAGGTCCAGTGCCACCGATTCCTTCGAGCGGTTCAGCCACACGAAGTGGCTGGAGAGGCCGTGGACGGTCGTGTCGTAGTCCCGGGCGAAGTCGCCGCGCCCGGGTCGCTCGATCTTGATCACTCGCGCGCCCAGGTCTGCCAGGTGGCGGGTGGCCAGCGGGGCGGCGACGGCCTGCTCGATGGTCACGACGACCAGCCCAGCCAGGGGCAGGGACGAGGTCGGTCCGGCCATGGTGGCGCACCATACAATGTAGAAGATGGCTCCGTGGGACAGCAGCGTCCCGGTGCGCGATCCCGGGTGGGCCTGCTGGGGAGGAGCGACGTGGAGCCAGGTGCGCCCGGCCCGTCGGTGCGGAACGGTCTGCCCTCGGCGTCGGACTTCCGCAGGCGCACGCGCGTGCAGCTCGGTGACGAGGTCGCGTCCTACATCCGCGACCTGATCATGTCCGGGCAGGTGCGCGTGGGCGAGTTCCTCCGGCTGGAACGCATCGCCGAGGAGCTGGGAGTCAGCGCGACGCCGGTGCGCGAGGCGCTGCTGTCGCTGCGTGGCGAGGGGTTCGTCAGCCTGGAGGCCCGCCGTGGTTTCGTCGTCGCCCCGCTGAGCCGGCAGGACGTGGCCGACCTCTTCCAGGTCCAGGCCGACGTCGCCGCGGAGCTGGCCGGGCGGGCCGCGGAGCGCCTCGCGCCGCAGGTCGTCGACCGCCTCACCGCGCTGCAGGAGCAGCTGGAGGAGGCCTCCCGGCGGGGAGCGACGGAGGAGATGGAGGAACTCAACTTCCAGCTCCACCGGGCGGTCTACCGCGGGGCGGCCTCGCCGAAGCTGACGTGGGTCCTGGGCAGCCTCGCCCGGTACGCCCCGCGCCGCTTCTACGCCGACATCCAAGGGTGGCAGGGGGCCTCCGTCGCCGAGCACGGCGCGATCATCGAAGCGCTGCGCCGGCGTGACCCGGAGCAAGCCCGCCGTGCCATGCGCAGCCACGTGAGCCACGCCGGCCGGCTGCTCGTCGCCCACCTCGAGAGCCGGGGCTTCTGGGGGGACGACCCGGCGTGAGCTGCGGCGGGGCGAGCGGCGGGGGAGTTGCCGTGCCCGCCGCCGGGGCGGACCCGGCCGCACCTGATCCCGACCGGGGACGCCGGAGCCGGAGGAGAGCCAGGTGGTCGTTGCGCAGATCACATCTGTCCCCCTAGCATGCCAGCATTCCAGTAGGCGCTCCCGGAACGGAGTCCTGGCCGGGCCGGTCCCTCGACCGGCTCGACGTCCGGGCCCCGACCGAGCACAGCGGCCTGCTCGACGAGCTCGCCCGGGGCTCCAGCGCGGTGAGACCTGCCTGTCCGCACCCGATCCGAGAAGAGGCGCACGTGGACTTCATCGTCGGCAATCTCGCGCACATCGAAGGGCTCGACCAGGTCAAGCTCGCCGAGGACGTGGGGATCACCCACTACGGCGCGGGGCAGGGGCCGCTGCACTCCAGCGACCCCTTCCAGTTCCTGGCGCTGGCCGCGCGGGAGACCTCAACGATCAAGCTCGGCCCGTACGTGATGGACCCGCTCACCCGGATCCCGCCCTCGGTCGCCAACTCGCTGGCGACGCTGAACCTGGTCTCCGAGGGGCGGGCCTTCCTCGGCCTCGGGACGGCGAACTCGGCGCTGCACGCCATGGGCCGCAAGAGCGCCAAGCCGGAGGAGCTCGCCGAGGCGGTGCAGGTGATCTCCGCGCTGGTGCGCGGGGGCCGGGCCGACCACACATGGCGCGGCGAGACCAAGGCGGCGCAGCTGCTGGGCGCCCCGGACGCCGGCTTCTTCCGCACCGACCCCGACTTCCCCGTCTACATCGCCGCCGGCGGGCCCAAGGGCGTCGCCAACGCCGCCCGGTACGCCGACGCGATCCTCTACTGCGTCGGGCCCAACCCGGACTTCATCAAGATCGTCCGACGCGAGCTGGAGCGGGAGGTCGCCGCGGCGGGGCGCCCGCCGGGCAGCGTGAAGCTGATCGGGCTCACCTTCTTCTACCAACTGCGCAACGGCGAGACCTGGGAGGACGCCCTGACCAAGGGCTTCGGCACCACGGCGCCCATGGGCTCGACGATCAGCGACATGGGCTACCTCAAGAAGTTCCGCGAGGAGATCGGCGCGGACATCGTCGACAAGTCGATCGCCATGGTCCAGAACACGATCATGGGCGCCCCCGAGGAGATGGGCGCCGCCAGCCACCTGGACCAGTGGGACACCTACGCCAAGGGCTTCGACGAGCGGCACATGCCCTACATGTCCCAGGACATCCTCGACTTCTGGACCCTGTACGGGTCGCCGGACGACCTCCTCGAGAAGGCCCAACTCATGATGGAGAGTGGCCTCGACGCGCTCAGCGTGTTCCTCTACAACCCGTTCACCGCCCGCCGGGACATCGCCGACATCGGGTCGTCGATCCTCGCCCGGATCTGACGGGCGCCGTGGACGCACACCGCGACCGGCCCGCCGGCACCGAGCTGCGGCCCACGCCCAGCGCGATGCGCCGGGTGCTGCGCCGGGCCCGCGACTCGGTCGCCCTCGATCGCATCGAGGCCGAGCTGCTGCTCACCGCACGGGGGGAGGCGCTGGCCGATCTGTCGGCCAGCGCCTCCCGGGTGCGCGACGCCGGACTGCTCGCCGCGGGCCGGCCGGGTGTCATCACCTACTCCCGGAAGGTGTTCGTCCCGCTGACCCGGCTGTGCCGGGACCGCTGCCACTACTGCACCTTCGCCACCGTCCCGCACCGGGTGCCGGCACCGTTCCTCGAACGCGACGAGGTGCTGGAGATCGCCCGCGCGGGGTCGGCGGCCGGCTGCAAGGAGGCGCTGTTCACCCTCGGGGACCGGCCCGAGGAGCGGTGGGACGTCGCGCGGACGTGGCTGGAGCAGCGGGGGTACGCCAGCACCCTGGAGTACCTCCGGGCCTGCGCCATCGCGGTGCTGGAGGAGACCGGCCTGTTGCCGCACCTCAACCCCGGCGTCCTCTCCTGGGAGGAACTGTCCCGGCTCAAGCCCGTGGCGCCCTCGATGGGGATGATGCTGGAGACGACCGCCGAGCGGCTGTGGTCCGAGCCGGGCGGCCCGCACTTCGGCTCGCCGGACAAGAACCCGCTCGTGCGCACGCAGGTGCTGCACGACGCCGGTCGTACCGCCGTCCCGTTCACGACCGGCATCCTCATCGGGATCGGCGAGACCCTGGCCGAGCGGGTCGACGCACTGTTCACGCTGCGCGAGATCGCCCGCGCCTACCGCGGGGTCCAGGAGGTGATCGTCCAGAACTTCCGGGCCAAGCCGGACACCGCGATGCGCGCGCACCCCGACGCCGACCTCGAGGACCTGGCCGCCACCATCGCCGTCGCCCGGTTGCTGCTGGGGCCCGACGTGCGCATCCAGGCCCCGCCCAACCTGATCGGCGAGGAGTACCGGACGGTGCTCGACGCGGGGATCGACGACTGGGGTGGGGTGTCGCCGCTGACCCCGGACCACGTGAACCCCGAGCACCCGTGGCCCCACCTGGAGGAGTTGGCCGCGCGGACCGCCGAGGCGGGGTTCACCCTGCGGGAGCGGCTCACGGTGTACCCGCCCTATCAGCGCGAGCCCTGGCTGGACCCGCGGGTGGCCGCGCACGTCGCCGCGCTCGCCGGGCCGGACGGGCTCGCGGTCGAGGGCCGCACCCCGGTCGGGCGGCCGTGGCAGGAGCCCGAGTTCGGCGCCACGGGCACCGGCCGGGTCGACCTGCACGCCGAGGTCGACAGCTCCGGTCGCAGCGACGACCGGCGCGGCGACTTCGACACCGTCTACGGCGACTGGGACACCGTCCGCGGCCACGCGGCCCGCACCGGGGCGGCCGCGGCGCCGCTGCCGGCCGACGTCCGGGCCGCGCTGCGGCACGCCGAGCGGGACCCGGCCGGGCTGACCGACGCCGAGTACCTGGCCCTGCTCACCGCCGACGGGGTCGCGCTGGAGGCGCTGTGCCGGCTGGCGGACTCCGTGCGCCGGGACGTCAACGGCGACCACGTCACGTACGTGGTGAACCGGAACATCAACTTCACCAACGTCTGCTACACCGGCTGCCGGTTCTGCGCGTTCGCCCAGCGGCGCACCGACGCCGACGCCTACACCCTGTCGATGGCCCAGGTCGGCGACCGGG